>VGRE01000179.1 GCA_016875435.1 Deltaproteobacteria bacterium | reverse complement strand
GGCGCCGTACAGGAGGGCGGCCGGCTCGCCTTCGGTGGCGGCGGCGGACGCGGCGATGGTGTCCACGACGTCGGCCCAGGCCGCGCGCTCGTCGGCGGGGGGCGTCCACACGAGGTGCGCGGCGGCGGCCGTCTGCTCCAACGTCGCCTCGTCGCGCGGCGTCGTGACGGCGGGCACGTCGACAACCTCGGTCTCGACGGCGTCCTCGTTGCTGAGCAACGGCATCATCGACATGCCGGTGGGGAGGGCACCCCCGGCGGCCTCCGCCTCGGAAACGCCCACGGTCGGCGCGTCCCTGTCGGGCAGTGGCGCGGTGTCGCTGACGGGCACCGGGGCGGCATCGACGGCGGCGGCGGAGGGCTCCGGGCTCGACTTGGCTCCCTCCGCAGCAGGCTCCTCGCCTCGCGAGGGCTCCACCCGCGAGTCGGCGGCGTCCTCCTCGGCGAGGATCTCGGCCTTCGACTTGCGCTTGTACACGCGAGTGGCCTCGTCTTGCATGGCCCGGGCGGCGCGACGCGCGTCGGCCTCGAGTTGGGCCTGGCGCGCGTCTTCCTCTCGCTGCTTGGCCTCCTCGAGTTTCCGCTTCTTCTCGGCCTTCTTCGCTTCCTCTGCCTGCCGGGCTTCCTCTGCCTTCTTCGCCTCGGCGGCGCGGGCCTCCTCGGCCTTCCGTTCCTTCGCCTTCTTCGCGTCTGCCTTCTGTGCCTCGGCGACGCTGGGCTGCTCGGCCGGGTCGGGCTCTTCGAACCCGGCGGCGGGAGCCTCGTTGAACCATTCGTCGAGGTCGCCGAAGCCTTGATTCGGGTCGGTCGGGGGGGTCTTGCGCGACATCAGGCCACTCCGCGGGCGGTGGATGAAAGCGCAGGGATGTAACCCTACCCGCCGCGGCCGGGTACGCGCCGCGGCAGCCTTTGCTACGGTTTGATCGGAACGGCCGCGAGGATGAACTTGATGTCGCGGTCATCGAAGTAGAAGCCGCCGCCGCCATAGGCCGTCACGTAGCCATACTTCGCGCCCATCAGCACGCTGTCGAAACCCGCCTCGAGGTACAGGTGCCGCCATGGCAAGAAACGAACGTTCGCCTGCAGGTTTGGCGTGCCATCGAGCACCGGGTAGCTGCCGTAGGCGAAGTCGAACAGGTCGACGCCGAGCATCAGCGTGTCGCGAAACAGGTAGTAGTCGAGGCCAAGGCCGCCGGCGTTGTCCTTCACGCCGAAGCGCAGCACCGCGTCGTTCCACCGCCGCGCGAACTGGAAGCTGAAACGGTAGCCGGGCTTGACGACCAGCTCCTCGTAGCTGGTGCCGAAGTCCGGAAAGACGTGCTCCTCGCTCGAGATGCTGCCCTGCGGGTGGCCCGCCAGTTCGAACACGTACCAGTGGTCTTCCGCCGGCATGAAACGAACGCCCATCCCCTGTCGCGACCCTCCAGCCACGGGGTTCTCGGCGAGCAGCGGGTCGGTCGGCTCGGTGCCGAAGTAGAAGTCGCCCCGGTAGTACACCTCGGTCTTGATGCGGGAGACGTCGCCGACGAGGTCGTTGACTTGCCCGATGGTGTCGTTGACCGCCAGGATCGTGGAGTCGTCTTTCAGGAGCTTGCCGACCGTCCCCTCCCCGGCCTGGATGCCGGCGGTGATCTTCTCCACGTTGGCGAGCGTGGCGTCGAGCTTCTCGGTGGCGGTGCGGATTTGCGCCATCTGCCCTTCGACGTCGCCTCCCGTCTTTTCCACCACCTGCTTCAGCGCCTCGCTCACGTCTCTGAGGTTTGCGGCGATGATGGCGATGTCGTCGGAATTGGTGGCGGCGATGGTGCGCAGCTGCTCGGAGAGCGCTCGGATGTTCTCGATCGTGAGGCGAAGTTCCTCTCGAGTGGCCTCGTCGCCGGTGATGTCGCGCACGTTCTCGGTGATGGCCTTCACGTCGCCGGAGATAGCGTCGACCTGCCGGATCACCTTCTCCATGTCGGGGGGCATGTCGGCCGTCCGCAGCGTGTCGCCCGGCTGCACCAGCTGGGTGGAACTACCGAGCACGAGGCGGACCGACTTGTCCCCCAGCATGCCCTCGGATTTCAGCGCCACGTAGCTATCGACTGGCACTTCCACGTGGTCGAGCACCGCGAGCGTCAAGCGGGCGCTGTTGCCGACGAGCTCGAGGTGCTCGACATGGCCGACGATCACCCCGGCCACCCGGATGGGCGTGGTGGCGAACACGCCCTCGGCCGTGGGGAAATCGGCGTACAACGTGAATGGTTGACCCGACTCCCCGGGCTTGTCATCGGTGCGGATGATGCCCCAGGCCACGGCCGCGAGGACGAACAGGGTGAGGAGGCCGACGCGCAGCTCGGTGCTGAAGCGGAACATGGACGGCGCGGAGCATAGCGCGGCGCGATACCGTGGGCGGCGTGCTGGGCCTGCTCGTCGCCGCCGTGTTTTCCTCCGTGGCGATGGCCGCCTCCTGGGATCCCGACCTCCGCTGGCAGACGATCTCCACCGAGCACTTCCGCATCACGTTCCACGGCGGCGAGGAGAAGATCGCGGTGGAGATGGCCGCCGCCGCCGAGGAGGCCTGGAACGTGCTGGTGCCGGAGATCGGCAACGAGCCGCGCACGCCCATCGACATCGTGCTGGTTGACTGGACCGACAGCGCCAATGGCATGGCGCAGATCCTCCCCAAGAACATCATCACCATCTACGTCACCCAGCCCACCGGCGAGAGCACCCTCGGCCTCTACGAGAACTGGAACGAGGCGATCGTCACCCACGAGCTGGCGCACGTGGTGCACATCGACACGGTGGAGGGGCTGCCGCGGGCAGCGCGCTGGCTCTTCGGCTCGCTCATCAGCACTCACCAGGTTGCGCCGCTGTGGACGGTGGAGGGCTTCGCCACCTTCGAGGAAACCCGACACACGGTGGGCGGGCGCGGGCGCACGCCGGGCGTCGACATGATCAAGCGGGCCAGCGTGCTCGAAGATCGGTTCCCCCCGCTGGGCAACATGGACGGTTTCGTGGCGCTGCCGCCCGGGGGCAACCTGCGCTACCTCTTCGGGCAAGACTTCATGCAATACGTGGCCGAGAGCCGGGGCATGGACAAGTGGTCCGAGTGGATCCACCGCTACGGCGCGTCGGTCCCCTTCTTCCTGCCCGCGCGGCGCACCTTCGGCGACAACTTCGTGAAGTTGTACCGGGAGTGGAAGGCGCACCTCACCGAGCGCTACGAGGCACAGGCGGCGGCGGTGCGCGCCGAGGGGGAAACCCCCTTCGAGTGGCTCTCTGACGAGGGGATCTCGTGTGGCACCCCGGCCTGGGCGCCCACCGGCGACCGGCTGATCTACAGTTGCAGCGACCCTCGCCGGGGGAGCGCCATCTGGACCAGCGATGGCACCACTGCCAAGATCCTGGCCAAGGGCAAGTACGCCGACGACGTCACCTGGCGAAACGACGGCAAGGCCTTCGTGTACGCCTCGATGCACGTCGACGACCTCTACACGGTGGTCGACGATGTCTTCATGTTCGACATCGACAAGAAGGCGTCGCGACCGTTGACGGACGGCAAGCGCGCCCGCGACCCGGCCCTCTCTCCCGACGGCACGCGCATCGTGGCGGTCACCAACGAGCTACAGGACAACCAGCTCGCCGAGCTGACGGTCGACCAGCGCCTTCTCCCGATGACGACCATCGCCGACGGCACGCAGTTCAGCACGCCTCGGTTCTCGCCCGACGGGAAAACTCTCGCGGTGAGCGTTCACACCGCGGGCAAGCGCGATCTCTGGCTCTACGGCGCCGACGGCAGCCCGATCCGCCGCCTCACCGACGACATGGCGCTCGACGTGCAGCCTGCCTGGAGCGCCGACGGGCGCTGGCTCTACTTCACCTCGGATCGCTCCGGCGTCCTCAACGTCTACGCGATCGACCTGCCTGAAGAGCGACTCTACCGCGTGACCAACGCGGTGATCGGGGCCTACGCCCCCTCCCCTCACCCCTCGGGACAGTCCCTCGCCTTCCTGAGCTACACCTCCATGGGCGCCCGCGTGGCGACGATGGCGCTGGATCCCGCGAAGTTCAAGGATCTCGGCGCCCTGCCCTGGTCGCCTCGCGGCGAGCCCGGCGTATTCGAGCGAGAGGGCGAGGAGCCGGAGCCCCGCGCCACCGCGCAGGCCCGCGCCGAGCGTGCCGCGAGGAAGGCGAGGAAGGACGGGGAGCCGCCCGCGGAGGTCGAGGCGATCGAGCCCGTGCCGGGGGCGAAGCCCTACAGCCCGCTGCCCACCTTGTTTCCGCCCCGTTTCTGGCTGCCGGGCGCGCTGTTGACCACCACCGGCGACGACTGGGGCTTCTACCTGGCCGCCTATACCGGCGGCGTGGACGTACTGAGGCAGTACAGCTACTCCGCCTACGCAACCTACCGTACTGACGCGCAATTTCTTGGCGGCGGCGGCTCCTTCACCGTCAACCGTTGGCGCCCCGTGCTCTCGGCCTCCGGGGGCACCTACGTGACTCCATATGGCACGATGTACGACTATAGTTCTCCCCCGGCCGAGGGCGGCGCGTGGATCCCCAGCATCGAGCAGACCAGCATCCGCTACTGGGACCATCGCACTCGCGGCGGCCTCTCCGGCTACTACCCCCTTGACGAGAAGTCGGGGTTCAGCTTCTCCTATCGCGGCGAGCTGCGGGAGCCGAAGGACGAGCTTCCTGCCAGCGTGTACTACGGGGCGCTCCCCACGCGCGGCTTCTTCTCCACGCTGGCGGCAGGCTGGTCGCGCGGCTCGGGTGAGAGCTACGCGCTGTCGATCTCCCCGGAGAAGGCGCGGGTACTCGGCGCGGGCGTGGAGTTCACCCCCTGGTGGCTCGGGAGCTGGAGCTACGACGAGTCCAACGAGCCGCAGCCCTTCGACCAGCTCCAGGTCACCGGCGAGTGGCGGGAGTACCGCCCCGCGCCGTGGCTCGCCAACCACGTGTTCGCGGTGAAGGCCTCGGGCGGCTTCTCCGTGGGCAGCAAGTTCCGCTACGGGAGCTTCCGCCTGGGCGGGTCGTTCTCCGAGAACGGCATCACGGTCATCCCACAGGAATGGCGTTCGTTGCGCGGTTTCTACACGGGCACCCGCAACGGCGAGACCTTCTGGCTCGCCAGTGGCGAGTATCGCTTCCCGGTGGTGTACGTGGAACGGGGCGTGGGGACGATCCCCTTCTTCATGCGCAACGTGTCCGGCGCGCTGGTGGTCGATGCCGGCAACGCCTGGGACGACGCCGACGAGGCGGCGCTCGGCAACTCGCTGGTCGGGGTGGGCGCCGAGCTCCGCGCGTCGGCGATCGCCTTCTACGGCGTGCCCCTCTACGGTCGCATGGGCTACGCCTTCTCGGTGCTGGGCGACGGCATCGCCATCGGGTCGCTCGACGGGCTGTACTTCGAGGCGGGGACGAGCTTCTAGCGCCCTCTCAACTCGGGCGCGGCCCTGCCCGGGCCCATGTCGCGACACGGGAGACCCCCGATCTTCAGGCGATCCCGGCGGCCGCAGGCCGTCCTGGAGCTCCCCGGGCGCCGGGACCTGTCACCCCTGGCGTCCCCATCGGCTCCGTCGCGCTCTGCGATGGGGCGTGCAAGGGGGCCACCCGGTGTCCGAAGGATACATTGACCCGTCAAGAGGTGCGCCCCGTGCTACTCGCCCTTTCGCTTGCTCTCGCCGCCGACTGGCGCGACGCCATGGCCACCGGCGACTGCAACACGGTGATCGCCACCTTGACCGCGCCGGAAGCGCCGGAGGAGGCCCTCGCCCTGGCCCGCTGCCTCGACGAGCGCGGTGACGACGGCCGCGCCATCGAGGTGGCCGCCGGCATTGCCGACAAGTCGCTGCTCCCCTACGCGAAGTTCGTGCGTGCCCGCGCTCTGCTCGACCGCGAGCGCGCCGAGGAGGCGGTCAGCACCCTCGACGGCGTGGCCATCCCGGGCTCGGACGACGAGCTGCTCCGCGGCCGCGCGCTGGTGCTCGCGGGACGATCCCTCGACGCCCGCGACGGCCTGCGCGCCATGCTCGAGGTGCCCTCGGTGGCCCCGGAGGCCCGGTTCTGGCTGGCGGTGGGCGCCGAGGACCGGGGCGAGAAAGACGCGGCGATTGCCGCCTACCGCGCCGCGTGGACGAAGCACCCGATGTCGCCCTGGGCCGAGCGGGCCGCGACGCAACTGGCAAAGCTCGGCGCGCCCGTCCCCGACTACGGCAGCGCCGAGGGGCGCGCGCTGGCGCTGGAGCGCGCCAAGGCGCTCATCGCGCAGAAGCAGGCCCCCGAGGCCATTCCCCTGCTCGACGGCATCGCCGCGCAGGACCCCTTCGACACCGAGGACGAGCGGGTTTTCCTCGCCGACGCGTTCTTCGACGGCAAGGCCTACGCGCGCTCTCGCGACCTCTACGCGACCTTGCCTTCCACCCGCGGCTCCCCTCGCCACTACTTCCAGTACGCGCTCGCGACGGCCCGGGCCGGCGACTACGACGCCGCCGAGCGCCTCTACGACGCGCTGGTGGCGGCGCACCCCTCCTCCACGCAGGCCGACGAGGCGAGCTTCAAGCCCGGCTACATGAAGCACGACGCCGGCGATCTCCAGGGCGCCATCGACGGCTTCCGCGCGTACTTGTCGAAGTATCCAAGCGGCAAGTTCGCAAGCGATGCGCGCTGGTTCATGGCCTGGGACCTGCACCGGCTCGGCAAGGAGGTGGAGGCCATCAACGAGATGGACAAGCTCACCGGCGCCTACCCGCAGGTGGATATCGCCGTGGCGGCTCGCTACTGGCGCGCGCGTCTCAAGGGCGATCGCGCCGGCCTCGAGCAGGTGGTGACGCTCTACCCGGAGACGGGGTACGCCTGGTTCGCCGCCCAGCGCCTTGGCAAGGCCTACCCGATGGTCGACCCCGGCGAGCCGCCGAGGCTCTCGGCCTCGTGGATCGCGTCGCGGCCGGGCCTGTCGACCGCCATCGCCCTCGTCGAGGCCGGCATGGCCGACTGGGGACGCCCCCTGCTCGCCGCCCACAAGGAAGCTGCCGCGGGCAACATGGCCACCGCCGTCCCCTTCGCGGCGCTGCTGGTTCGCGCCGAGGACTACGCCGGGGCCAAGTCGCTTGCCTGTCCTCACAAGGGCAGCCCGGGCGCGATGTCCGGGTGTCTCCCCCGGCCCCACCAGGGCACCGTCGACCAGATCGCGCGCCAACACGGCCTCGATCCCCTGTTGCCCTACGCGATCATGAACGCCGAGAGCGGGCTCGACCCCCGGGTGACCTCGCCCGCCGGCGCGATGGGCCTGATGCAGCTCATGCCCCGGCTCGCCGAGGACCTCGCCCGCGACCAGATCCCGGGCTTTTATCCAGATCAGTTGTACCGTGCCGGCGTCAACGCGCGCCTCGGGACCACCGAGCTCTCGCTCCTGCACGCCTCATTCGCGCGGGCGGCGGTGCAGCCCTCGCTGCCGCTGGTGATCGCGGGCTACAACGGCGGCAAGCAGGCCGTCGAGCGCTGGCTCGGCACCTACATCACGCCGCCCGAGGCCGACGAATTCGCCGAGAACATCAGCTTCACCGAGACGCGCCGCTACGTGCGCCGGGTGCTCGGCTACCTGCAACAATACCGGCGAGCCTACGGGGATTCCTGATACGGGCGCGCCATGGCCCTCCGCATCCTCCTCGGCCTCCTGGCCGGTGCCCTGCTCGGGGCGCTCGTGGCGCCGAGCGCGCCGTGGTTGATCGACTACGTCGCGCGCCCCGCCGGCCAGTTGTTCATGCGCCTGTTGCTGGTGCTGGTGATGCCCCTGGCGGCCACCGCGCTGGTGCTCGGGGTGGCGGAGATCAAGCCCGGCGCCATCGGCCCGGTGGCGCGGCGCGCGTTCGCGCTCACCCTCGGGCTCACCGCCGCCGGGGTGGCGATCGGCGTGGGCCTCGTCATCGCGGTTCACCCCGGGCGCGGCGTCGACCGCGCCGCGCTCCCGGCCGGCGACGCGGTGGCGCCGATCACCGGGTCGCCGGTCGACACCTTCGTGCAGATGGTGCCCGACAACGTGGTGGCGGCCGCGGCGAAGGGGGAGCTGCTCGGCGTGCTGATCGTCGCCGTCCTCGTGGGCCTCGCCTTGCGACGCGCCGCCAGCGCCGAGCCCTTCCGCGCCGTGGTGCAGAGCCTCTTCGACGTGCTGGTGCAGGGCGTGCAGATGGTGATGTGGCTGGCGCCCGTCGGCGTGGCCGGGCTCACCGCGGCGATGGTGGCCAAGACGGGCCTCGGCGGTCTCGCTCCCCTGGCGCGCTTCGTGGCGGTGGTGGTGGGCGCCATTCTCGTGCAGGCGCTGGTGGTGTACCCGCTGGTGTTGCGCGCCGTTGGGCGCCGATCCCCGGTGGCCTTCTACCGCGACGTGCAGCCCGCGCTGGCGATGGCGTTCTCCACCGCGTCGAGCGCCGCCACCTTGCCCACCACCCTGCGCGTGGCGGAGACGGCGCTGCGGTTGCACCCGGATGTGTCGCGCTTCGTGCTCACGGTGGGCGCCTCGGCCAACCAGAATGGGACGGCGCTCTTCGAGGGCGTGGCGGTGCTCTACCTGGCGCAGCTCTACGGGGTTGACCTGTCGCTGGCGCAGCAAGCCTTCA
>VGRE01000178.1 GCA_016875435.1 Deltaproteobacteria bacterium | reverse complement strand
TAGGGCGCCGAAGCCGCCGAGCACCCAGGGGTTCTGCAGCCAACTGCCGAAGAGCGCGCCGCTGAGCCCGGCCGCCACGCCGAGCAGCGTGTAGACCAGCGCCTGCCCGAGCACGTAGGCGCCCGAGAGCAGCACCGACTCCACGCGGGAGCTGTTGCCGCGCGCGCCGATGATGCCGAGGGTGATCGGCACCATCGGGAGCACGCAGGGCGTGAAGGACACGGCCACGCCGCCGAGGAAACAGAACAGGAACAGGGCGAAGGCGCCTTGCGATGCCGCCTCGGCGAAGGCGTCGCCCGAGACGGCCGGCGCCGCGGCCACCGCCGGCGCCGCGGCCACCGCCGGCGCCGCGGCCACCACCGGCGCCGCGCTGACTGGCGCCGCCGTTGCCGCGCCCAGCATCACCGGCACCTTCACTTGCTCCGACGTGGGCATCCGGCAGATGGCCACGCCCTTGCACGCCTGGTAGCCAACATCGATGGTGAGCGTGGCCGCGCCCTCGGGACCGGTGACGGGCACGACGATGTCGAAGTCGTGGACGAAGTCCTCGCGCGCCGTGCCGTCGGCCTCGCTGCCGGTCTTCTCCCCGGCCGGGAGCTGCATCTCGCCGAGCGTGTAGCCCTGCGGCTCCACCAGGGTGGTGGACATGAACATCTTGTTGAGGTGCCACTCGCCGTGGAGGTCGACGCGGATGGTGGCGGTGCCGGGAGCCCCCGCCTGGCCGGTGAAGGTGACGGCCAGCTCCTCGGCGGGCTCCTGCGCCTGCGCGGCGGCGATGCCCGGGATCGGCGTGACCCCGGCGACGTTCACGCGCACGTCGAAGCGGTCGGCGCGATCGGGGTAGCAGAGCCCCTCGCGACAGGCCTGGTGGGTGACGAGCAGTTTCACCACGTAGGCGCCGCTCGCGCCGGCGGGCACCCTCGCCGGCAACTCCACCACCAGCTCGCCCTCGTAAACCTCGCGCTGCCTGGCCGGGTTGGCGGGGTCGGCCCGGAGCTTGCCCGGGGGCTCGACGAGGGCGCCGATCGTCAACGACGCGGCGTCGATCACGTCGACCGCGAGCTGGTCGGCGTAGACGTGGTGGCCCGCGGGGATGCTCAGGTGCACGGCGATGGGCACCTCGGCGCCGGGCGAGGCGATGGCGTCGGCCACCTCCACCCGCACCGGGGACTCGACGGCCAGCGCGAGGCTGCTCCACAAGGCGAGGAAGAGCGCGTGCATCGGAACAGGCGCTAACACGCAGGCGGCAGCCGCCATCTCCCGGCGGTTAGCGGTCGGTCCGATGCGCGTGGCGGTCCTCATCCCGGTGCTCGACGAGGAGGAGGCGCTGCCCCGCGTGCTCGCCGATCTGCCCCGCGGCCTGCGCGTGCTCGCCTGCGACAACGGCAGCACCGACCGCAGCGTGGCGGTGGCCGAGGCCCACGGCGCCGAGATCGTGCGCTGGCCGCAGCGAGGCTACGGCGGCGCGGTGCTCCACGGCATCCGCGCCCTCGCGACGGATCCGCCCGACGTGGTGGTGGTGCTCGACGGCGACCACAGCTTCTACGCGGACGACCTGCCGCGCCTGATCGGCCCGATCGAGCGCGGCGAGGCCGACATGGTGCTGGGGGAGCGACTGTCCCTCGCCGAGCCCGGCGCGCTCACGCCGCAGCAGGTGGTGGGCAACCGGCTCGCCAACTTTCTCATCTGGCTCGACAGCGGCCACCGCTACCTCGACCAGGGCCCCTTCCGCGCCATCCGCTACGATCGCCTCGTGGAGCTCGGGATGAGCGACCTCACCTGGGGATGGAACGTGGAGATGCAGATGAAGGCCCTGCAGCACGGCCTCCGGGTGCTGGAAGTGCCGGTCCGCTGCCGCGCGCGCATCGGTCGCTCGAAGATCAGCGGCACGGTCGGCGGCGTGTTGCGGGCCGGCGCGAAGATCACCTACGCCTGCTGGAAGTACAGGAGATAGGACCATGATTGTCATCTTCGCCCGCGTGCCCGAGCCGGGTCTCACCAAGACGCGGCTGGCCCCCGCGCTCGGGCCGGTGGCGGCGGCTCACCTCGCGTCGGCGATGACCGGCGACGTCATCGACCTCGTGCGAGCCACCGGCCTCCCCTTCCGCGTGGCGCTGGCCGGCAAGCCCGACCACCCCTGGGTGCGCACCCTCGACTGCGACTGGGAACCGCAGGCTGACGGCGACCTCGGCCAGAAACTCGCCCACGCCCTCCGCGAGGGCGGCGTGGCCATCGGCACCGACGCGCCCACGCTACCGGCGGCGCTCCTCCACGAGGCGCACGCCTCCACCGCCGACGTGGTGATCGCCCCCGCCTTCGACGGCGGCTACGTGCTCGTGGGCGTGTCCGACCCGGCCGACGTGTTCGACCTCGTGCCCTGGTCGAGCCCCGACACCTTCGCCCGCCAGCACCAGCGCGCCCTCGACCTCGGCCGGAGCGTGCGCGTCTTGCCCTTCTGGTACGACGTGGACGAGCCGGGTGACGTGGACTTCCTGTCGCGACATATCGGCACCTTGCCGGGCAAGGTGGCCCCGCGCACCCGGGCGTGGCTCGCGGGCCGCTGACTAGCGACCGGGGGCCCGCCCGAGGCGCGCGTCCCAGGGCCACGCGGTCCCGTCGAGCTGGGTCACCACCGCGCCGTCGCGCAGGTCGATCACCCGCCCGGGCTCGCCCTCGACCACGAGGTAGTGCTGCACGACGAAGAGCCGGCTGAAGTTGCCGTCGCCGGCCGCCAGGGCTGCCCACGTGCCGGTGCGCTCCACCAGCACCGGGCCGCCGTAGATCAACCCGGCCGACTCGCCCCCGTCGTCCACCAGGCGCCACGCGAGGCGCGGTACCGTGCCGCCCGCCGCCGTGCGCGTGATCCAGCCGATCCGGTCGCCGCCGGCCACCGCGTCGAGCGAGTCGATGAGCGCCGCGTCGGCGCCGGTGGCGCCGGGCTGCCAGCGGAGCTCCTGGGTGTCGCCATCGCTCCCCCGGTCGTAGGTGGAGAAGCTCGCGGTCGACGCGGTCACCGCCTGGGTCGTGGACTCCCAGCCCTCGGCGCCGAGCCGCCAGGCGCCGCTCGCGACCTCGGTCATGCACGGACCCTCGCAGGAGCCCGCGTGGTCCTCGGTCGGCACCATCGCGAGGCGCTCGAGGAGCACGCCCTCCCGTTGCACCGACAGGCGCGCGGAGACCTCGGCCCTCGCCGGCGCGGAAGCGAGCTCGGGCAGGGCGGGCATGGGGCTGGCCGCGCCGCCGTTGACGGGCACCAGGTAGCCGGGAACCTCGCCCCGGGTGACCGCCACGAAGCGCGGGGCCCCTGGGACGAACTCCAGCGACTCCGGGCACGCGGGCAGCTCCGCGAGCAAGGTGGTGCCGAGGTCGGGGAGGCGCATCACCTCCACCCGGCAGCCGGGCGTGGCCTCGCGGAGCAGCAGGAGGTCGGCCTGGGCGGCGGGTGGCAACACGTCGGCGCTGGCGACGGGCTCGGGGGCTGGCGCCACCGGCACCTCGGCCACCGCCGGCGGCGCCTCCGCCACCACTTCCACCGGGGGCGCTGGGCGGAGCGCCTCCACCAGGTCGCATCCAGCGAGAACCACGAGCATGCGCCTACATAGCGTTCCTGGCGCGGCGGTCCCCTCGGCCTCGCGATAGTTTTGGCTCCCCTCCCCGGCCCTCCCCATGCCACTCCTCCAGGGCGCCCTGCCCGACCGCGTCAAGACCGTTCACATCATGGGCATCGGCGGCACCGCCATGGCCGCCTTCGCCGGGATGCTCAAAGACGCCGGCTACGCCGTCACCGGCAGCGACACCGGCGTGTACCCCCCGATGTCGGACTACCTAGCCTCGCTCGGCATCGAGGTGATGATCGGCTACAACGCCAAGAACCTCGACCATCGCCCCGATCTGGTCGTCGTCGGCAACGTGATCCGCGCCGAGTACGAGGAGGCCCAGGCGCTATTGGCCTCCGACCTGCCCTATGCCTCGATGCCGCAGCTGCTCGGCGCCCGGTTCCTCGAGTCGCGACACAGCATCGTCGTCGCGGGCACGCACGGCAAGACCACCACCACCGCGATCACCGCGCACCTCGTCGACGCGGCCGGGCTCGACCCGGGCTTCCTCATCGGCGGTCTCGCCAAGAACTTCGACCGCACCGCCCGCACCGGCGCCGGGCCACACTTCGTGATCGAGGGCGACGAGTACGACACCGCCTTCTTCGACAAGGGGCCCAAGTTCCTACACTATCGTCCCAGGACCGCGATCATCAGCTCGGTGGAGTTCGACCACGCCGACATCTACCGCGACCTCGACCACGTGAAGTCGAGCTTCCGCAAGCTGGTGAACATCGTCCCCAGCGACGGGTGCCTCGTGGCGAGGTGGGACCACGACAACGTGCGCGACGTCTGCCTCGACGCGCCCTGCGAGGTGCGCCGCTACGGCGCCGGCCAGGCCTGGGACGGCCGGATCGAGTCGGTCGACACCGCCCGCGGCGCGCAGTCCTTCACGGTGTTGCGCGAGGGCAACGCCTGGGGACGCTTCGAGTCGATCCTCGTGGGCGAGCACAATCTCTACAACCAGGTGGCGGCGGTGGCGGCGCTGGAACGGCAGGGGTTCACCCCCGAGCAGCTCGCCCGGGGCTTCTCGAGCTTCCTGGGCGTCAAACGGCGGCAGGAGGTGATCGGCGAGCCGCGTCACGTCACCGTGCTCGACGACTTCGCGCACCACCCCACCGCCGTGAAGGTGACGCTGGAGGCGCTGCGCCTGCGCTTCGGTGGCCGCCGGCTCTGGGCCATCTTCGAGCCCCGGAGCGCCACCTCGCGACGCAAGGTGTTCCAGGAAGCCTACGCCTCGGCCTTCGGCGCGGCCGACGTGGTGGTGGTCGCGCACGCCCACGACCAGGGCCGCATCGCCGAGGACGAGCGTTTCGACTCGGCCACGCTGGTGGGCGACATCCGGGCGCTGGGCCAGGAGGCCTTTGGTTACGACACGGTCGAGGAGATCGTGGCCGTGGTGGCCGCCAACGCCCTGCCCTGGGACGTGGTGGCGGTGCTGTCGAATGGCGGCTTCGGCGGCATCCACAAGAAGCTGCTGGCCGCGCTCGCCGGCTGAGGCCTGGGACTAGGCCACGGCGAACCAGTCGCGACCTTCCACCAGGTCCGGTCGCAGCGCCGCGATCTGCGCGCGCACCTCCTCCCGCCCGCCGCGCGAGCCCACCGCCACGAGCAGTAGGTCGAAGCTGAGCTGGGCCAGGGACTCGGGCGGCGTGACCGGCACGCCCTGTCGCGACACGAAGCCGGGCCGACCGGCGCCGATGTCGATGACGGCGGCCAGGTCGTGTCCCTGCGACCGTAGCCACGCCAGCCAGGGGCGACCCGCCTTGCCCGCGCCCCACGTCGCCACGCGACGGCGAGCAGCGAGCGCTCCCGACGCCAACCACGCGCTTTTCAGCGGGAACATCGCCTCGCGCGCGTAGCGCGGGTCGGTGCGGGAGAGGCGCCCGGGCCGGTCGCGCCACGCGAGCACCTCCCGGTCGAGGTTGTACAGCCCGTGGCCGGCCCTGGCCAGGCGCAGGAACAGGTCGTAGTCCTCGGCGAAGTCACCCTCCCGCCACCCACCGACCGAGCCCAGCGCGGCGGCGCGGAAGGTGCTCGCCGGGTGGAACATCGGCGACTCGACGAGGATCTCGCGCGCCGGGTGGCGCACGGAGTTTACCCAGTCGACATAACGCTGCATGAAACTGGGCACCTCGCCGCCGTCGGCCACCGCGCGCGCCCGACCGCCCACCGCGGCCAGCCCGGGATTCTCGGCGAGGTGGGCGCGCTGCGCGGGGAGCCTCCCCGGCAGCACGAGGTCGTCGCAATCCAGCCGCGCGATCAACTCGCCATTGGCCACGCTCCGCCCGTGCTCCAGCGCCGCGACGATGCCCCGGGGCGGCTGGTGCAACAGGCGCACGCGGGGGTCGCGAGGCAAGACAGTGGCGGGGTCGTCGCGACTGCCATCGTCGACCACCACCACCTCGTCGCCCGGCTCGGAATCCGCGAGCGCCGAGGCCACGGCCTCGCCGAGCCATCGCGCGCCGTCGCGCACGGGGATGAGCCAGGAGGCTCTCAGCCGCGCCGCTCCGCCTCGCCCTTGAAGGCGGCGAGCGTGGCAGGGAGGCTCTTCTCCACCAGCGTCTTCATCACGCTGCCGGGGACGAACATGCCCACGTCGAGGTCGATGAAGTAGTCCGCGCGGGTGCGGCGCGCGCCTCCGTCGAGGGGCGCGAGGTCCCAGCCGCCGTTGTTGGCGCGGAAGGTGCCCTCCACAAGCGACCAGCGGAGCTGCGTGGGCGACACTTGCTCCAGGCGCAGCGTGTAGTCGATGCGGCGCACCACGCGCACCGCGAACTTCACCACCCAGGCCGCGGCCTCGCGCCGCAAGACGGTGGACTCGAGCATCTCCGGCACGAACCGGGGATAGGCGGCAAAGTCGGTGATCACCGACATCACCTTGTCGGGCGACACGTCAATGTCGATGGACTGGCGCGCAGCTGGCATCGCTAGCGCCTGCGCCGACGTCGTTTCCGGCCTCCGCCGCCTTGCGACTCACCACCGGTGACGGGCGGGGGGGTGTCGCCCGCCTGGAGCTCGTCGCCGAAGCGAGCGCGCACGAGATTCGCGAGCGCCCGGTGCGCACGCCGCCGCAGCCCGGGGTCGAGGGCGAGCAACCGGAAGGCCTCGGCGCGGGCGCGGAGCAGGGTCTCGCGGTCCTGGTCGGGCTCGGCCCAGGCGAAGCGCGGCACGTCGGCGGCCTCGGGCCCGAGCACGGCCTCGACGCCGCGTCGCGACACGTCGAGGTCGGCGATGCGGAAGCCGTCGGTCTCCCGGGTGATGAGATCCAGCGCCGCTGCGCTCTCCTCGCCTACCTCCTCGCTGCGCACGAAGAAACAGGCCGAGCGGCCGAAGCCGTTGGCCACGTGGTTGCGGAGGCGATGCAGGCGGACGAGGTCGAACTGCTCGGCGTACTCCGCGATCAACACCGCCGCGTTGGGCACGATGGGCCCTTCCTCGAAGGCGGTGGTGGCCAGCAGCACGTCGACCCGCCGGTGCTGGAAGTCATCGTAGGCGCGGTATCGCTCCTGAGCGGTGAGACCGCCGGAGAAAATGGCGATGCGCGCCCCTTTCAGCGCCTCGCCCGCGAGCGCCTCCGCCATGCGAAGTGCCTCGGACGGGCTGAGCAGGTCGCTACCCCGGGGCCCGAAAGGGAGGACCACGATGGCCTGCCGCTTCTGCGCCAGCGCGTCGCGCGCCGCGGCGTAGGCCTCGTCGCGCGCTGCCGCCGCCTGCACGCGGACATCGACGCCGTGCACGGGGGGTGCATCGACCACCGTGACGGCGAGCTGACCGAACACCGTGAGCGCCAGCACCGCTGGCACCGGGGTGGGCGTGTTCACCAGCAGGTGCGGTCGCCACCCCTCGCTTGCGAACCTCGCCAGGTCGGGCACGAAGTAGTGACCGCTCTGTTCCACCACGACCAGTCCCACGCGCTTGGACTCCGGCGGCGCCTCGAGCAGCGCGTGGGTGCCGTACACCACCAGGGTCTCGCCCTTGCGGAGGGCGTCGGCCTGGCTGCGGGTGGGTGCGCCAGTCAATAATATAGGTTCTATACCGATAGACCGAAACCATTCCAACGCGAAGACGTGGTGGTGCTCGGCCGAGCGCGCGTCGGCGGCGCAGAAGAACACGGCCTGCTTCGTCTCGGCCACCATCGTCATCGCCGCGCGCACCACGGGCCCCTTGCCCGACCCCACCTCGCCCTGGAGCAGCCGCTCCATGGGGACGGGGCGTCGAAGGTCACGACGAATGGCGTCAAAGGCCGCTTCCTGCGCGTCGCTGAACTGCCAGCCCGCCATGGCCAGCGCGCGGCTGACACCCTCGTGCGAGGCTGCCACCGCCACCGCGCGCTCGCGGCGCTCGCCGCCGCGGGAGAGCGCGATGCCAAGCTGGATCTGGAGCAACTCGTCGAAGGCCATGCGCTGGCGCGGCCGCCGGCTCAAGTTGCTGGGGAAGTGCACGTCGCGCATGGTGCCGGGCAGGGCCACGAGCTTGTTCCGCTCCAGCACCTCGGGGGGCAGGTGCTCCTGGAGCGTGACCTCCACCGAGCGCAAGGCCGCGCGGACCAGCGCCCGCGCGCGGGACTCGGGAACGCCGGGGAGGGCGTAGCGGGGGAAGTAGTCGCCGCCTCGCCCGTCGATGCCCAGGACCTCGCCCTCGTAGAGCACGAGCCCATCGTCATCGGCGGCGGTGGTGCCGGCCAGCCCGACGCTCGCGCCGGGACGGGCCGCCCGGACCTCCACCGGCAGCTCGCCCAGCCAGCGGCAACGCATCTCGCCACGGTCGTGGACCAGCAGCGCCTCGTGACGCTTCCCGGCGGGGAAGTACCGCGTGCAGCGGCGCTGGAGCGTACCGCGGACGATCACCGGCCCTTCGGGCGGCACGCCGTCGACGAGGCGCTCGCCGGCCCGGTCGTGCGCGACGGGGGGGGTACACAGCAGGTCGGCCACCGACTCGATGCCGACGGTCGCCAGGCTCGCCACCTCGGCGGCGGTGGCGCCGATCGCCGGGAGACCGGCACCGCTGCCGTCGGGGTGGCCCAGCGGAAAGCTCG
>VGRE01000177.1 GCA_016875435.1 Deltaproteobacteria bacterium | reverse complement strand
GGCCTTTTCCGCCTACCGCCTCGGCGACTGGCCCGACGCGCTCCAGCGACTGGAGGCCATCGACGACGGCGAGGACTGGACCGCCGACGCCGCGCGCTTCTTCCGCGTGCGCACGCTCCAGAAGATGGGCGAGGCCGAGAAAGCCAAGGCTGCGGGCGACAAGATCGTGAGGGACGACCCGTGGTCCTGGTACGCGGCGCTGCTGCGGGGCGACATCGCGGGCGAGACCGTCACCCGGCGCGCCGGGCGGTGGCCGGGCCCTCGACTGTCACCCGCCGATCCCCTCCCCCGCGTCACCCACGCCTTGCCGCCGGTGGCGGCGCCCACGGGCGGCGATCGCGCGGTGGTGAGCGCGGCGGCGTTTGTGCCCTCTCCCGTCGCGGTCGCCGAGTGGAACCCAGGTCGTTCGTGGGACAAGCGTCCCGAGGCCTACGCCTCGAGCTTTCTCTTCAACCCCGCCGAGGGCGCGCGCCTTCTCGACGTGCTCCAGGCGAATCACCCGGACCTGTTCCCCGACGCGCAGGCCGCGTCGGACCTTGCCCGCGCCGGCGCCTTCGACCTTGCCGCGCCCCTCGTGGCGCGCATGTACGACGCCATCGACCCCAACGTGGGGGGCACGGCGCGCCCGGAAGTGACCCTCGGCGTGGGCGACTGGCGACAGGTGTTCCTGCTCGTGCGGGATCACTACCACGTGGCCCGTTTCTCCTGGGGCACGCACAAGATCGCCGCCACCCCCGACCAGAAGGTGGCCGCGTGGCGGCTGACCTTTCCCACCGCCGAGGCCGACCCCCTGTGGCGGCACGGCCAGCGCTACGACGTGGATCCCCTGCTCGCCCTCGGGCTGATGCGCCAGGAGAGCGTGTACCGCCAGTGGGCGCTCTCGCCGGTGGGTGCGATCGGGCTGATGCAGGTGATGCCGCGCACCGGGGCGCGCATCGCCGCGCGCATGGGCGACCCCAGCTACTCGCCGGAGGTGCTGGAGAACCCGTCCACGAATGTGCGCTACGGCATGTGGTACCTGGGCCAGCTCCTCGACCGTTTCGGTGGCGCCTGGCCGCTCGCGGTGGCGAGCTACAACGGCGGGCCACACAACGTGTCGGCCTGGCTCAGGCCATGGGGCGACCAGATCCCGCTGGAAGACTTCGTGGAGCACATGCCCTACGCGGAGACGCGTGACTACGTCAAGAAGGTCGGCGGGTACTACGTTTCGTACGTGGCGCTCTACGGGGAGCCGGACGACCTCGTGGTGGTGCCCGGGAAGGTGACTCGGGACGATCCGACGACGGTGGATTTCTAGGGGGGCACCCGGCACCGAGAGCAGCTCTGCCACGCGCCGGTAGTGCGGCCGTGCCTCGCCCCGCTCCGCCAACACCTGGCGCAGGCGCTTGCCTACTGGCCACCGGAGCAGTCGCTGGCGGTGGTCTACATGGCCTGCCACCCCTACCCCCACCTCCGGTGCAACCACAACCACCCGTGCGGCCGGGCGCGGATCTGCTCCTCGTAGAACCGGTTCATCTCCACCGTCCGCTCCTCGGCCGTGCCCTCCACCGGTAGGGGCGCGATGTGGAGCCGGTGGTGGCCGGTTCCCACCCGCCACTGCCAGGCCCCGTACACCGGGCGACCGGTCTTGAGCGAGGCCACCGCCGCGCCCAGCGAGGTGCGCGCCGGGCGACCGAAAAACGGCAGGCCGGGCCCCTTGTTGTGGCGCTGGTCCTGGACGAAGTACACGTTTCGACCGGACTCGAGCTGGGCGTAGGCGTCTTTCATCGTCGCGCCGGTTTCCATGCGCACCACGCCGTGCGCGTCGCGCAGCTCGGCGAGGAGCTTCGCAACGAAGGGGTCCCTGGGCGTGCGCAGGAAAATCGCGAGCGGGAAGGCGTCCGCCCAGGCGAGGAGCGCCACGTCCCAGGCGCCGCCATGGCCACCCACCACGATGGCCCCGCGTACTCCCTCCGCGCCGGTCACGTCGATCCGCAGGCGTTCGAACTGGAACAACTCCACGTAGCCGAGCACGAGATCGTGCATCATGCGCCGCAGCACCGTCCCCGGCACCAGCTCCGGGAGCGCGTGGCGCAGGTTGTCGATGGCCTCGCGCTTGCGAAGCGGCAACAGCGTCCACCAGAGCCAGGCCAGGGCCCAGCCGAGCACGCTCGCCAGCCCGAGCGGCAATCGTCGCAGCGTGGCCACGGCGAGGGCCTTCAAAGCCGCTCCAGTCGCTCGCGCAGAGCCGCCTCGCCGCTGGCAAGCTCCACCTCCACCACCAGCGCCCAGGCCCGCGCGTCGGCCGGGAGGCGCGCCGCGTCCTTCTCGGTGGTGACCACGAGGTGGTCGTCGGTCCAGGCCTCGATGGCCTGCAAGTCGTGCCAGGTGAAGGCGTGATGGTCGGCGAACACCATCCTGCGCTCCACCCGGACCCCGAGCTGGCGTAGTTGACCGAAGAAGCCGTCGGGCCGGGCGATGCCGGCGAGCGCGATCGCCGGGCGCGCCGGGATCGCCGACAGCGGCAAGAGCTCGCCGCGGCGTCGCCAGCCCACGGGACGGTACCGTCCCTCCACGATGATCGCATCGCGACGTGCCAGCGACGCGACCCAGCCCGGGAGGGGGCCGTGGTTACACCAGATCACGTCGGCCTTGGCGGTCCACGACCGCGGTAGCCGGCGAGTGCCCACGGGGATGGGCCCGCCGCCATCGGGCCAGCGGGCGTCGATCACCAGCACTTCCAAGTCGCGACCCACGGCACCGTACTGCAAGCCGTCGTCGAGCACCGCCACCCGCGCTCCCCCCTTCGCGGCGGCCTCGATGCCGGCGCGGCGATCCGGCGCCGAGCACACCGCCTGTCCCCGGCGGGCCAGCATCGCCAGCTCGTCGCCGAGGTCGGTGGCCTCGCCCGACGTGCGAACGTCAGCACCCCTGCGGCGACCGTAGCCTCGCGACACCACCACGCTCCCGCGTACCTGCGCCGCGATCCACGCCGCCACCGGCGTCTTCCCCGACCCACCCGCCGAGAGCGCCCCCACCGAGATGACCGGGATCGACGCCTTCTTCAAGGGGCGCGGCCGCAGGAGCGCCCCCGCCATCCACGCCGGCACCAGCGGCCACAACCAGGGGCGCAGCGAACGCTCGGGCGGCACGGGCGCCGCGAACGCCGGCGACAAGGCTTCCACCACCTCCGCGAGCCCGGGCGAGGCGCCGACCGTGGCCCGCTGGCGATGCAACACCGCGGCCAGCGCCGTGGCTAGCGTGGACTCCGTCGCCACCACGGCGTCCACCCCCTCCCAGGCCACCGCGTTGGCCTCGATGCGGGGCCCCCGCACCACCGGCAGTCCCGCCGCCAGCGGCTCGGCGGGCGAGTGTCCACCCACGCCGGGGAAGAGCGTGCCTCCGACATAAGCCGCCCGCGCCGCGCCGTAGAGGGTGGACAGCTCGCCGATGGTGTCGAGCAGCACCACCTCGCTGCCCTCGGGCGCGCGGGGACCAAACTGCGAGCGCCGCGCCAGCTTGAAGCCCCGTGCCGCCATCTCGGCGATCTGGCCCGCCACCGTCTCGAAGCGCCGGGGATCGCGGGGCGCCAGCACCAGCAGCGGCCGCTGCGGCAACGACCACCACGCCTCCACCAGCGCCCGTTCCTCGCCCTCGTGGGTGGAGCCGCACAAGAGCGCGTCGCCGCTCCAGGTGAAGGTGGGCGCGCGGCGGGCCGGCAGTCGCTTGATATCGTCGCCGGGCACCACCACCGCCATGTCGCGCCGGAGGTACGACAACAGGCCGGGCAGCCGTGACAGTCGCGCCACGCCGGACGCCTCGCGCGGCGCGAGCAGGGTGACGGGAATTCCGCGGGCACGACAGGCGAGCAAGAGCGCCGGCCAGAACTCGGCTTCCACCAGCACCAGCGCCCGGGGACGCACCCGGTCGAGCCACGCCGTGACACAGGGCCAGCTGTCCAGCGGCAGGCAGGTGGTCCAGGCCACGCCGGTGTCTTGCGGGCGGGCGGTGTCGCTGGTGCAGGTGCGAACCACCGGCAGGGGCAACACCGGTGCCAGCGCCTCGACGATCTTCCCCTCCCCCAGCGAGGCCGCGTGCATCCACAAGGCGCCCGGCTCCACCTCCGGGGTCACGAGGCCCAGGCGCTCCCGCGCGTGCGCGCGCAGGCGCGGGTGGGCCCATGCGAGCAGCGCCACCAGCGGGTAGAACACCACCCCCAGCGCCACCCAGAGCCAGGCGAGGATCAAGTCGGCAACCAGCCGAAGCGCGCCATGTCCACCCGGTGGCCCAGGAAACTGACGCCCTCCCGCTCCAGGAGCCCCCGCTGCACCACCGGCCGGACGGGATCTCCCCTCGTGGCCAGCGTGCCGTCGCTGTGGATCACCCGCTGCCAGGGCACGTCGGTGCCGGCCTCGAGCGCGGCCATCGCGTAGCCCACCTGCCGCGCCGCGCCGGGCGAGCCGAGCACGGTGGCCACCTGGCCGTAGCCCATCACTCGTCCCTCGGGGATCTCGCGGACGAGGGCCCACACGCGCTGGCGGAAGTTCATGTCACACCTGTCCCGCCACGAGGCGGGCGTACAGGCCATCGCGGGCGAGCAGATCGGCGTGGGTGCCGCGCTCGGCGAGGCGGCCCTTGTCCAGCACGAGAATCAAGTCGGCGTCGCGCACGGTCGACAGTCGATGCGCCACCACGAAGGTCGTCCGCCCCCGCGAGGCCCGCTCCAGCGCCGCGTTGACCAGCGCCTCGCTCTCGCTGTCGAGATTGCTGGTGGCCTCGTCGAGCACCAGCACCGGAGCGTCGCGGAGCACGGCGCGGGCGATGCAGAGTCGCTGGCGCTGCCCACCGGACAGGCGCATGCCCAGCTCGTCGATGCGAGTGTCAAAGCCCCGGGGCAGGGCCTCGACGAACCCGAGCGCGTCGGCCACCTCCGCCGCGTGGCGCACGGCGGCATCGCTCGCCCCGGGACAGCCGAAGCGGATGTTGTTGGCCACGGTGTCGTCGAACAGGAAGGGCTCCTGCGTCACCACCGCCACGCGCGACCGGAGCGAGGCGAGATCGAAGTCGCGGAGGTCGACTCCGTCCCACGCCACCCGCCCCTCGGAGGGATCGCGCAGGCGGGTGAGCATCGCGAGCAAGGTGCTTTTCCCGGCGCCGCTCGCGCCCACGATCGCCACCTTCTGCCCAGCCTGCACGGCAAAGTCCACGCCGTGCAGCACGCCCCCCTCGCCGTAGTCGAAGCCGAGCCCTTCCGCCGCGATGCGCGCCGGGGCCGAGGCGAGGCGCGAGCCCACCGAGCGCACCCGAGGCTCGGTGTCCAGCAGCGCAAACACGGTGTCGGCCGAGGCCAGCGCCCGCTGCACGAGGCTGTGGACCAGCGCCACGCCCTTGAGCGGGTCGTTCATCAGGCCCAGCGCCACGAGGAAGGCAATCAGCTCGCCGGGCTGCACCTCGCCGCGGAACACTTGCCGCCCCCCGGCGTAGATGGCCGCGCCCACCCCGAGCGCCGCGATCAGCTCCACCGCCGGGCCCGGCAACAGTTGCGCCGTGACCGACTTGATCTGCGCCGCGTGGTGCTCCTCGTTCACCGCCTCGAAGCTGGACTGGCGCTCGGCCTCGCCGCCGGAGAGCTTGACCACCCGGATACCGGACAAGGTCTCCAGGAGGTTTCCCGACAATCGTGCCGCCGCGTCGAGGGCGTCGCGGGTGCTCGACCGGCCCCACTTGCCGAAGCGATCGATGGGGACGGCCACGGACGGCAACACCACCAGCGCCACCGAGGCGAGGAAGGGGTTCATGTAGAAGGCGGTGGCCACCAGCCCCAGGAGCGCCACCGGCTTCTGCACGGCGGTGACGACACCGGACACGGCGTACTGGAGGTTGTTCACGTCGGCCAGCGCCCGGCTGGCGCGCTCCCCGGCGGGCAGCCGCTGGTGCCAGTCCACGTCGAGCGCGAGCAGGTGCGCGTGCAGCTCGCCGCGCAGGTCGGTGACCACCCGCCAGGCCACCGAGCGGGTGAGCATCCCGCGCGCCACCGCCACGCCGCCATTGAGCGCGTAGAGCCCCACGATGCCCGGGGCGAGGAGCCGCAGCGCCGCCTCGTCGCGCTCGATGAGCACGCGGTCGAGCACCCCCTGGATGACGAACACCAGGAGCGAGGGAATCGCGCTCGCGACAGAAACCAGCGCGGTCGCGAGGGCGAGCCGCCCCGCGTAGGGGCGGAAACGCGCGAGCAGGCGACGGGCAACCGGGGAGAGCACCGGCCGCGCGCCTATCCCGCTGCCCAGCTAGGCTAGCGGGGCGACCTGGATCCTCCTCGCCTGCACCGGCGACCTCGTGCTGCTGGAGCGCTACCTGTCGTGCTCGCTGGGGCGCTGAGGGCCACACCCCCGCACCTCGTACACCTGCCATCGCGCCTGTCCCTCGCGCACCACGTCGCCCCCGCTGCGGTCCTCGCAGAAGTCGTCCACGGTGGCGGAGAGCCCCGAACGGTACTCCCGCACGAACAGCGCCTCCTCCGCCCAGCGCACCGGCCAGTAGTCGTACTGGTCGGGACGGTCCACCCCGGGGAGCGCATAGGCCTCGATCCCGCCGTAGAAGCTCAGCATCGCCGCCTCCTGGTAGCGCGAGGTGTACACCGGCTCGATGCCCCAGGCCTGCACCGAGCGGGCCATCTCCACGCCCCGGCCGAGACGGGCGACGGGGTCGTCCTTGATGGGCACCAGCGGGTCGACGAGGTGGGCGACGACCAGCGAGCACAGGGCCAGCCCCGTGCCCGCCGCGATCCACGCCGCCCGCGCGAGGCGACCGTCCACGCGCGCGAGGGCCAGCGCCGCCGACAGGTAGGCGGCTGCCGCCCAGTTGGCCTCCCCCGAGCCCCGGGTGGCCGCCCAGGTGAAGAACACCACCACGGGCACGCTGCTGAGCCAGAGGAGCGCGTCGTCGCCGCGTGGACGACGGCAGGCCCAGAGGACGAAGACGAGGAAGAACAAGGGACCGGCGAGACCCACCTGCGCGCCGAAGAAGGCCAGCGCGCCCGCCGGGGGACGATCGAGCCCGTGCCCGAGTTGGAACCCGAGGCTGGCCCAGTCGTGCGCCGCGTTCCAGTAGAGGTTCGGCGCCCAGAGCAAGGGCCCGAGCACCAGCCCGGGCACCAGCATCCAGCTCCGCGAAAGCACGACCCATGTCGCGACGAGCGGCAAGAGCCCGTAGCCGGTGTACTTGCCGAGGCCGGCGAGGCCGAGGCCGAGGCCGAGAAGTATCCAGTGTCGCGACAGTGCACCGCGAAGCGCGAGCGACCACCCGAGCAACAGCGGCACGTCCGGGGTCGCGACCACGCCCCCGAGAGCGTAGAGCGGGATGCCGGCCACGAGCAGGGCGAAGCGCAGCGGGTCGCGGGCAAAGGGCAACAAGATCGCCGCCGCGAGCACCCCGGCGAGCACCGGCACCACGCGAACGCCCAGCTCGGTGTCGCCGAGCGGGATGGTGCCCGCGCGGATGAGCCAGGCGATGGCCGGCGGGTGATCGAAGTAGCCGAGGTCGAGCCGTCGCGACCAGACCCAGTAGTAGGCCTCGTCGTCGACCAGCGGCAGCGCCGCCGCCAGCAACAGGCGCAGGGCCAGGACCAGCGACAGCGCGACCCAGGCGCCCCTCACCGTCGCAAGCCGGGGACCACGCGCGCCGCCTCCAGGGCGATGGCCGGGCTCATCTTCGACCGTCCCCGGGCGCGCTCGGCGAAAGTGATCGGCACCTCCACGATCCGCGCGCCGGCCTCGTGCGCGCGCAGCGTGGTCTCCACCTGGAAGGCGTAGCCGCCCGACTGGGTGCAGTTCGGCAACACGCGGCGCAGCAGGTCGGCGTCCCACCGCTTGAAACCGCCGGTGAGATCGCGCAGCGGCAAGTCCAGCCAGGCCCGGGCGTAGGCGCTGCCGAAGCGAGAGAGCACCTGTCGCCCGAGCGACCACCCCCGCGTGCCGCCGCCCTTCACCCACCGGGAGCCGATCACGAGATCGCCCCCCACCAGCGTCGGCAGCACCGGGGGATCGTGCGAGCCGTCGGCGTCCATCTGGTACACGGCGCCAAAACCCTCGGCGAGAACCCTCGCGAAGCCCTCGCGGTAGGCGTGGCCGAGCCCGCGCGGGCCGCGCCGGGCGATCACCCGCGCGCCGGCGTCGCGCGCGAGCGTGGCCGTGCCGTCGCTGGACTCGTCGTCCACGACGAACACGGTGGCACCGGGAAGAACCTGGAGCACCGCGCGCACCACCCCCGCAACGTTCTCCGCCTCGTTCAGCGTGGGGATGACCACCGCCAGCGACACGGCCGCCGGCTAACCTGCATGGAGTCTCGGCTCCAGGCGACGTACCCTCGCGGGGGGTTAGCCCCGCGGCGTCATGGCCGTACCCAGCAGCCCCTTCGCCTTCGCCCTCTGCCAGCCCGGGAGCGAGAAGTTCCTCAAGGCCGAGATGAAGCGCCTGCGTCCCGACCTGCACCCGGCGATGCAGCGCCCTGGCCTCGTGAGCTTCAAGGCCACCGCCGAGCCCTTCGACGTGTCGCGACCGCCTCGCGCTGTGTTCGCGAGGTCCTGGAGCGCCAGCGCCGGGCCGGCCAGCTCGGCACGCGAGATCGCCGACCTCGCGCGCGCGCTCGGGGCCGCCGCCGCCTGGGTGAGCCCGCGCGACCAG
>VGRE01000176.1 GCA_016875435.1 Deltaproteobacteria bacterium | reverse complement strand
ATCGTCCCACTGCGTGCCGAGGCAGCCATCGTCGGCGTCGTAGGGCTCTTCGAGGTACACGAAGTCGGCGAAGGACAGCGAGGACCCGGTGTCGGTGTCGGTGTCCGAGTCGCTGTCGGTGTCGGTGTCCGAGTCGCTGTCGGTGTCGCTGTCGGAGTCCGCGTCGGTGTCGGCGTCCACATCGCCGGTATCGCCACTGTCCTCGCCGGGCTCGTGCGGCACGCATGCCAGGAATAGAATCATGGGCTATCCAAGTGCATCCTCGACCAGTTGCGCCTGCTCGGCGAGGTGACGATCCATGTAGCCGGTGGCCGGTGCGGCGCTCGCCTTGCGCCCGGCGTAGCGCAGCATGATGCCTGCCTCCAGGCACCACATCGCCACGCTCGGCCAGCCCCCCATGTTCTTGGGTTCTTCCTGGCACCAGATCACCTCCGCGCCGGGATGCCGTGCGAGCTCGGCGCGCAGGGCGTCCAGCGGGAGGGGATAGAGTTGTTCCACCCTGACGAGCGCCACGTCGCGACTACCCCGCGCCGCCAGCAGGTCGTAGTACACCTTGCCCGAGCAGAGCACAACGCGCTTACGACCAACGCCGTCGCCGATGAGCTCCTGGAAGCCGCCGCGCGCGAGATCGTCAAGCGGCGACGACACGGTACGCAGCAGCGACTTCGGCGTGAACACCACCAGCGGGTCGCGCACCTTGCGCATCACTTGTCGTCGCAAGAGGTGGAAGATCTGCGCGGGCGTCGTGGCGTTGACACACTGCATGTTGCCCTCGGCGCACATCTGGAGGAAACGCTCGATGCGGGCCGAGCTGTGCTCGGGCCCCTGTCCCTCGTAGCCGTGGGGCAAGAACAGCGTGAGCCCGGAGAGGCGATTCCACTTGGCCTCGCCCGAGCTGATGAAGTTGTCGAAGATGATCTGCGCGCCGTTGGCGAAGTCGCCGAACTGCGCCTCCCAGATGACCAGCGCCTCCGGGTAGTCGAGCGAGTAGCCGTACTCGAAGCCGAGCACGGCACCCTCGCTCAAGAGCGAGTTGAACACGTCGAAGGGGGCCTGACGGCTGTCGATGTGTTGGAGGGGGCACCACGCGGCGCCGGTGGTCTGGTCGCGCACCACCGCGTGACGGTGCGAGAAGGTGCCGCGGCCGCAGTCCTGGCCGGAGAGCCTCACCCGGTGGCCCTGTGACACCAGCGAGGCGTAGGCGAGCAGCTCACCGGCCGCCCAGTCGATGGGCTTGTTGCCCGCCGCCTGCTCCTCGCGCAGCTTGTACACGCTGCGCGCCAGCTTGGGGTGCAGGTTGAAGCCCGCGGGCACCTGGTTGAGCGCGCGCAGCAGGTCGGACAGGCGCCCGGAGGGAACCGCCGTATCGACGATGTCGTGCATTCCACCATGGTAGTGGGCCCAGAGGTGTTGCATGGCGCTGGCGACGGGCGGGCGGCCGTTCGACTCCTTCACATGGCGGAGGGCGCCGTCGAGCTCGGCGCGGAAGTCGGCCTCCAGCTTGTCGGCCTGTTCCCGGGTGATGGAGCCCTTCTGGATGAGGCGCCGCAGGTAGCCCTCGCGCACGCCTGGGTGCTCGGCGATGCGGCGGTACATGATCGGCTGGGTGTACGCGGGCTCGTCGGTCTCGTTGTGCCCGTGTCGCCGGAAACAGTACATGTCGATGATGACGTCGCGAGCGAACTTGTTTCGCCACTCCACGGCGATGCGCACCACCTCGGCCACCGCCTCCGGGTCTTCCCCGTTGACGTGGAAGATGGGCACGCCGAGCATGCGCGCCACGTCGGTGGAGTAGGGCGTGGAGCGGCCCTCGGTGGGCGTGGTCGTGAAGCCGATCTGGTTGTTGACCACGATGTGCACGGTGCCGCCGGTACGGTAGCCGGGCAGGTCCGACAGGTTGAGCACCTCGGGGACGATCCCCTGGCCGGCGAACGCCGCGTCGCCGTGGATGAGCAGGGCGAGGCCCGATCGCCGCTCGGAGTCGTGGACGCGATCCATCTTGGCGCGCACGCGCCCGACGACCACCGGGTTGACCGCCTCGAGGTGGGAAGGGTTGAAACACAGGGCGAGGTGAACGCTGCCGCCGTGACGTGTGACGTACTCCGACGAGTAGCCGAGGTGGTACTTCACGTCGCCGGAGCCCTCGCTGGGCGCGTCGTGTTGCCCCGCGAACTCGGCGATCATCTTGGCCGGCGGCTTGCGCAGCACGTTGAGCAGCACGTTGAGCCGCCCGCGGTGGGCCATGCCGATCACCACCTCGCGCACGCCGTTGCGGGCCGACTCCTCGATCACCATGTCCATCAGCGGGATGAGCGACTCGCCGCCCTCCAGCGAGAAACGCTTGTTGCCCTGGAACTTCACCCCGAGGAAACGCTCGAAACCGTCGGCGCGCGTGAGCAGGTCCAGCGCGCGCAACTCGCCCTCGCGGTCGAGGGCCGGGCGCTCGAAGCGGCGCTCGAATTGCTCGACCACCCAGTGTTTCTGGGCGGTGTCGCGGATGTTCATGTACTCCACGCCCACGCTGCCGCAGTACACGGCGCGGAGGCGGTCGAGCACCTGTCGCACGGTGGCGTGCTCGGGCATGCCGTACATGGGGACGGTGCTCACCTTCACGTCCATGTCGGCGGCGGAGAGGCCGAAGTAGGCGGGGTCGAGCTCGGGGTGGGGCTTACCGGCCTCGAGGCCGAGGGGATCTACCCGCGCGGCGTCGTGACCGCGCACCCGGTAACTATTGATCAGTCGCGACACCTTGGCCTGCCGGTCGGCGGCGTCGAAGTCGCCGGTGGCGGCCGCGGCCGGGTTGAAGATGCTCCGGGCGGGCACCTGCGGAGGGAGAAAGCCCTCGAGAGCCTCGAGGTAGGCGGCGTTGTCGCCGGAGAGCGCGGTGTCGTGAGCCATGGGGGGCGGAGTATCGCGCCGGGCTCAGCCGGGGTCCGCTCCCCGCGCCAAGGTGCCCGGGGCCGCGGCACCCCGATAGAGTCACGCCGTGCCTCGTCTCACCGTCACGACCCTCAACGTCAACGGGATCCGCAGCGCCGAGCGCCGAGGATTCTCCACCTGGTTGGCGCGCGCGAAGCCCGACGTGCTCTGTCTCCAGGAGGTGCGCGCCGACGAGGAAACCACGCCGCCGGAGCTGTGGAAACCCGCGAGCCACGCGGCACGTTATTTCCCAGCCGAGAAGAAGGGCTACAGTGGCACGGCAGTCTGGTCGCGTTGCAAGACGGTGAAGTTCAGCGTCGGCACCGGGCACGCGCGGGGCGACAGCGAGGGGCGGGCAGTGGGCGTACACCTGCCGGGGCTCGACGCCTGGTCGCTCTACATGCCGAGCGGGTCGAGCGGTCCCGACCGGCAGGCGTGGAAGTTCGAGTACATGGAGCACGTGTTGCCCTGGCTCGACGGGCTCCTGGCGTCGGGCCGCCCCACGGTCGTGTGTGGCGACATCAACATTGCCCACACCCCGATGGACATCAAGAACGCGAAGTCCAACGAGAAGAACTCTGGCTTCCTGCCCGAGGAGCGCCGATGGCTCGACACGCTGGTGGCCCGGGGATGGCGCGATGCCTTCCGGGTGACCAACCCGACCTCGCAGGCCTACTCGTGGTGGAGCCAGCGCGGCCAGGCGCGCGCCAAGGACGTGGGCTGGCGCATCGACCACGCGTGGGTGTCGCCCGGCGTGACACTCGTGTCGTCCACCATCGAGCGCGAGGCCAACCTCTCCGACCACGCGCCGGTACACGTCGTCGTCGAGGTGCCGTGAAGCCCGGGTGGTGCATGGCGGCTGGACGGGTCACTCGGGCGACCTCGGGATGCCCCACTCGCCGCGCATCGACCACGCCTACCCGCCGCCCGATCCGGGTGCGCGCCGACCTCGATCACATTGGGCGCGACGACAAGCTCAGTCTCGCGGCATTGTTGGGCCCGCCATGATCCTGCTGCTCGCCTGCGCCGCCATCGACGACGTCGTCGCCGAGATCGACCCCGACACGCGCACGCTGGTGCACGTGTCGTTCACCACGCCCACCGCCGAGCCGGCCCGGGTGTCCTACGGCGAGGGACTGTCCACCCCCTGGAGCGAGCCCAGCACCGAGCACACGTTCACCCTGCTGGGACTGGCATCGGGAGAGGCCTACGAGGTGGTGGCGGAGACCGAGACCGTCGCCAGCGCGCCCACGCAGGTGTCGACCGGCGTGCCCCCGGTCAACGTGCCGGAGTTCCTGCCGGTCGTCGAGGGCGAGGGTCCCGGCTTCGTCCTCACGAGCGTCGTCGGCGGCGACGAGGGCGAGTCGTCGATCGTCATCCTCGACGACGCGGCGCGCATCACCTGGTATGCCACCCCGGAGTCGGGCTACACGCCCAGCGCGCGCTTCGCCGAGGACGGTGAGAGCCTGCTGTACATGGTCACCAGCAAGGACAATGTGGAAGCGGCGGTGGTCCGCCGCCAGCCGCTCGCCGGGGGCGACTACACGGAGTACCCGGCTCCCTACGGTCATCACGACTTCATCGAGGTTCCCGGCCTCGAGTTCGCCTACATCGCCGCCGAGGGTCGCGAGGTGAACGGGGAGGACGTGGTGGGCGACAAGATCGTGGAACGCGATCTCGACGGCAACGAGCGAGAAGTGTGGAACGCCTTCGACTGGCTCGAGGTGGAGAAGAACCAGGGCTGGAACACGAACCTCTACCCCTTCGGCGCCGACTGGACCCACGCCAACGGGCTCTTCTACGACGAGGAGAGCGACGCCTACCTGATCTCGTTGTACTTCCATCACACGGTGGTGAAGGTCGACCGGGGCACGGGCGACGTGGGGTGGTTTCTCGGCGGCGAGCACTCGGACTTCACCCTGCCGCTGGGCCACACCTTCCAGCACCAGCACGCGCCGAGCGTCACCCCGGAGGGCGAGGTTTGCGTGTACGACAACGCGGGCGGTCCCGACGGCTCTCGCGGCCTTTGCTTCAGGCTGGAGGGCGATGCCGCCACGCTGGCGTGGAGCTTCGACCCCGCCGATGACCGCCAGTCGGTGCTCATGGGCGACGTCGACCGTCGCGCCGACGGCGGCGCGCTGGTGGCCTTCGGCGAGCACGGCGAGATCGACCTGGTGAGCCCCGACGGCGCCCTGGTCTGGGAGGTCGACAGCGAGGACCTCGGCGTCGTGAGCAAGGTCGAGGCGAGAGCGTCGCTGTACGCCGACTGAACTACTTCGTCTCGATGATCACCTTCTCGAGCACCACGTCGGTAGTGGGCTTGTCGCGACGGTCCTTGTCGACGCGCGCGATCTTCTTGACGACGTTGAGGTTCTCGCAGTCGCCGAAGATGGTGTGCTTGCCGTTGAGATGGGTGGGCGTGCCCTCGGTGATGAAGAACTGCGAGCCGTTGGTGTCGGGCCCGGAGTTGGCCATGGCGAGGATGCCGGGGTGGTCGAAGGTGGTGAAGTCGCCCACCTCGTCGGCGAACTTGTAGCCGGGGCCGCCGGTGCCGCGGCCCAGCGGGTCGCCGCCCTGGATCATGAAGTCGGGGATCACGCGGTGGAAGATGGTGCCGTCGTAGAGCGGGGCGGTGGTCTTCTCGTCGGTGGCGGGGTGCGTCCACTCGCGCTCGCCGCGCGCGAGCTGCACGAAGTTCATCACTGTCTCCGGCGCCTGTTCCGGGCGCAAGGTGCAGCGGATGTCGCCCATGGAGGTCTTGAAGGTGGCCACCAGCTTCTGGCCGGGCTGCCACCCGAGCGCGCCGGCGCGATCCGCCTTGGCGGCCTCGGCCTTGGCAGCCTCGGCGCGATCGACCTGCGCCTGCAGGGCGGCGACGTCTTTCTCGAGGCGATCGTTGGCGCGCTCGAGGTCGCCGACGCGTTGCTTGAGCTTGTCGTTCTCGTCGATGAGGGCTTGGTCTTTGCAGGCGAGGAGGGTGAGGGCGAGGATCATGGCCCCGCGCGTCTAACTCTGTTTCTCGATGCGCACCGAGCGGAGCACCGGCGGCGCCAGTGGCCGGTTGCGCTCGCCACGCGGGACGGCGGCGATGCGCTCGAGCACGGCGAGGCTGGCGCAGGTGCCGAGCGGCGTGTAGCGACCGTCGATGTGGCGCGCGGGGCCCAGCGTCACGAAGAACTGCGAGCCGCCGGTGTTCGGTCCCCGGTTGGCGAGGGCGAGGATGCCGGCGCGATCGAACACCGAGCCGGCGGCCTCGTCCACCACCGAATAGCCGGGCCCGCCGGTGCCGGTGCCCGAGGGGTCGCCCCCCTGCACGAGGAAGCCCGGGACCACGCGGTGGAAGAGGGTGCCGTCGTAGAGTGGGCGGCGGGTGCTCTCACCGTCGATGGGATCGACCCACTCGCGCTCGCCGCGCGCGAGGGCCACGAAGTTCGCGACCGACACCGGCGACGCGGCGTGGTCGAGGGTGCAGCGGACGTCGCCGAGGCTGGTCACGAGCACCGCCACCAGGCGCTCCCCAGGGGCGAGGCCCAGGTCGGGGACGGGCAGGCCCGGGCCGGGCGGAGACGTGTCGGGCGCGGGGAGCGAGGGTCGGCTCGGGACGCTGACCGCCGCGAGGGGGGCGGCGAAGGCCGGGAGCGCGAGGCTGAATAAGATGGCTGTCACCGTGAGCAGTCTGGCCGCCCAGGCTTGACGTGTCAAGGGTCTATGTCTGTCCGCCATGTTTGCCTGGGTTACACCATGCCTGGATCTGGAGCCCGCATGCGCGCCCGTGTGTTCCTCAAAGGACCCCTGTTCACGTTCGCGGGGCATGTTCCCCGGGGAGCGGCGGTGGTCGAGGGCGTGGTCGAGGACACGAGCGGCTTCGGTCTCACCGTGGCGGTCGCGAGCTACCTCGACGAGAGCGGCAAGCGGCTGGAGGGCCCCGCGCTCACGCTGATTCTGCCCTCGGCGAAGGTCGATCATGTCCTCGTACTCGGCTAGGTGAGTCGCGACTTGATGTTTGTTCTCGTCGCTTGCGACGTGGAGATCGCCGGGGTGGTCACCACCCCGGGGGGCGAGCCCGTCGCCGGGGCCGAGCTCAGCGACGCCGACTGCCGCGCGGTCAGCGGTGCCGACGGAAGGTTCCTCACGCGCTGCGCTCGCGACAGCTACGCCCTCGTGGTGAGCCACCCCGCGCACGCCGCCGGGGAGGCCCGCGTCGATGCCACCGGGGCGACGTCGCCGCCACCGCTCGCCGTCCAGCTCACCCCCTGGCCCGCGGGCCCCGGCCTGTACATGGAGCCCTCGCTGCGCCCGCTCGAGCCGGTGGCGGTGCAGCGAACCGTGGCCCCCGACGAGCAGCGCTTCTGCGTCGAACTCGCGCTGGTGCCCGAGACCGGTGGCCCGGTGTCGATCTTCGATGTCCACGCGGTGGACTGGCGGGTCTACGCGCTCGACGCCGAGGGCTGCGCGCTGCGCTTGTCGCGGGCCCCGGGCACCAGCTGGTGGCAGCCGCAGGGCGCCCGGGTGACGGAGAAGGGCCGGGAGACCCTCGCCACCGGTCGTGAGCGGGTGCGGTTCGAGCTCGAGGCTGGTCGTTACGTTGCGCTCGCGTGGTACGACGGGTTCCTCGTGCCGCTCGAGGCGTCGGACGACACCTGGGTCGGCTGGGCCCTCGCGGTGCCCGGGGCCTGAGTCGGGTGCGCGACCCGGCCGGCATCTGCGGGCGCGTGCCCGAGCTGATCGCCCTGGCGGAGGCTCACCCGGCGGCGAAGCGCGCCATCGCCACGGGCGACCCCCACGCGGTGTACCGGGCGCTCCGGGCCATCCGCCCGCGGAGTGGCGAGGAGGAGCGGGAGACGGTGGAGATGCTCCTGTCGCGACGCGCCCTCTTCCTGCGGCCGCTGGGCACCCCGCCGTCGATGCACACCGTGAGCGGTATCGGCACCTCTCTCCACGGCCGGGAGGAGTTCGACGGCGAGGCGGGGACTTACGTGGCCACGCACTGCCTCGCCGTGTTCTCCGTGCCGGTGTTGCCGCTCGGCCAGTACCTCGTGTCCGACGCCGGGCCGTCCACCTTCGTCTTCTACGGCCGGCCCCCGGAGACCGCGCTGGTGCGGGCGTGGCGCCGGGCGGCCTGGGCGATCGCGGCCCTGCTGCTCGGCTCGGCCACCTGGGCCGGGCTGGAGGCCTGTGCCCACGCGAAGGTGGACGTGTTCACCCCGCTCGACGCCCCGATGGGCGCGACGATCGACGGGCGATCCGGCATGATCGCGCCGGGCGGCGACGGTGGATGGCGGGCCTGCGTGGCCGGGCTCTCGGCCGGGGCCGCCGAGCGACTGTCTGGCCGGCTCGCGAAGCTCTGCCAGCGGGAGTACGCGGGCGGCCAGGGCGCGGGACGCTACTTCGGGCGCTTGCTCCCAGCCGAGAAAGCTGCCTGTCGCCTGGCGTGTTCGCGACAGCCGAGCCTGCAACCCGGCGAGGCTGAGCGGCTCCGTCGCGAGGCGGAGGCGAGCGATCCCCTCCAGGGCCTCGTGTCCCACGTCGCCTACAGGTGGCCGCCGTGAACAGCGGCGCCGCCCTCCGTCGTCGCGCCTCGCTGGCCGTCGCGCTCTACCTGGGCTTCTGGCTGCTCGCGCTCGGGCTGCTCGCCGGGCTGCTCCTGCTGCCGTACCTCGACCTCGCCTACCGGGGCGCCCCGTCGCCGGGCGGCGTCCTCGCGCTGGCGGCCGCCGCGCGCCTGGCCTGGGGGCTGGTGCCGCG
>VGRE01000175.1 GCA_016875435.1 Deltaproteobacteria bacterium | reverse complement strand
CGGGCGCGGCATGGCGGACGTGCTGATCCTGGCTGGCGGGGGCACCGGAGGACACGTGTACCCTGCGCTCGCGATGGGTGACGCGATGCGCGCGCGAGGGACCGAGGTCCATTACTACGGCGACGGCGCGCGCCTGGAGGGGCGGGTGGCCCCGGAGCGCGGCTACGCCTTCCGCGCCGTGGAGGCGGTGCAGTACCCACGCTCGGGCCTGCTCGCGAGGTTCCGATTCGCCTGGCAGTTACTCGTCGCGACGTGGCGGGCGCGAGGGCTCCTCCGCGAGGACCGCGCCACCATGGTACTCGGCGTGGGCGGCTACGTGATGGCCCCCACCGTGCTCGCGGCCTGGACCCTCGGGATCCCCGCCGCGATCCACGAGTCCAACGTGGCGCCCGGGCTGGCCAACCGGCTCTGCGCGCGGGTGGCGCGGCTGGTGTTGCTCACCTACGACGACACGCGGAAACACCTGCGAAGCCGTGGCGAGATGCACACCGTGGGCTGTCCGGTGAACCCCCGGGTGCTCGAGGGCGACGGCAGCAAGTACGGCCTAGACCCCTCGCGCCCCGTCTTGCTGGTCGTGGGCGGTTCCCTGGGCGCGGCGACGATCAACGACATCGCGCTCGCTTGCGCCGCCGAGCCAGGCCGGAGCTACTCGATCCTCCACCTCACCGGCCCGCGCTACTTCGACGAGATCGCGGCCCGCTACCGCGACCTTCCCGGCGGCGCGCCGGTACACCTGGTCGTGCGACCCTACGAGGACAAGATGGGCGACGCCTTCGCGGCCGCCTCGCTGGTGCTCGCCCGCGCCGGCAGCAGCACCCTCGCCGAGATCTGCGCCGTGGGCAAGCCGAGCGTGCTGGTGCCCTCGCCCAACGTCACCGACAACCACCAGGAAGCCAATGCTCGCGGCCTCGAGCGGGCCGGCGCGGCCCGCGTGGTGGTGGAGAAGGGCATCGACGTCCCCGCCGTGGTGGCCGAGGTGGGGGCGCTGCTGGCCGACGCCGAGGCGCGGGCCCGGATGAGCGAGGCGGCGAAGTCGCTGGCGAGGCCGCGAGTGGCCGACGAGGTGGCCGAGTTGCTCAGGACAAAGCTCGGGACCTAGCCGCTGCAGCGCGACCCGTCGTTGCGCTCGTCGAAACCGATCTCGGCCTTGACCGCGGTGATCTGCTCGATGACCACGTCGAAGCAGAGCGCCTCGCCGTCACTGCACCGATCGCACTCGCCGCCGAGCGCCTCGACCAGCTCGCAGGCATCGACGTCGCTTCCCAGCGCGCCGTCGAGCTCGCGCGTGTCGAGTTGGAAGGCGAGGGTGCCATCGGTCCAGCCGAAGCCGTACTCGTCGAACACGCCGCCGAACAGCGCCTCGCGCAGCTGCGCCGACTCGCCGCCGAAGGACGCGTCGATGTTGCCCGGCCCCGCCTCGAACACTGGGTTGGCGGTCCAGTCGGCCCGCGGGAACTGGTGGACGGCCTCGCATGGGTCCTGGCGTCCGTCGTCGCCGCCGAGCGCCATCGCGAAGGTGATGCTCTCCGCCGTCTCGTCGCTCACGTACACCAGCACGTCGCGCGCGAGCAACCGGTCTTTCATCCGATCGAGGCCTGCCGGCTCCACGACGGTCATGCTGCTGGGCTCGATGCGGTACACCATGCCATCGAGCGCGACCGAGGTCTTCGGTAGCTCGTCGCCACCTGGCTCGTCGTCGCCCTCCGACGGCGGGTTCTGGCCCACGTTGCCCGAGGGCGCCGGGATCAGCTCGCCCTCGACCGTGGACTGCAAACCAAGCGCGCAGCCGGTGACTGCGGGAAGAAGCAGCAAGAACGCCCGCGAACGCATAGGGGCTCCACGCGCGGGTGGCTTCTAGCCCACCTCGCCCGATCTGTCAATCCAGCCAGGGGATGATGATCGCCGCCGACACCGCGGCCTCGTCGCCCTCGTCGAAGCCGCCCGTCACGAGGACGCTGCCGTCGTGCATCACCGCGAGGTGGCAGCCGGGGCGCTCGCGGTCGAGGCCGACCACCGGCCCGAGATCGCCACTCTCGATGTCGAACAGCTCCACGCTCGACTCCGGCTCGCCGCGACTCCCGTCCACGAAGCCGCAGCCCCAGGCCTTCCAGTCGCCGAAGATCCAGTCAACCACGGGGCCCTCCACGCGCGAGCGCGTGGGTTGGGAGCGCGCCTCGACGAAGCGCATCGCGCTGGGGTCGAACTCGCGGGCGGTGGGGGCGGGCCGCCCGCTCGACGCGTCGAGTCCCCCGCCCACCCAGGCCGCTCCGTCGGCCAGCGACACCAGCGCCATGCCGTGCCCGTACACCGCGGCCTCGCCGGCGCTGCCCGCGCTCAGCTTCTCGAAGCACTCGGCGGGCTCGAGGTAGGGTGCCGACTCGCTGGTGAAAGGCCACACGCCGGTGCTGTCGGCGTCGAGCCCCTGGACGAAGGTACGGTCGTCGGCGAGCGCCACGCAGCCGGTCACCCGCGTCTCGTCGAGGTCGCGCATGGGAAAGCTCGACCAGGCCCAGCGCCCATCCTCGCCGAGCACGAGCATGTCGCCGTAGGGGTCGCCCTGGTGACCGCCGAAGACGATGGCCTGGTGCGCGGCGAAGCGCGAGGCACACGGGGCGCTGCGCGCGACGGGGAGACTGGCGAGGGGGTAGGCGTTGTCGGCCTCCTCGAGAAATCCGGTGACCGTCGTCACCGGGGTCTCCACGCCCCCGGCAACCGTCGTCCCGCCGACGAACATCACCTCGCCGTCGTCGTAGGACAGGCGCGCCATGTCGCCCGCGTCGCCGGCGAGGTCGTAGCCGAGGCCCGCGAAGGCTCCGGTCGACGGGTTGTAGGCCTCGATGCCGGCGTAGGCGGCGCCGCGCCCCGGGGAGAGACCGCCGGCGAGGAGCACGCGCCCGTCGCGCAGGGTGATGCTCTGGTGCCGCGAGCGGGGCGCCATCATCGAGCTGGTGAGCGGCAAGCCCTGGTTCACCGGCAGGAAGACCAGCGACCACTCGCGCGTGATCCCCGGCGCCAGGGTGATCTCCGCGGTGCGCCCTGCCGAGATCACCTCGCCGCCCGAGAGGCCGCTCACCACCACGCGCACCACGCCGAAGCCCTCGAGGTCCGGCAGCGACAGGGCTTCGCCGGGGTAGGAGAACTCGGCGGCCGCGACCAGCTCGTCGTGGCGGAGCACCTCGATGCGGACGGTGTCGACGCCGCGCCAGGGGTCGCAGGCGGAGCAGGACGTGGGGTTGACCAGCAACAGCCGGAGCGCGCCATCGTTGCCGTCGATGTGCTCGGTGACGGTGCGCTCGCATGCCGCGAGAACCGCCAGCAGTGCCACTAGCCGCATCGCCGCGACCTTAGCCCATGCGTTAGCGCGCCGCCCGATGACCGGCGCCGACCTGCCTTCCCTGCCCTCCCCCGTGCCCGGGCCGCGCAGCACGGCGTGGGTCGATCGGCTGGCGGCGAGGGAGTGCCCCGCCATCACCGCTCGACGCACCCGGCGGGCGAGGGAGAGCGGCGTGCCCCAGGACCCGATCGTTTGGGCGCGGGCGCGCGGGGCCAACGTGGAAGACGTGGACGGCAACATTTACGTCGACCTCGCCGCCGCCTTCGGCGTGGCCGCCGTCGGGCACGCCCATCCCGCGGTCACGCGGGCCGTGTCGCGACAGGTCGATGCGCTTCCGCACGCGATGGGTGACGCGTTCGCCGATCGCACGCGCGTGGAACTGATGGAGGCGCTCTGCGCGCGCACCGGCATGGACCGCGCGATCCTCGGGCTCTCCGGCTCCGACGCCATCGACGCGGCGATGAAGACCGTGGTGATGGCGCGGGCGGTGACGGGCCGGCCGCTGCGGGTGTTGTGCCTCGCCGGCGGCTACCACGGGCTCGGCTCGGGGGCGCTGCCCAGCCTCGGCTACCTGCGGGCCGCGATGCAGGCGCCGTTTGCCCCCGCCCTCTCGCTCTACGCAGATGTGCTCCCCTTCCACGCGCCCCTGCCGAGCCTCTCAGCTTACGACGCGGTGATCCTCGAGCCGTTGCAGGGCCGGGGCGGGATGCGCGAGCTGGGCGAGGCGCGCCTGGCCGAGATCCACGCCGAGGCGCGAGGCCGCGGCGCGCTCGTGATCCACGACGAGATCTACTCGGGCTGCGGGCGGACCGGGGCATTCCTCTCGACCCCGCAGGCACCCGACCTGCTCTGCCTCGGCAAGGCGCTCGGCGGCGGCTTCCCCGTGTCGGCTTGCCTCGGCACGGCCCGGGTGATGGACGCCTGGGGCAACAGCGGCGGGGCCGCGATTCACACGCAGACCTTTCTCGGGCATCCCGTCGGGAACGCGGCGGCGCTGGCGACCCTCCCCGAGATCGACGCGCTATTGCCCGAGGTGAGGCGGAAGGGCGAGGCGCTCGCGCGTGCCTGCGCCGCTGTCCCTGGCGTGCGCCGGGTGACAGGGCGCGGGCTGATGCTCGGCGTCCACGTGGACCAGAGCCTCGTCGTCACCCGGCGGCTCCTGGAGCGGGGCTACATCGTCCTGCCCTGCGGCGAGAACGCCGAGGCCCTGGGCCTCACGCCGCCCTTCGTGATCACCGACGCGCAACTCGAAGCCTTCGTGGCGGCGCTCGAGGACTGCCTTCGATGAGCGCCCGCGACGCGCTCCGCGCCCGCGTCCTGCAGGCGATCGAGACCCGGGTGGCCCCGGAGGCGCTGTTCCTCGATGCGTACCGCTACCAGCAGGCGGCCAGCCCCCTCCTGGCCCGCCTGTGGACCGCCGAGGCGCGTGGCATCGAGGACATCCCCGCCGTCCCCGTGGCGCTGTTCAAAGACCTGGACCTCGGGCCGGTCCCCCCGCTCCCCGGCGACGTGCTCTTTCGCACCAGCGGCACCACCGGGAGCGCGCGAGGCGTCCATCGCAGTCGCGACACCCTCCTCTACGACCTCGGCGCCGTGGCGCACTACCGGGAGATGGTCCGCGCCGGTCCCGCTCGCGTCGTCTCCATCTGCCCCGTCGATGCCGATAGCTCGCTCGGTCACATGGTGGCGCTCTTCGGCCCGGTCGAGGCCTACTTCGACGGCGCGGTGTCGGCCGGGGCCTGGGCAGCGCTCCAGGCGCCCTGTCTCCTGGCCACGACCGCCTTCGCCCTCGACGCGCTCTTCGCCACCGAGGGCGCGGCGACGCTCGACGCGCGCAGCGTGGTGATGGTGACCGGGGGTTTCAAGGGACGCCACGCGCGCCTCGACGCCCCCGCTCTCTACGAGGCGATCCCCGCTCGGCTCGGGTCGCCGCGCGTGGTGGGCGAGTACGGGATGACCGAGCTCTCCTCGCAGTCGTGGACCGCACCCGTCGCCGCCGGCGAGCTGCCCGGCGCCTTCGTCGCGCCGCCCTGGATGCGGGTGTACGCCGCCGACCCCCACACCGGCCGCGCGGTGGAGGGCGAGGGTGTGCTGCGCTTCGTCGACCTCTGCAACCTCGACAGCGTGCTTGCCATCGAGACCCAGGACCTGGGGCGGGTGGAGCGGCGCGACGAGGGCGACCGGGTGACGCTCCTCGGCCGGCTGGAGGGCGCCGAGCTGCGCGGATGTTCGCTCCGTGCCGAGCGGCTCCGGGTACAGGCGTGAGCCCCGCGCTCGAGCCGCTGGCGACACTCGACCCGGCCGCCTTCGACACCGGCCTGTCGCCCGAGAACGCCCGCGCCTGCTGGTCGACGGCCCTCGCCTGCGCCAGCATGGCCGACCTGTCGAGGCCGCTCCCCGGTTCGCCACCCGGTGCGGTGGCCATCATCGCGAGCGCAAACGTGTTTACCGCGCCCCTGGAGTGGGCCTACCAGCTCGCCGGTCGGGGGGTGAAGGTCTACCTGAAGGCGTCGAGCGCGCAGCGCGCGTCCGCTGCGGCGATCGGTCGCATCGAGGGCGTCGAGGTGGGACACTGGCGCGGGGGGGACGTCGCCGCCGAGAAGGCGGCGCTGGCGCGGGTCGACGCGGCGATCGTCCTCGGCGCCGAGGCGACGATAGACGCCATCCGCGCGCGCTCCGCCACGCCGGTCGTCGGCCTTGGCCCCATGTTCGGCGTGGCAGCGTGGACCGGCGACGCCCACGCGCACGCCCGCGACGCTGCGCTGTACGACGGGCGCGGCTGCATGTCCCCGGCGGCGATACTCGGCCGGGCGGTCGACCTCGACGCCCTCGCCGGCGCCATGGCCGAGGCCGAGCGCCGCTGGCCCCGGGGGCGAGTGAGCGCCGAGGAAGCGAGCGAGATCCGCCGCCTCGCTTCCCTCGCGCGCGCGACGGGCACGTGGCGCGAGGGGCCAGGGTGGGGACTGGCCCGGCTGCCATTGTCGCGACTCGAGCCACGCGGGCTCCCGCGCGTCCTCTGTGTCTACGAGGGCGATGATGACGAGGTTGCCGCCGCGCTGGGGCCGTGGCGGACGCAGGTGGGGACCGTCGCTGGGCCCGTGCCCGGGAACTACCCGCGCGCCCGGCGCTGCAACCCGGGACAGATGCAGGCCCCGCCGGGGGACCGGCGGCTGCACGACGGGATCGACGTGATGGAGGCGCTGTGGACCCGATCGTCGTGAGCCGCGAGGCGCGGCAGGTCCACGACGCCGCGCTGGTGGTCGACCTCCACAACGACATGCTGCTGGGCAGCTACTTCCTCGGCTGGGACTGGCACCGCCGCCACGCGCCGAATCCCCTGCCGGGCGCGCCGCTCCTGGGCCACAGCGATCTCCCGCGCCTGCGCGAGGGCAACGTCGGCGCCGTGGCCTTCGGGGTGGTCACCAGCCCCCTGCGCTGGCGCGGGGGCACCGCCGCCATCCATCGCGACCTCGACGCGCTCGCTGCCGAGGTGGCGCGCAGCGGCGGCACGATGGAGATCGCGGGCAGCGCCCAGGCGATCCGCGCCGCGAGGGCGAGCGGCCGGGTGGCGGCCTTCGCCGGCCTGGAGGGGGCCCACGGCCTGCACGGCCGCCTCGACGAACTCGGCGCCTTCCGGGCGAAGGGACTCCGCTACGTGGGCCTGGTGCACTTCACCGCCAACGCGGCCGGCCGGCCGATGGTGGGCCTCGGCGCCGACAACGGGGCGCCGCTCCCGGCCTTCGGTCGCGACCTGCTGGGCGCGCTCGGCGACCACCGGATGATCTGCGACGCCGCCCACCTCGGCAAGGCCGCCGTCCTCGAGGCCTGCCGGCTCGCGCCGGGGCGGGTGATCGTCTCCCACACGGGCTGCACCGCCGTGTACCCGAGCCCCCGGGGCATCGACGACGAGGTGCTCCGTGCCGTTGCCGACGCCGACGGCGTCGTGGGCATGATCTTCGTCACCCCCTTCATCGGCCGGGGCGGTGCCCGTGCCGTGGCGCGCCACCTCGACCACGTCCGGCGCACCGTGGGGGCACGCCACTGTGCCATCGGCACCGACTGGGAGGGCTTCGCGCTCTACCCCTCCGACCTCGACAGCGCCGAGAAGCTGCCCAACCTCACGCAGGCCCTCCTCGACATCGGCTGGTCGACGGCGGAGATCCACGCCGCCTACGGCGAGAACGTGCTCCGGGTGTTCGAGCGGGCCTGCGGCTGAGCCTCGCCGTTGGTGGCTAGGCTTCGCCAGGCTCGGGGAGCGGCATGCCACGCAGGTCGCGGATTCCGGACTGGTCGCGCAGGCGGATGAGCGCCTCGCGCTCGATCTGGCGCACGCGCTCGCGGCTGAGGCCCATCTCCTTGCCCACCTCCGACAGGGTGCGGAACTCTCCGTCTTCCAGGCCGTAGCGACGGGTGAGCACGAAGCGCTGGCGCTCCGAGAGCACGCCGTTGAAGGCCTTGTTCATCCGGGTGAGTTCCTGGATCTGGATACTCTCGTCGTCGGGGGAGATCGCCTCCTCGTCGGAGAGGAAACGCTCCAGCGGGCGGGGGCGCGGGCCGTCGTCGACCGGCTGCTCCAGCGAGATGGTGTTGCCCTGGGAGAGCAACAACTCGGCGCGCTCCTTGTCGATGCCCACCTCCTCGGCGAGGTCGGCCACGTTGTACTCGATGCCGGCGGCCTCGAAGCGCTTCATCGCCTTGCGCAGGTTGCGCGTCTGCTCTACGGCGCAACCGGGCAGGCGCACGGGGCGGCCGGTGTGGTCGATGGCGCGAGTCATCTGCGCGCGCACCCACCACCGGGCGTAGGTGGAGAAGCGGATGCCACGGTCGGGGTCGAAGCGCTTCGCGGCGCGCAGCAGGCCGATGTAGCCCTCCTGGACGAGATCCTCCTCGTCCATGAAGGGGCCAGCGAGCTTGCGGGCCTCGCCGTGGGCGATGCGACGGCCGCTCATCGCGAGGCGCCAGCGCAGTTCCTCGGCCTGCTGCCACGCGCCCTGCGCCTTGCGGGCGTACGCGCGGAGGTCGTCGTCCTTCTTCGCGGCCGTGGCCACGGCGCGCACCGCCTCCTCGAGGCGGTCGACGGCGCCGGCGCGCGTGCGCTCCGCGCGGTCGGGGCGGCGACGGAGGATGGTCTCGGCGGCGTCGATGCCGGCCACGCACTCGCGCGCGGCCTGCTCGGCCTTGCGGATTTCGCGGGCGATGATCTTCTCCTCCTCGGCGGTGAGGCGCTCGGAACGGCGACGAGCGCCATCGGACGAGGAAGAACGCAAGCGAAGGGTCATTGGGCACCTGGTGAGAGTTGCGGTCCGTGCGGGGGGACGGAGGGACAGTCAAGGAAGAAGGACCGCGGGATATTCCTTC
>VGRE01000174.1 GCA_016875435.1 Deltaproteobacteria bacterium | reverse complement strand
CAGTAGCCCCCCCCAGGGCTGCGGTGGCAGGCGATCGCAATCCACCCGCCGGGCTCGAGTCGCCCGCCTACCACCCCACCACCCCACTTCGCACCAGCCTCCCCACGGCCACCAGCGCGGGGTGCATGAGCTGGTCGTCGGGCCAGAAAGCCACGGCGCCGCGCACCTCGGCGTGCAGGGCCAGGATCCCCGGGGCGAAGGTCTCGGGATGGCCGTCGACCCGGGCACCATCGACGAAGCGGGCGCCGCGCAGGCGCCAGTCGAGGGCCTGGGCGGCGAGGAGGAGCTCGATGGCCACGATGTCGGCCACGTTCTCCACCACGCGCAGGGCGAGCCGGGCGGCGATCGGGCCCATGCTCACGTGGTCCTCGTGGTGTTGCACGGTGGGGATGCTGTCGACCGAGGCGGGATGCGCGAGCCCCTTGCACTCGCTGGCGAGGCTCGCCGCCGTGTACTGCGCCAGCATGAAGCCGCTGTTGAGGCCGGTGCCCTCCACCAGGAAACTCGGCAGGTCGCCGGAGAGCGAGGCGCCGGTGAGGCGGAAGGTGCGCCGCTCCGACACCGTGGCCACCTGTGTCATCGCCACCCGCAGCGTGTCCATCGCCAGCGACACCGGCGCGCCGTGGAAGTTGCCCCCTTCCACCACGCCCTCGCCGTCGAACCACAGCGGGTTGTCGCAGGCACCGTTGAGCTCGGTGGCGACGGTGGACTCCACCCAGTCGAGCGCGTCGAGCGCGGCGCCGAGCACGGCCGGGGCGGCACGGAGCGAGAAGGCGTCGGGCGGGCGCGCCGGGCGACCGGGCCCGAGCAACTCGCGCAGCCTCGCCGCCACCTGCTGGGGGCCAGCGTGTCGACGCGCCGCGTGCAAGGCCGGGGACAAGGCCCGCGGGTCCGCATGCAGGGCCGCCATCGTGAGCGCGCAGGCCTCGACCGCCCGCGAGAGCACGTGGCGCGCCCGGGCGCAGGCGAGGGCGGCGAGCGCGGCGGTGAGCGTGGCGCCGTTGATCAGCGACAGCGCCTCCTTGTGGGTGGGCACGACGGGGGTGCCCGCCCACGGGCGCCGCGCGCCGTCGACGATCACGTCGCCACCGTAGCCGCAGAGCACGCGCGCCACGTGGGCCAGCGGCGCGAGGTCGCCCGCCGCGCCCACCGAGCCCTGCGAGGGCACCACCGGCGGCGAGTCGAGCAGTCCGAGCAGCGCGTCGACCAGCGCCGGGCGAACGCCGGAGTGCCCCGTGGCGAGCACGTTGGCTCGGCAGGCGATGAGCGCGCGCACCTGTCCCGGTGGGAGCGGCTCGCCCACGCCGGCGCAGTGGCCGAGGACGAAGGCGCGCACGAGGTCGCCGCCGGGATCGCCCTCGCCCACGAGGTACTTCCGCTTCTGCACCAGCACGCTGGGCACCGCGGCGAAGGCCGCCGCCGAGGCCGCCATGCGGGCCCGGGCGCTGTCGGCGAGCCTCGCCCCCTCCCCGGCGGCGATGCGCGCCACCTCCAGGACGCCGAGCGACTGGCCGTCGAGCTCGATCATTCGAAGTCCCCGGCGGCGATGCGCGCCGCCACGGCCTCGATGGCGTCGCCCGCCACCTCGTGCGCGCTGGTGATGGCCTCGACGCGCTCGAGCGCGGGGGCCGTCCCCCGGCCGAGGGCGACGGGCCCCTCGGTGAGCCGATAACGAAGCGCGCTCGCCGCCGCGATCAGCTCGATCGCCACGACGCGCACGCTGTTGTCGACCACCTCGCGGAATCGCCACGCGGCGGTGGTGGACATGGCGACGTGGTCTTCCTGGTCCTCGCAGGTGGGGATGCTGTCGACGCTGGCCGGCCAGGCCAGGGCCTTGTTCTCGGAGACGAGCGCGGCCGCCGTGGTCTGGGGGACGAGCAGGCCGAGCCCGGGACGATCGGCCCCGGCGAGCGCCGGCGGCAGGCGCGCCGACAGCGATCCCGTCGTGAGCCGGTACAGGCGCCGCTCGGCGAGCGAGGCCAGTTCGGCCACCGCGATCTTCATGCTGTCACACGCGATGCCCACCGGCTCGCCGTGGAAGAGGCCGGCGGAGAAGGCGTGGTTGTCGCCCGGCTCGTCGAGCAGCATCACCGGGTTGTCGGTCACCGCGTTCACCTCGATCTCCACCACCGCCCGGCCGTAGCGAAGGCTGTCGCGCGCGGCGCCGAGCACCACCGGCGAGCAGCGCAGCGAGTAGGCGTCTTGCACCTTCTCGGGCATCGAGTCGGCCAGCGTGCTGCCCTCGAGGTGCCCGAGGATCGCGGCGGCAGACTCGATGGCACCAGGATGGGGGCGCAGCGCGTGCACCGCCGGGTGGAAGGCCCGCCGCACGCCGCGCAGCGCCTCGATCGACATCGCCGCCGCGCGCTCGGCGCTGCGGAGGAGCCGCTCGGCGTCGAAGCACGCGAGCGCGGCGATCGCCGTGGTGAGCTGCGCGCCGTTGGTCATCGCGAGGCCGTCCTTGGCCTCGGGCGCGAGGGTGGCGATCCCCGCGCGGCGCATCGCCTCCGGGCCGGCGACACGCTCGCCCTCGAACCAGGCCTCGCCGCCCTCGCCGAAGGCCACGAGGCCGAGGTGCGACAGGGGCGCGAGGTCGCCCGAGCTGCCGCAGGAGCCCTGCCGGGGCACGACGGGGACCACGCCGCGGTCGAGCATCGCGCAGAGCGTGTCGACGAGCGCGGCGCGACAGCCGCTCGCGCCGCGGGCGAGGGCGTTGGCGCGCAAGAGCATCATCGCGCGCACCGCGTCGGGGGGGCAGGCCGCGCCCACCCCGGCCGCGTGGCTGCGGATGAGATTGCGCGAGAGGGTGGCCGTGTCGGCGGGGTTGATGCGCACGCGAGCGAGCGAGCCGAAGCCCGTGTTGATGCCGTAGATGGGCGCGGTGCCGTCGCGAACCGAGCACACCCACTGGTAGCTGCGCGCCATCGCGACGCGAGCATCATCGGCCAGCGCCACCGGCGCCCGCTCGCGGGCCACGCGCGCCACCTCTCCCAGCCCGAGCCCCTGCCCGTCGAGCCGGATCACGGGATCTCCGTCCAGGTCGAGCCGGGCCCCGGCGCGAGCTGGTTGCCGTCGAGGGAGAACCACTGGCGAAAACCCTTGCCGTCGGCCTGGCCGTGTACGATGACATCGCGACCGCCGTCCCCATCCTTGTCGACCGGCGACAACAGCGACGGCACGGCGCAGGTCGCGGTAGCGCCGTCGACCGGGATGCTCGACAGCACCTTCTCCATCTCGGCGTCGAGGATGGCGAGGCTGCCCTGGCAGTCGCGGGGGTCGCTCACCGGCGACACGCCGCCGCCCGGCTGGGGGATGCCGTGCTGCCCGCGGGTGGCCACCACCAGGTAGACTGGCGGCGCGAGGTCTTGCCGGACCTTGATCATGCTCCGCAGCGCCACGCCCGAGGCACGGTCGGCCTCGGGGTGGGCGCTGGCCTCGGCGCCGATCACCTCGCGCATGCGGAAGGAGGCGCGCTCGGCGAGCGCGGCCGTCACCGGGGCGGCCTTCGCCGGGGCCGGGATCTCTCGCGACGTGCGCCAGAGCGGCCCTGCCTCGCCGAGCCAGCTATTGCCCTTGTCGTCGAGGGTGGGGGTGCGCCTAGCCGTGCCCTCCGGACCCCAGAGCATCGTCTCGCCCTCGAGCCTGCCGCGCAGCACTGCGTTGCGACCCGAGCGATACACGCCCACGTCGGGGGCTTGGGAGCAGGCGAGGAGCGCCACGGCCAGCACGACCGCGGCTTAGCCCGCCGGGCGCCTGCGGGCGCAATACCTTTGCCCGATGTTCGACCCCGCCCAGCACCAGCTCGTGGTGATCGACTTCCAGGAGCGCCTCTTCGCCGCCATGCCCGAGCCGCAGCGCGACCGCGCGCTGAGAGCCGCCGGCAACCTCCTGTACCTCGCCCGCGCCCTGGAGATGCCGGTTTGCTTCACCGAGCAGTACCCCCAGGGACTCGGGCCCACGGTGCCGTCGCTCGACGCCACCGAGCCGCTCGTGAAGACCGCCTTCGCCGCCACCGACGAGGCGGGGTTCTTCCCTCGCCTCGCCGACCGGCGCGTCGTCATCCTCGCCGGCATGGAGACCCACATCTGCGTGGCCCACACCGCCACCGGGCTACTCGCCGCGGGCTTCCAGGTCATCGTCGCTGCAGACGCCTGCGTGTCGCGACAAGACTCCGACTGGCACCACGGGCTCGCCTGGGTGAAGGGGGCCGGCGCCACCGTGCTGCCCTCGGAGACCATCCTCTTCGGCCTACTCGGTCGCGCCGGCGGCCCGCACTTCAAGGAGGTGAGCCGGCGGATCCGGTAGGTCGAAAAACCAGAACCCCCCCCGTCCGGAGGGGGACGGAGGGGGTTGGAAGGGGTGCCGGGCCTCTGGACGAACAGGCGTCTGAAGGGGGACGCACCCGCTCGATGCAGACGTCCCGGCTTTCGAGAGTCTAACTCAGTCCCCGCAGGTCGGGGTGCTGTTTTCCGCGCGCTTCTCCTCGTCGAGGGTTGCGTCCCAGCCCCACTGGTCTTCCTCGACGTTGTTGATGGTGAACGAGCCGTTCACCACCAGCACCGAGGCGGTGCTGCTGCTGAAGAGGTAGAGCTGGAAGTCGCCCTCGATCGGCTTGGCGAGCGTGCCGGGCTCGATCTTGGCGAGATCTTCCTGGGTGGTCTTCAGGCGCACCCAGGAGGGGTTGAGGCCCGCCCAGTTGTCGAAGCCCACGGCGTTGCTACCGTCGCCCACCTCGGTGGGACGCCAGCTGTTGTCTTCCACCTTGAGGGTGAAGGGCTGGTCGTCGCGGCTGATGAGGCCAAAGCGCTCGAGCTCGGTATCGACGGGGTCGACGTAGACGTCGTCCTTGTTGTAGCCGCCGTTGTTGGCGTTGTCCTTCAGCATCTGGACGAAGTCGGCGTAGTCGCTGAACTGGTTGCAGTTGTCCTCGCCGCCCGCGCACTCGAGCTCCTCGAACACCTCGGTGCCGTAGCCGCCGTAGCCACCGGTCACGGCGCCCTCGTCGTTGACGCCCACCCAGAGCGGGGTGTACTCCGGGTCGGCGTAGTCGGTGCTGTAGAGGTAGAAGGTCTCGTCGCCGAAGCGGCCGAAGCCTGCCCCGGCGTACCAGTCCTCGTCGAAGATCCAGTAGTCGCCGGTGTTGGACGGGTTGAGCTGGAAGGTGCCCGCGTTGAGGAAGTAGGTGAGGTAGCCCTCGTCGTCCTCGTTGGAGTTGCTCCAGCCTTCCACCCAGTTGCCATCGAGGTCCTGGAGCACGGCCTCCCCGTTTTCCTCGACACACTGCGTGGGCTGGAAGTCGGGGTCGATCACCCAGCCGGTGCGGAAGTCGCCGAAACGCGTGTCGACGTGGATGGTGAGCTGCAGGTCGCCCTCGGAGGTCATCACCACCTCCTCGCGCCAGGTCTCGAGCGGCTTGTTGTCGACGTACATGCTGTACGAGGAGAGCCAGTAGAGGTACGGCGCCGACCGCAGCGTGCAGTCCTCCGGGGTGAGGATGTTGCCGTCGGGGTCGTTGGTCGAGTCGTCGTCCCAGGACTCGGCGCAGCACTGCTCCTCGTACCGTGTTTCCCAGCCGGGGATGATCGCGTCGCGCAGCTCGATGGCGTTGTAGTCGGTGAGGCGGCGGCAATCGAGGGGGGCGAGGTCCCACTCCTCCTGGAAGGCCTGCTCGACCGCGACCTTGTCCTTGTAGCACTCGTCGACGAAGATCTGGTCTTCGTCGATCTGGCTGTCGAGGGTGTTCGGGTCGCTCTGCTCGTACTCACACACCGGCGGCACGAGGTCCTGTCGCAACCGGTTGATGTTCTCGGAGGTGGCCTCCGCGAAATACATGGCGTAGCTGCCGGACACTTCGGCGTCGTGCGGGTCGCAGCCGCCGAGCGACATGAGCACCAGCAGGGCATGAGCGAAGGGGAGGGCCATGGGTAAGCTCCGACCGGCGCATATAGGCCGCCGGAGGCCTCTCCGTCAAGCGGGGAACGCGGCGGCCACGCCTTCCCGGTAGTCGGGGTAAGCCCACGAAAAGCCTAGCTCTTTCTCCAGCTTGTCGACCCGCAGGCGCACGCTCGCGGTCATCAGTCGCAGGTTGTCCGGGGTAAACCGGGGCTTGCGGCCGAGGCGGGCCGAGAGGCCCTCGTTGCGCCGCGCCGCCGCGAACTGGATCGCCGAGGGGATCCAGGTGCTCCAGAAGCGCACCGGCTTGCCGCCCACGCGCGCGTGGACCGCCGCGTAGAACTCCTTGAGGGTGGGCGTGGACGGGCCGCCCACGTGGTACACGCGCCCCGCCTCGCCGCGCTCGCCCACGGCGATCAAGGCGTTGACGCAGTCATCCACGTGGACGATGGGCACGTGGTTGCGACCCTCGCCGGGCAACCAGGCGCGCCCGGCCTCCATCTGATCGGCCAGGCAGAAGCGCAGCCCCGGGCCGTACACCGCCGCGATGCGGGCGATGCGGGCGGGGACCCCCGACCCCGCCACCACCTGCTCGGCGGCGACCTTGGCCTCGCCGTAGCGGGTGTGAGGCGCGGGCGGGTAGTCCTCGGCCACCCACAGGCCGCTCCGGTCGCCGTACACCGCGCAGCTCGACGCGTAGACGAGGTTGCCGAGGCCCGCCTGCGCGGCGGCGGCGACGAGCTTCTCGGTACCCACGCGGTTGAGCTGGTCGGCGTCGACGGGGCCTGCGCCGCGGATGCCCCCCGCCATGTGCCAGCAGGTGTCGACGCCCCCGAGCCCTCGCGCGAGCGCCTCGGCGTCGTCGAGGTCGCCCACCACGAGGGTTGCCCCGGCGTCGCGGACGGCGCCCGCGGCCGCCTCGTCGCGAACCAGCGCGCGCACCTCGTGGCCGCGAGCCACCAGGGCTCGCACCAGCGGCAAGCCGATCTGCCCGGTTGCACCTGGGACGAACGAGCGCATGGCCATGGAACTCCTCCCCGCCGGGGCTACTCTGCCGCGTCAGGGGCCTCCGCATACAGCACGGTGCCCGTCCAGTCCACCTCGTCGCTGATGTCGGTGTCGGCGCCGAGGTAGAACAGGTCGGGAACGCCGTTTCCGTCGAGGTCGCCGCGCCACGCCGGCGCCGCCTCCACATCCGGAGCATGAAGCTGGCCATCGGCACGCCAGGGCGCCCGCCAAGGCCGCGGAAGGCCACGGCCACGCCGTCGGCCTGCACGTTGGCGTCGAGCACACCGTCGCCGTCGGCATCGCCGAGGCTCACCCAGCCGTTGAAGTCGAGGTCGTGGGCCACCCCGGCGATGGAGAGCGTGGTGCGGGTGCCGTCGTTGACGAGGAGATCGTCGAGCCCGTCGCCGCTGCAATCCCCGGCGGCGATCGAGCAGGCGCCGGTACAGGCGTGCAGCTCGTCGAAGCCGTCGCCATCGAGGTCGCCCGCCGCCACCTCCACCACGTCTTCGCCGAGGCTGGCGACCGTCGTGCTGCCGTCGCCCGCCACGTAGGTCACGTCGCCGGTGCCCGACACCGCCGCCGCGCTCCCCGCCTCGAAGTTGCCGCAGGCGACGGTGATGGCGTTGACCTCGAGACTCCCTGCCAGCGCGAGGGTGCCGAAGGCGTCGAGCGAGTGGTGCCACAGCCTCGTGACGCCGCCCTCGCTCGTGAGCGCCCAGCTGTCGCTGCCGCACACCGCCAGCGCGAGGGGGGTCGCCCCGCCGCCGAGCTGCTCGCTGCTGCCCTCGCGGAAGGTCTCGGCGCCGCCGCTGGCCTCGCCGTCGCCGTAGAAGGCCACGAGCTCGAGGCCGTCAGTGTTGACGAAAGCCACGAGATCGACGAGACCGTCGGCGTTGAAGTCGCCCGCCCAGGGCAGCGCCGCGAGGTCGAGCGCGAAGACGCCCGCGGTGGGCGTGCGCGTGGTCCAGCCCAGCGCCTCGTTGTCGGCGGTGTCGGGATCGTCTTGCTTCGAGGTGGAGAGGAGCGCGAAGCTGGGCGCCCCCGGGTAGACGACGTCGACCAGGCCGTCGCCGTCGAGGTCGACCGCGTCGATGCGCGCGTGATCGGGCATCGAGGTGTGCGACCGCGCGTTGAAGGTGCCGGAGGTCTCGCTCCAGGAGTAGCGCCGCAGGGTGCCGTCGACGGCGACGAACACGTCGGGATCGCCGTCGAGATCGGCGTCGGCGATGGCGAGGCCGGAGCCGCCGCTGATGCTGTCCTCGAGGCGGTAGGAGATGATGATGCTGGTGCCGCCGGGCGAGGTGACCCATGCAGTGTGCGCCTCGCTGCCGATGATGGGACCGGCGATCGCCACGTCGTACCAGCCGTCCTCCGTGAGGTCGCGACCGCCGAGCACGCGACCGCCCTCGCCCACGGCCAGCGTGAAGTCGCTCTGGCTCGCCGCCTGCCAGCCGTCGCCGGTGTTGTCGTAGCGACGCAGGATCCCGTCCTCGGTGAGCAGGCTCAGCTCGGCACTGCCGCTCCTGTCGAAGTCCTCGGCCGTCACCCCGTACACCCGGTAGTCGGTGTCGAGCACCGCCGTGGTGGTGAAGCCCCCGAGGCCGTCGCCCGGCATCCACGCCACTTGCGACGTTTCCTCGCCGTTGACCACGACGATGAGGTCGACCAGGGCGTCCTCGTCGATATCCTGCACCAGCGCGGCGCCCACCGTTCCCGACTTGGCCTCGAAGGCAGCCCAGTAGCCCACGCCGCCCTCGGCGCGGCCGCGAAGAACGACGACGGTGTCGCCCGACCAGAGCAGCGCGTCGGTGACGCCATCACTGTCGATCTGGACGGGA
>VGRE01000173.1 GCA_016875435.1 Deltaproteobacteria bacterium | reverse complement strand
GGCGAGTGCGTGGAGGCCTACAACCCGGCCACTTCCGCGTCGCATGTCGACGGCGACGTGAGCTACGCCGACGAGCCCCCCCAGAGTGGCGACCACAACCCGTGCTGGGCGGCCTGGGGCGTACACGCCACCGAGGTGGCCGCCGAGAACTGGGTCCACAACCTGGAGCACGGGGGCATCGTCTTCCTCTACGACTGCCCGTCCGGTTGCGCCGACGAGGTGGCGCAGCTCGCGGCCTACGTGGAGTCCCTCCCCGCCGGGCGGGCCATTCTCACGCCCTACGCGGCGTCTGAGTACCCCTTCACCGCGGTGGCCTGGGAGCACCGCCTGGAGCTCGGCTGCTTCGACCTCTCCGCGATGCAGGCCTTCTACACCGAGCACGTGGGACGAGGCCCGGAAGACGTCACCAGCGACCCCTCCGCCGCCTGCATGTGATCAGCGGCGCGGCGCCTCTAGCTTGGACAAGGGCACCCGCAGCCGCATCGAGCGCACCTGCACCTCCGCCTCCTTGCCGTGCAACGCCGCCACCACGCCGTGCTGCGCCACCGTCGTCACCCACACCTTCTCGCCCACCTTCGCCGCGTAGGCTGGCGCGGTGGCCTCCTGCTCCTCGTCGAGGCCCGCGCGCGCGGCGCGGACCACCTGGAGCCCGGCGTTGCCAGCCTTCAGCGACGGCGCCGCGTGCAGCGACTTTACCAGCTCTCGCAGCTCGGCTTCCATGCGCGAGAGCTTCTCGCGCGTCGCCTCCACCAGTCGCTGGCGCTCGCCGTCGATCTTGCCCTGGAGCTTTCTCTCCCGGGTGGCCAGCTCGGCCTCCCGCGCGGCGAGGCCCGCCGCCTGGGCATCCACCTGTCGCGACAGCAGGCGAACATCCTCCCGTTCCGCCTCGAGCTTGCCCAGGAGCCGCGCCACCTGCGCCGCCCGCTCGTCGAGGAGAGTCGTGGCCCGGGCCAGCACGCGTTCCGGCATGCCCATCCGTTGCGCCACCACCAGCGCCTGGCTCCCCGAGGCCTGTCCCACCACCAGCCGGTAGGTGGGCCTGCCGTCGGCGAACTCCATGCCGGCGACCACGATGCGCTCGTCGGCAGCGGCCTTGAGCTCCGGGTAGTGCGTGGTCACCACCACCCGCGCGTTGGCCTCGACCAGCGCCTCCACCACGGCGGCGGCGAGGGCGGCCCCCTGCGCCGGGTCGGTGCCCACCGCCACCTCGTCTACCAGCACCAGCACCCCAGGGCGAGCGAGCTCGATCGCCTCCTTGAGCCGGAGCACGTGCCCGGAGAAGGTGGACAGGTCGCCGGCCACCGACTGAACGTCGCCGATGTCGGCCACGATGGGGTCGAAGAAGTCGAGGCGACTGTCCGCCGCGGCCGGGAGAGGAATCCCGAGGCGCGCGAGCACGGCGCAGAGGCCGACCGTCTTGAGCGCGATCGTCTTGCCCCCCGCGTTGGGACCGGTGAGGACGAGGCAGCGCCGGACGCTGTCGAGCCGCAGGTCGTTGGCCACCACGCTCGCCCCGGGACGCAGCGCGAGTACCGGGTGACGCGCCCGCCGCAGGTCCACCACGCCGTCGGCGCCCACCCGGGGGATGTTGCCGTCCCACTGGAAGCCGAGATCGGCCTTTGCCGCTGCGAGATCCAGCTCGCCCGTCAACTCGACCCCCGCGAGCAGGGGCACCGCCACGCGCGCCACCATGCCCGACAGCTCCCCGAGGATGCGGAAGGTCTCCGCCTCGATGGCGTCGCGCACCGCGCGCAGGTCGTTCTGCAGCTCCACCGTGTGACCGGGCTCCACGAAGGCGGTCTCGCCGCTGTGGGAACTGCCGTGCACGATGCCGAGTCCCTTGCGGTGTGACATTTTCACGGGGACCACCAGCCGCCCGTCGCGCTCGGTCACGTACCGCTCCTGGAGCATGTCGCCCCAGCCCTCGTCGGCGAGCACGGCGTCGAAGGCCTGCTGCACCGCCGCGCGCAGGCTGTCGCACTGTCGCCGGAGCGACGCGAGCTTGGGCCAGGCCGCGTCGCTCAGCTGCCCGTCGCGGTCGAAGGCCGCTTGCAGTCGCACGCCCACGCCCCCGGGCACGTCGATCGCGCTCCCCATGGCCTGGAGTGCCGGGCCCTCGCGTCGCGCCAGCCACTCGGCCACGTCGACCAGACCGGCGATGGCGCCGCCCACGGAGATGAGCGCCCAGGCCTCCAGCACCACGCCGCGCGCGGCGCGGCCCACCTCGGGACGGACGTCGGCCACCCCGTTCACCGGCGGGCTCTCGCCCTTCATCCGGGCGGCCATCAGCTCGTCCACCAGCCGGTAGGCCTCGTTGACCGCGCCCGCGCTCGGCAAGAGCACCATGGTGCGCGCCCGATCCGCACCCATCGGCGTGCGCACGAGGGCGAGGAGGGCGTCGAGGACGGCCTCCCAGTCGAGCGCCGCCCGCGGGTCGATCACAGCTGGCGAGGGTCGGTCAACATCCCGGTTACCGCGCTCGCCGCCGCGACGGCCGGGCTCACCAGGTACACCGGCCCCGCGCTCCCCATGCGACGGTCGAAATTCCGGTTGGTGGTGCTGGCCGTCGTCTCCCCCGGCAAGGGAATCCCCGGGCCGTTGCCAATACAACTGCCGCACCCCGGGGGCGAGACCACCGCGCCCAGGTCGCGGAACATGGGCAGGATGCCCTCGTTCTCGGCGGCCTCGGCCACGTCGGCGCTGGAGGGGGTGACCGTCACCCGGACGCCCGGCCGGATCGCCCGCCCGCGCAGGACATCGGCGGCGGCGCGCAGGTCGGCGAGCGATCCCCCGGTACAGGAGGCGATCACCACGTTGTGAATCGCCACGTTCCCGTACTCCGCCAGCGGCGCCCGATTGCGACTGTCACCGGGGGTGGCCACGGTGAGCGGCACGTCGGCGAGGTCGATCTCGATCACCCGCTCGTACTGCGCGTTCTCGTCGGGGTACACCAGCTCGGTGCTGACGTCGATGCCGCGGCGGGCCTTGATGAAGTCGACGATCGGCGCGCAGGGCTCCACCACGCCGGTCATCAGGCCCCCCTCCACCGTCATGTTGGTGAGCACCGAGAGCTCGTCGACGTTCCAGTAGTCGAGGGCGGGGCCGCCGAGCTGGATCACACACGTGTCGGTGGGGCCGGAGCGCCAGTGTTCCTCGCGGAAGTAGGGGTCGCCAATCACGTGGAGGATGAGGTCTTTCGGCGACAGGCCGCCCTCGGGCTTGCCCTTCACCACGATGCGCACCACCTTGGGCACGGTCACCGGGATGATCCCGGTGCGGAAGGCAAACGCCATCGCGGTGGAGCCCACGCCGAAGGCGAAGGCGTTGAGCACCCCGGCCGTGGGCGTGTGGGAGTCGGTGAGGATGACGATCTCGCCCGGCTTGCAGTAGTCCTCCACCACGATGCGGTGACACACGCCCGGCTTGAATGGGCGATTGGGGCCGTGCAGGCGGATGCCGTACTCCTCGCAGGCATCGACCATCTCGCGGGTGAGTTGCCTCGCCGGGGCAAGGCGGGCGCGCTTGACATTGTCGGGGACAGTGGCCTCGTCGATGAGCACGAAGTGGTCTTCGAAGGCCGCCACCATCTCGGGACGGTACATCGGCTCGTTGCCGAAGGCCTCGCGGTAGAGCGCCACCACCATGCCGGCGGTGTACTCGTGCACCCCGCGGAAGCCGGTGCGGCAGAGCACCTGGTCGCCCGGGGCCACGGCGGCGATGCCATCCACATCGCCGCCGGTCCAGGTCTTGGCGGCGATGATCTTCTCCACCGCGTTCATCGGGCGAGCGGGCACCGCCGTGTCGTAGGTAGGCGCCACCTCGCCGCGAAGCAGCTTCTGCCCGTAGGCGAGGAGGCCCCCGCCCTCGGCCACGGCGCGGAAAAAGGTGGGGAGCGCGGCGAAGAAGCTGCGGGTGTCGACATCCTCCCCCGCGCGCAGGCGGTCGACCACGGCGAGGTCGGTGGTGAAGGGCATGCCCCCGTACACCATGTTTTCCTGGAAGATCCGCTGGAAACTCTTTGCGACCACCAGCTCGATGCCGGCGCCCTGGTGGGCCACCACCGCCACCTCGCGGGAGCTGCCGCTGCCGTAGGCGTCGCCGCCCACCACCACCTGGAAGCCGCCATCTTTCACCGAGTCCTTGTGCACCACCTCCTTGAAATTTTCCAGGAAGTAGGGGCCGAGGATGTCGCCGGTGTAGCCGAGCGTGCATGCCGCGCCGCTGATCATCAGGTCGGTGTTGACCCCGTAGTGCAAGGGCTCGCCGGCGTAGGCGAGATCCTGTCTGGCAAGCTGCGTTTCCAGCTTGCCCGCATCGTCGGTGAGGTAGAGCACGCGGCCGGTGAGCTTCATGGCGGGCGGCATCTATCCAAGGGTTGGCCCCTGAGCTAAGGTCGCGCCCTGCTGCTCGCTGGCCCCCACGCCTCGGTGTTCCGGGAGGGGGCCAGGGGCCGAACCCAGAGCGGGCGCCACCATCCGCCTGCAGGCCGCTTGAACCGTCCCGCCCGCCCGTCGCCCTGCCCCCTCCCTTCCTCGCGCAGTTGCGCGAGCCGGACGCGGTGGCGCCGCCACCCTGGCTCCCCTTCTCGCTCGACACCGACCACCACCTCGCGGTGCTCCTGTTCGTGGCCGCCCTCGGCTCCTCGATGCTGCCCGGACTCGCCACCATCGCCCGCAGCGTCACCGGCGACTACCTCGAGGACTGGGCGCCGGTTTCGGCGGGGGTGATGCGGCGGGAGTAGCGCGCGAGCATCGCGCCCACGACCGCCGCCCACCCGGCCGGCGACTGGCCACCGCAGCCGCAGCCGCCCGGCTCCTCCACCGGGTCGTCCTTGTCCATCCCGGGGAACCCGGCGCCCTCGCCCGTGTCCGGGTTGCCCGTGTCTGGCACCCCGGTGTCCCCCTCCGGCGTGGCCACGCGCAGCGACCAGCTCGCTCCCCGCGCGCTGGTCGCGGTCACCGCGAGGATCTCGCCGGGCGCCACGGGCAGCGTGTCGCCCGTGCCGGCCACCCCCGAGAGCACCACCTCGCCCTCGTCGACGACCGCGCTCACCTCCACGGTCTCGGCGCCGCGCAGCCGGTAGTACACCGTTCCGAGTTCCTCGGCCTCGCCCTCGGCGCCGTCTTCCAACGTGTTCTTCTCCACGTCGGGCCAGGGCTCGCCGCGGCTGTACAGCTCGTTGCCGAAGGCGCCGCTGAAGCCGGCCCAGATGTCCACCCGATCGAGTCCGGTCGCGGCTTCCAACACCTCGTCCCAGGAAGCGCCACTCATGCCGGCGGCAGTCTCCCAGGTGGCCTGCATCGTCCCCTCGCCGGGGCCGAGCGTGTCGAGCCAGCCGTTGAGCGGGAAGATCCCGTAATGGTGGTAGCCCTCGGTGCTGTCGAAGGCGATCTCGCTCTGGTTCACGTACCAGCCCACCGCGTAGTCGTTGGCGTCGTTCTCGGGCTCAACGAGGGTGGCAGCCCACATCGCCGACGCCTCCCAGTACCAGGACTCGCCGGCAGCGCCGGTGTACTCGCGCTGCCGGTACTGCAAGGCGTGGTGGAACTCGTGCTCGGCCAGCGCCCGCCACCAGTCATCGTCGGTGGCGTAGGTGGCGTCGAGGTAGATCACCGGGTAGCCCTCTGGGTACTTCGAGGTGGCGTACTCGGTGGTGAAGCCGGTGTAGCCGATGTCGGTCACCAGGAGCACCCACACGTAGTACTCGTCGCTGCTCACTGGGGGTTCCCAGCCATTTTCCTCGACGAAGTAGGTCCACGCGGCCTCCAGGCCCTCGGCCGCCATCTCCGCGTCGGCCAGCGTGCCGTCGCCGTCTTCCCACTGGATGGTGAAGTTCTCGGTCTCCAGGTGGTTGCCGTAGTTGTCGCCGTACACCTGCTTGCCGGCGCGGGTGCGCGGGCCAGGCACGCCGAGGCGAGGGGGGGCCTCCCAGAGCCGCGGGTCGGACACGGCGCCGGTGGGCTCGATGATCTCGGGGGTGAGGCAGAGCGGGAACATCGGCGCCAGCGTAGCTCTGCCGGGCGGCGGGGGCGACACGGGGGCGCGGCCGGTGTGCTTCCCCCGCCTTGCACGGGCCTTGCACACCCCCCGCACCGGCTCGCCGCACCGGTGGCCTAGCTTGAGATCGCCACCGGGAGCACTCGTGGCCTCCTCCAACACCCTCCTCGTCATCGCCGGGAGCTGGCTCGCGTCAGGTCTCGTCGTCGCAACCGTCCTGTCGCGACAGGGTCGCCGACCGCCCACCGCGCTCGCGGCGGTGCAGGCCCGCGTGCTGGAAGAGGTGGCCGCTTGTTAGCCTCGCTCTCGATGGCCCGCGTGCTCGTCGTCGACGATGATCCCCACCTCCGCGAGGTGCTCCGCTACGCGCTCACCCGCGATGGCCACGAGGTGGCCGAGGCGCACGACGGGCAACAGGCGGTCAGCGCGGTGGCCGCCCGCGCGCCCGACCTCGTGGTGCTCGACATCGTGATGCCCACGATGGACGGCCTCGCCGCCTGCCGCGAGATCCGCAAGAACCACGCGGTGCCCATCGTGTTCCTGTCGAGCCGCGACGAGGAGCTCGACCGGGTGCTCGGCCTCGAGATGGGCGGCGACGACTACCTCGCCAAGCCCTTCTCCACGCGCGAGCTGTGCGCTCGCGTGAAGGCCGTCTTGCGACGCGCCCGCCCGGCGGCCCCCGAGAGCCCGAGGGAAACCCTGTCCCACGGCCGCCTGCGCATGGACACCGGCGAGCATCGCTGCTGGGTGGAGTCGCAGGAGGTGGTGCTCACCGTCACCGAGTTCTCGCTGCTCCGCGTGCTCATGTCGCGACCGGGTCGCGCGTTTACCCGCGACGAGCTCACCGACCGGGCCTACGGCGACGGCTACCACCTCGCCGAGCGCACCCTCGACAGCCACGTGCGACGGATCCGCGCCAAGCTACGGGAAACGGGCATCGATCCCATCGAGACGGTACACGGGCTGGGTTACCGACTCGGCGACGCCAGCTAACTGCCCGATACTTCCTTTGCTGTCCCCCGGCGCTCGCGGGTCGAAGGCACATGACGTTGCTCCCCCTGGTCCTCTTCGTCGTCGCCTGCAGGGACAGGAACCCGCCCGGCGGCACCGACGAGTTCGTCTACGAGCCCACGTGCGACGACGCCGAGGAGAGCGTCACCATCGCGGGCGAGGTCACCTGGGCCGACGATGTCGGTCCCATCGTGATGGAGAAGTGTACGGGCTGCCACGTCGACGGCGGCATCGCGCCCTTCGCGCTCGACAGCTACGGCGCCGCCTCGCCGATGGCCATCGCCATGGCCGGCGCGGTCACCGCCAAGCGTATGCCGCCCTGGCCCCCGTCCTCCTGCGGCGACTGCCAGAGCTTCGACCACGATCGCTCGCTGTCTGACGAGCAAATCGCCACCATCGCCGCCTGGGCCGACCAGGGCGCCCCCGAGGGCGGCAGCGCCGAGCTCGATCCCAGCGATCCACCCGCGCTGGCGCGCGAAGACGCGATCGTCACCTGGGCGGGCACCGACTACACGCCATCCGAGGCGGCGAGCGACAGCCTCCGTTGTTTCCTCGTCGATTCCCCCTCGGCCACCGACGCCTACTTCACCGCCTACGAGGTGCGCCCCGGCAACCCCCAGGTGGTCCACCACGTGCTCATCTAACACCCGGACACCGACGAAGCAGTGGCCGACGCCGAAGCCCTCGACGCGCAAGATACCGAGCTTGGTTACGAGTGTTTCGGCGGCGCGGGCGTGAGCGCCGACCCCCTGGTGGCCTGGGCCCCCGGCGGCGGCGCCACCGAGTACCCGGCCGGTACCGGCCTGCCCATCGCCGGCGGGCGACCGCTCATCCTCCAGGTGCACTACAACACCAGCAACGGCACTGGCCCCGACCACACCGAGGTGGCGATCACCGTGGAGGACGACGTCGACCAGCCTGCCGTGCTGGCGCGCATCAACGGGACCGACCTGGAACTGCCCCCCGGCCAGGACGCGGTCACCGACAGCTACGCGGTTCCCGTCAACCAGGACATCGTCGTGTGGGGCGTGCTCCCCCACATGCACGAGCTCGGCCAGCCCATCCAGCTCACCGTGGAAGAAGCAGGCGAAGAAACCTGCATGATCGACGTTCCCGACTGGAACTTCCACTGGCAAGGCCTGTACTTCTACACCGAGCCGGTGAACGTGAACGCGGGCTCCACCGCCGAGATCACCTGCGTCTTCGACACCACCGGGCGCGACGAGACCACCTACTTCGGCGAGAACACCACCGACGAGATGTGCCTCGCATTTGTGTACGTCACGGGGGGGTAGCCGAGGCGTGGGCAGGGTTATCCGCCGACGGTCACCATGCGCCTCCCACTCCCACGCCTGCCGCTCCAGCTCTGGTTGCTCGGTTCCTACGCGCTGGTGTTCGCGATGCCGGTGGCCGCCTTGCTCGGCACGGGCGCGCTCGCGTGGGACCTCGTCAACCAGACCAAGGAAGACCTCGAGCATCAGGGCGCGCTCATCGCGATGGTGGCCGCCGAGCACATGGGCAAGCCGCAGCGCATGAGCGAGAAACTCGCCCGGGTCAAGCAGGAGACGCTCGCGGGCATCCGCATCACCGACGACGCGGGCGTGGTGGTGGCCAGCAGCGGCGACGGCGTGGGCGAAGACCTGTCGGACGACGCCGAGATCCGCGCCGCGCTGGAGGGCAGCAAGGGGCTCGCCATCAAGCCGCGCCCGGGGGCGGTCGGACTGCGCGGCCAGAAGCTCTCGTCCCA
>VGRE01000172.1 GCA_016875435.1 Deltaproteobacteria bacterium | reverse complement strand
GGCCTCGGCGCGTGCGCGAGCGGCGCGCGGCTGTCGTTGCTGCGCCCGGAGAGGCGGTCCACCAGCTTTTCCGCGACTTTCGAGAAGATTCCCATGCCTTACTCCACCACCAGCGGGGGCCTCGGCGCCTCCCAGCCGTCGTTGTCCACGTCGACGAGGATCGCGCTCGTCGCCGCCCAAGCGTAGCTCCCCGGCCACACGGCGGTGATGGGTCGCCCGGTACTCTCGGCCACCACCACGTAGGCTGCGTCGGCCACCGGGGCGAGGTCGAACTCGGCGCGGCACCAGGTGGGTGCGTCGCCCGTGCATATTACTGTCGCGACAATAGTATCGTTCTCGTAGAGGTGAAGCCGGTCGACGGGTATCCACGACGGCGCCTGCGCGCGCACCAACAGCCTCGAGGGCGCCACCACGCGACCAGGGGCCCACGCCCCGTCGATCTTCGCGTCGAGGAACACGCCACGCGACACCACCGTCGCGCGGTCGGCCATCGCCGCTTTCAGCACCGCGTCGTCGAAGTCGTCGAGCGTGCCGCCGGTGTAGAGCCAGGAGAAGTTGAGGCCCGGGTCGCCGGCACGGTGGCCGTGGCTGTCGGACACGCCCACGGGGGTGACGAGCTTCCCGCGCGAGACGAGGTCGAGGTAGTAAGGCAGGTACTCGGTGTAGGCGCCGTCATTGAGCAGCTCCATCGCGTCGAAGTTGTTGCTCCACTTGTTGCCGATGCCGATGGTGCCGCTGGCGAGCTGGTAGTCGGCCAGCTCGAACATGCCCGAGCTTCCCAGCGGGTGATTCGACTGGATGATGCCGTCGCTGCCGATCGACTCGCGGATCCAGTCGAAGAGGGCGTCGGTGCTGTCTACGCCGAGCCACCAGCGGGGCGCGCCGCCGTTGGGGCGGCCATCCTGCTTGCCGGGGTAGGCGTTGAAGTGCCCGCGGGGAACCGGGCTCACCTCGTCGGCGACCACCGTCTTGAGCCAGCCGCCGAGGCCCATCGCGCTGAGCGTGGGGTTGTAGTCGACGATGTGGTCGTGGTCGGTGCCGAAATGCACGTCGGTGCCGGTGGCGGCCGACACGAGGAGCCGGTCCTCCATGGAGATATCGCCGTCGGCCGAGGGGGCGGCGTGGCTGTGCGGGTCGATCGTCAGCGCGCCCTCCACCTCGTAGGCCTTCACCAGCGTCGCCGGGACCTCGGTCCTGTGCGCGGGGCTGATCGTCACGCTCGCCGTCGTCACCTCGTAGCGACTGCCGCGGTGTACCGTCACCGTGTACTCGCCCGCTTCCACGGGGAAAGAGGCGTCGCCGTCGAGCACGTAGCCGGTCATGGCGTAGCCGCCGGGCCGGCCGGGGAAGAGGCGGTCGTCGCCGGCAACCGGGTCGGCGCCGATGAAGGCGACCAGCACCGTGGCCGGGCCGCCGTCGGCCACCGTCACGTGGAGGAAGCCCGGGGGGGCAAGCTCGATGTCGGCGCTGTCGGTCACCGGGCTGGCGCCGAAGCCCTCGGCGAAGTCGATGGGCACCGCCCCGCTGCCGAGCGAGGCGAGGGCGCCATCGCGGCTGCGGTCATAGGCGCCGATGTTGGCGTGGCCGACGGGGAGATCGACACCCACGCCGCTTCCGCGGCCGGTCGCGACAAAACTACGCACGCCGTACCCGGGGGCAGTCCAGCTCCCGTCGCTGCCCGTCACGGCGAAACCGAGCACGGCGCCGGTCGCGTCGAGCAGGTGGACCCGCGCGCCGGGGACACCCACGCCGTCGGCGGTGACCGTGCCGCCGATCTCCTCGAAGCTCACGCCCTCTCGCGCAAGGCGCTCGCGTTCCAGCGTGGCCACGTCGGGAGCCACGCCCACGCGCGCCGTCCAGCTCGTGCTCTCGCCGGGCGCGACGGTGGTGGCGGAGCCGAAGCCGCTCATGCCGGCCGCGAGGCTGGAGAGCACGTCGCCGAAGGCGTTGGGCTCGAGGTTGCCCGAGCCCGCCATCACCGCGAACACCCCCTCGTTCCGCTCGCCGACGAGCGCCTCCATGCTGCGCTCGCCCTCGACAGGGTCGTCGAAGCCGGTGCCAGGACGCCAGTTCTCGCCGACCTCCTGCGCGACGATGGTGACGAGGCCGATGCCGGCCGAGAAGTCGGCCGCGTCGTCGTTGTAGACGGTGGTGGTGACCTCGAGCGACCACGCCCCGGGTTCGAGCGTGTAGTCGGTCACGACGGTGACCTCGTGGTCGGGCACCACGTCGCCGATCGCGCCGGTGGCCAGGCGCATGGGCGCCCCGCGGCCGGTGACGCGCACGTGGGCGCGGCCGTCGCGGCCGTCGCTCACCACGTCGACCGAGGTGGCATCCACCACGCGCGCGAGGCTCACCATCGGTGCCAGCTCGTCGATCATGTCGCGACCGGGTTGTCCCGGCTCGCGCACGAGGTCGGCGTCGATGAGGTTGCCGCCGTAGTCCACGTAGTAGCCGGAGTCGCCCACCGCCTCGATGATGAAGCGCACGCGGCTGTTGTAGATCTTCACGTCGCCGAGCTGGCCCTCGGCGGAGATGCCGCCGAAGAGCGCGACGGGATCGGTCACCACGCCGGCGCGCACCGAGGCGGGACCGAGGCGCTCGGTGAGGTCGGGCGCGGTGCCACTGGCGCTGTCGCCGGTGTCGTCGAGGGAAGGGCAACCGAGGAGGGCGAGCGCGAGGGTGGGAGACATCGTGGAGTTGGTTAGCCCGGAGGCGTGCACTTTGCCGACATCGCCAACGCCGCGAGCGCGCTGACGCTGCTGCGCCTCTTGCTCGGGGCGCTGGTGCCCTTCGCGGGGATCGACGCGCTGGCCTGGCTCTACGGGCTCGCCATCCTCACCGACGTGCTCGACGGCCCGGTGGCGCGGCGGCAGGGCACCGCGAGCCCGGCCGGCGCCACCCTCGACGCCTGGGCCGACAAGGTGCTGCACGTCAACCTCGCGTGGACCCTCGTCAACGCCGACCGGATGCCTGCCGCCTACATGCTCGCCTGGTTCTCGCGCGAGCTGGTCCAGGCCACGCTCATTCCCGTGCTCGTCCACCGCTGGCGCACCGGCATCGGCCAGCCGCAGACCAGCGCCTGGGGCCGGGCCACGGCGATCGGCCTGTTCGTCGCGGTGTGCTCGGTGCTCCTCGGCATCGAGGCCAGGCCCGCCACCGTCCTCACCGGCCTACTTGGCACCGTCGCCGGGCTGGACTACGCCCGCGTACACTTGTCTCCCCTGCTCGCGCCCGCGCGCGCCCCCGAGGTTTCCCGATGCTGATCGCGCTCCTGCTCGCCTGCCCCGAGGTCGAGTCTACCAAGGATACCACTGACTATTTCCCCGCCGACGCCGACGCCGATGGCTACACCGCCGAGGAAGGCGACTGCAACGACGACGACCGGACCGTGCATCCCGGCGCGGAGGAGACCTGGTACGACGACATCGACCAGGACTGCGACGGCCTGTCCGACCAGGACCAGGACGGCGACGGCGTCGAAGTGTCGAGCGACTGCGACGACACCGACGCCGAGATCGCGCCCGGCCTGCCCGAGGACTGCAACGGCGTCGACGACGACTGCGACGGCGACACCGACGAGGACATCGAGGGGAGCGTCAGCGCCTACGTTGACGCCGACTTCGACGGCTGGGGCGACGAGAACGCCGAGATGGTCAGCTTCTGCGACGCCATCCCCGGGGGCTACTCGTTGCTGCCCGGCGACTGCGACGACACCGAGCGCAGCGTGGCGCCCGACGCGCTGGAGGTCTGCGACGGCCTCGACAACGACTGCGACACCGACATCGACGAGGACGCGGTGGATGCGATGCCCTTCTACATGGACGCCGACCTCGACGGCTACGGCACCGAGGACGTGTGGGTGCGGGCCTGCGAGGCGCCCGACGGCTGGAGCGAGGAGGTGGGCGACTGCGACGACACCCAGTCCGGCGTGCACCCGCGCGCCGACGAGTATTGCAACGAGCGCGACGACGACTGCGATGGCACCGTCGACGAGAACGCCATCGACCGGGTGGAGAACTACGAGGACATCGACGGCGACGGCTACGGCGCCCCCGGCACCGACGACTTCCGCTGCGAGTACGCCGGCGTGTTCGACAGCACCGACTGCGACGACGAGGATGCCAGTGCCAACTCGGGCGCCATCGAGGCGTGCGACCTCGTCGACAACGACTGCGATGGCGGCATCGACGAGGAGCTCCCGGTGTACCCGGCGTGGACCGACGCCGACGGCGACGGTCACGGCGACGCCACGCTCTCGGCCCCCGATTCCTGCGGGAACGTCGGCGGGGTGGCCATCCTCGACGACGACTGCAACGACGCCGACGCGACCATCTCCCCCTCGGCCACCGAGGTGTGCGACGGCGTCGACAACGACTGCTCCGGCGACGTCGACAGCGACGCGGTCGACGCCAGCTTCTTCTACATCGACGCCGACGGCGACGGCTACGGCGTGTCGGGCGAGGGGCTCTTCCTCTGCGAGGCCACCGGCGAGTACACGGTGACCCTCGACGGCGACTGCGACGACGGCGACGACACCCGAAACCCCGGCGTGGCCGAGACCGACGACGACCGCGACGAGGACTGCGACGGCTGGGTCGACGAGGACTGGGTGAGCGCCGGCGACATCGTCGTCACCGAGGTGGCCCGCCAGCCGTGGATGGGAGGCACCTCCACCGTCACCGACGCGGAGTGGTTCGAGCTTTACAACGCCGGTTCCGTCACCATCGACCTCGCCAGCTGGGTCGTCACCCGCTCCAACACCGACGCCGGCACCGACGGCTTCGCCGTCGACCCCTCGCTCTCGCCGGTGCTCGCCCCCGGCGACTACGCCGTTTTCTGCGAGACCGAGCTCTACGCGATGGCCAACGACGCGAACAGCCTGCTGGTCTGCGACTACGCCTACGGCGATCCCACCCAGGCCGACACCTACGTCAGCGAGTACGTCGACAACACCTTCCACCTCCAGCGCGACGAGGACACGCTCGCCTTCACCCTCGACACCACGGCCATCGACAGCGTGTCCTGGAGCTACGACGGCATCATGGACACCTGGCCCCGGGTGGCCACCTACTCGATGCAGCTCGACCCGCTGGTGCTCACCGCCAGCGACAACGACGACTACCTCAACTGGTGCGCCACCCCGTCGGAGACCTGGTACGACGATGGCGCGACCGCGGTGGAGTACGGCACGCCGGGGCTGGAGAACGAGGATTGCCCATGATCTTGGCGGGGAAGGAGGCCTCGCCGGCCTCCTCCCCCGCCGCCCCATCCCCTCCGGCCTCCGAGCTTCGCTCTCCGGCCTCCGGCGCAGCCCGTGCCGGGTAGCACGGGCCGCGTGGGGCTCTCCCCTCCACCGCAGTCCCCCGCGCCTTGGCACGGGGGACTTGTCTTCCTGCTTCTGGCCCTCGCCTGCGCGCCGGTCGACGAGAAGGAGACCTACGTCCCCGAGACCGACGCCGACCAGGACGGGGTGTCGCCCGGCGAGGGCGACTGCGACGACGGCGACGCGACGGTGTTCCCGGGCCAGCGGGAAACCTGGTACGACGGCATCGACCAGGACTGCGACGGCAACGACGACGACCAGGACGGCGACGGCGCCGCGGTGGGCAGCGACTGCGACGATGTCGATCCCACGGTCCTCCCGGGTGGCACGGAGCTTTGCGACGGTCGCGACAACGACTGCGACGGCACGGTGGACGACGACCCGGCCGACGGCCTGCTGCTCTACACCGACACCGATCGCGACGGGCTCGGCGCCGGCGGGGCGCTGTGGTCGGCCTGCGCGCCGGTCGATGGCACCAGCACCGTGCTCGGCGACTGTGACGATCTCGATCCCACCAGCTTCCCCGGCGGGACCGAGGTGTGTGACGGTCGCGACAATGATTGCAACGGCGTGGTCGACGACTCGCCGAGCGACGGGATCGAGTACTTTCCCGATGCCGACGGCGACGGCTACGGCGAGCTCGACCTGGGCGAGCCTCGCTGCGAGCTGGGCGAGGGCTGGGTGGAGAGCAGCAACGACTGCGACGACGCCGACGCGCTGGTGTTTCCTGGGGCCGAGGAGCTCTGCGACCTCGAGGACAACGACTGCGACGGCACCATCGACGGAGCCACGGTCGGCGACCGCACCTACTTCGCCGACCTCGACGGCGACGGCCACGGCGACGCGGCGAGCACCGTGGAAAATTGCGGGCTGCCCGCCGGCTACAGCGAGCTGGCCGACGACTGCGACGACGGCGACGCGAGCCGGGCCCCCTCGCTGAGCGAGACCTGCGACGAGGTGGACAACGACTGCGACGGCGCCGTGGACGAGGACCCGGTCGACGGCGCCACCTGGTACGCCGACGCCGATGCCGACGGCCACGGCAGCGACGAGGGGGAGGTCGCCTGCGCCCAGCCCGAGGGCACGCTGGCGACCGGCGGCGACTGCGACGACGACGCCGCAGCCGTGTACCCCGGCACCACCGAGACCTGTGACGACCGCGACAACGACTGCGACGGCGCCACCGACGAGCCCGACGCGCTCGACGCCGTCACCTTCTACTACGACGCCGATCTCGACGGCTACGGCGTGGCCGCGCCGACCACGCCCGCCTGCCGCGAGCCCCGCGGCTACGCGCCCACCGCCGACGACTGCGACGACACCGACAGCACCGTCAACCCCGGCCGCTCCGAGCGGTGTGACGGTCGCGATAACGACTGCGACGGCGTGGCCGACGAGGAGGCGATCGACGCCCCCACCTGGTACGGCGACGGCGACGGCGACGGGCACGGTGCCGGGGAGGGGGCCCAGTCCTGCGAGGGCGAGGCGGGGCAGGCGTTGCTGGGCGACGATTGCGACGACGGCGACCTCGCCGTGTCACCCTCGGCGGCCGAGGCCGACAACGGTGCCGACGACGACTGCGACGTGCTGGTGGACGAGGACTTCCTCGCCGAGGGCGACCTCGTCGTGACCGAGATCGCGCGGCAGCCCTACACCGGCGGCAGCGGCACAAGCACCAACTACTACGCGCAGTGGATCGAGGTGTACAACGCAAGCGCCAGGGTGCTCGCCCTCGACGGCTGGTACCTCGGCGACATCGCCGGCAACGGCACCTTCGTGCCCCCCGAGGCCGCGCTCCGCCTCGACCCGGGGGCCTACGCGGTGCTCTGCTACGACGACCTGGCCTTCGCGACGCCGTCGACCTGCGACTACACCTGGGCCGACCCGGCGTGGGGCGAGGGCCTCCACGACACCACGCTCTACCTCGACCGCGACGACGACCTCGTGATGCTCTACGCCGGCACCGAGCGCATCGACGAGGTGCACTGGACCTACGACGACGCCAGCGGCTACTGGCCGCGCACCGCCACCTACTCGATGGAACTCGACGACGGCGCCTACGACAGCGCCCTCAACGACGACGAGAACTACTGGTGTATCGCTGATAGTAGCGACATCTGGAGCGACGACTCGCTGGTGGGGCACCCCGACCACGGCACCCCGGGGAGCGCGAACGGGGGGTGTCCCTAGCGGGTGGATGGCGCGCCCGCGTAGCGGCTAGGCCTACCGCATGGCCGCCCGCCAAGTTCCCCCTGGAGCGCCCTACCGCCCGGTGCATGTGGTGTGGGAGCTCACCATGCGTTGCGACCACGCCTGCGCCCACTGCGGTTCGCGTGCCGCGAAGCCGCGCCCCGGCGAGCTCGACGGCGCCGAGCTGATGGAAGTGGCGCAGGCGCTCGTGGGGCTGGGCGCGCAGGAAGTGGCGCTCATCGGCGGCGAGGCCTACCTCCATCCCGGCATTTTCGACCTGACCCGCCTGCTCTCCGGCCAGGGCGTGCGGGTGATCATGCAGACCGGCGGGCGCGGCGTGGACGCGCAACTCGCCCGGGCGCTGGCCGAGGCCGGGATGGCGGCGGTGGGGGTGAGCGTCGATGGTCCGGAGGCCGTGCACGACGAGCTGCGCGCCTCGGTCGGCAGTTTCCGTGCGGCGATCTCGGCCCTTCACGCTGCGAGAGGGGCGGGGATGCGGACCTCCGTCAACACCCAGGTGAACCGTCTCAACGCGCACCTGCTCCCCGAGACGCTCGCCGCCCTTCGTCCCACCGGCATCGTCGCCTGGCGGGCGCAGTTCACCGCCCCGATGGGGCGCGCGGCCGACCGCCCCGAGTGGATCCTCGAGCCGTGGCGCATCCTCGAGGTGATCGACACCCTCGCCGCCCTGAAGATCGAGATGGCGGCCGAGGCGCGTGCCGCTGGCCTGCCTCCGAGCCGCATGCTCGACGTACAGCTTGGGAATAACCTCGGATACTACGGACCCCACGAGCAGACCTTGCGCAGCCATCCCGGCGGCAAGGCCACGTGGTACACCGGCTGCAGCGCGGGGAAGTACACCCTCGGCATCGAGTCCGACGGCACCATCAAGGGCTGTCCCTCGCTCCCCACCGCGCCCTACATCGGCGGCAACGTCCGGAGCGTGGCCATCGCGGATGCATGGCGCGACGCCCCCGCCCTGCGATTCGCGCGCGAACGGGGCACCGACGAGCTCTGGGGCTTCTGCAAGGGCTGCATGTACGCCGACACCTGTCGGGGTGGGTGCAGCTTCACCGCCCACACCACGCTCGGGCGTCGCGGCAACAATCCCTTCTGCTACCACCGCGCCGCCACCCTCAAGAAGCGGGGCCGTCGCGAGCGGCTGGTGCGCGTGGAGGCGGCGGCGGGAGAGCCCTACGACTCTGGACGATTCGAAATCATTGAGGAAGACTGGATTTAGTTTCCGGAGTTTCGGTGGACGCTGGTTCTTCCTCGCCCTCTTCCTCGGCCCAGTCGGTGATGCCCGCGCTGTAGTC
>VGRE01000171.1 GCA_016875435.1 Deltaproteobacteria bacterium | reverse complement strand
GGCCGAGGTCTGCACTCGCCCGCTGGTGGTGGTGTGCGGCGGCGGCGGCGGCGCGGGCTATGGCTACGCGGGCGCCTGGCAGCTGCTGCACCGTCGCGACTTGCAGCCCGAGTTGATCGCGGGCACCTCGATGGGCGCCCTCATCGCGCTCTTCCGCGCTCGCCGCCGGATCTTCGACCCGGCGCCGATGTACCACGCGGCGCGTCGCCTCTCCTGGCCGAAGGTGTTCCGCGTCTTGCAGTCGGAGAGCCACTATGGCGTGCCGGCCACGCTGCGCCTCTACCTGCGCGCCGCCATCGGCACCCTCTTCCACACGCCGGACGGCCGCCCCCTCACCTTCCGCGACCTCGATCTCCCCTTGCTGATCGTGGCCACCGGCCTCGGTGTGGACGCGCTGAAACACGACCTCGCGTACTACGAGCACTTTCTCGACGACGCGGTGAGCGCCGACTTCCGCCTCCGTCCCTCGCGCGCGCAGAAGGTGGCCCAGGTGGCCAACATCTTCCGGGAGCTGATGGCCACCCCCGACGCGCTCCAGGAAGTGGTCTTCGGCGCCGAGGAGTCTACCCTCGACGCCGACATCCTCGACGCCGCCGGCTTCTCGTCCTCGATCCCCGGCCTCATCCACTACGACGTGCTGCGCGACGACAAGCGCATGAAGGCCCTGCTCGACGATCTCTACGCCCGCCGCGGCATCACCCGGCTCGTCGAGGGCGGCATCGTGAACAACGTGCCGGTGCGGCCGGCCTACGCCGAGGTGGTGAAGGGGCGGATAAAGCGTCGCAACGCATTCTGCCTCGCACTCGATTGTTTCCCGCCGCGCGTGCGCAGCGTCATCTTCTACCCCATTCAAACGCTCGTGCGGCCCAACGTGGTGCGCAACGTGGCCTACGCCCACCACTACCTGGCGCTCGATCGCACGCTCTCGCCGCTCAACCTCGTCCCCGGCATCGACGACGTCGTGCGCGCCCAGCAGTGGACCATCGACGAGCTCGATCGGCACATGCCCTTCATCGAGATGAGCTGCAAGCGCCTTCACCCGGTGTAAGTTCCTGCCATGCTCCTCGTCGCGGCGGCCCTCGCCAACGGTCTCACTAGCCATGTCACGATCAGCGAGTACGCCATCGACCACGTGCCCGACGGCGAGCTCGAGGCTCTCGTAGGCGATCCCGAGCTTTGGCTGCAACTCCAGAACGGCACGCAGTTCCCCGACGGGGGCTACCCGCTGGGCGAGGCCTACGCGGAGACAGCGCACTGGGAGCCCTTCCAAGACCGCTACCTCGAGTGGATCCGTAGTGCCTACGCCGAGGATTACTCCGGCGAGGAGGCCCGGCAGCACGTGGCCTTCCTGATGGGGCTCGCGAGCCACGGCATGGGCGACCAGGTGTTCGACTCGCTCTACATGCAGCGGGCCTACGTCTACGATGCCGGCAGCGACTGGGAAGGCACGTCGATGGACACCGCCACCGACGTGGGCCTGGCCGCCCAGACCGGGGGACAAGACACCGTCGACGCCTGGGCCGACTGGGACACTCTCGTGGCGCTGATGGCCGACGCGGGCGTGGAGGTGGATGCCGACACGCTCCAGCAGGGGCAGGCGCTCACCCAGATCGCCATCAGCTTCGGTCGCAGCGCCGGGGCCGACCCGGGACAACAGGCGATCTACGAGGCACAGTTCCCCTGGGCCTACGCCCACATCCTCGACGATGAGGTGCACGGCAGCCCGCCCTGGGAGGCGCGCGTGGTGGCGATGTACTGGCAGGTGCGCTGGGCGCGTCTCTTCGGCGAGGTGGCCGAGATCGAGCCCCTGATCTACACCTTCCCCCCGGCCGGGAGCTACGAGCACCCCACCGATGCCCTGAGCGTCGAGTCGCGACTTACCCTCGTGATGTCGCGCGGGGTGATGGGCGACCTGCTGGTGGCCGACATGTTCGAGGTCGCCGACGCCGAGGGCAACACCTACGCCGTGTCGCCCTGGCTCTTCTACGGGACCGGCTCCCACGCCATCCACCTCATCCCCAGCGAAGACTGGCCCGCAGACACCGACTTCACCGTCACCGTCAAGGCCGGGGTCCCCTTCATCGACGGCACCTACGCCGAGCGCGACGCCAGCTTCACTTTCTCCACGGCGCCATGGCCGGAGAGGGAGCCCCCCATCGGCAGCGCGTGCAGTTGCCAGTCTGGAAGCGGAGGCGCCTGGCTCGGCCTGGTGGGGCTGCTCGCCCTCAGGCGGCGCCGGGTCGGCTGCGACGCCGCGCCGCGATGAGCCCCGCCACCACCGTCGCGAGCGAGGCGACGTTGACCGTCCCGCAGACCACGTTCAACTCGTCGACCGCAACGACGCCGTCGCCCGCGTCCTCGATGAAGCCGTCGTCGCGGCCGCCACGCCCGTCGTCCGCGCCGCCGCTCTCGCCCGCGCCGCTCGACGCCGAGGCGCGATACTCCTCGTCGCAACCATCCGCGAGGAAGGCCCCGTTCTCGGGGAATGCCCCCGACTCGCCGTTGCGCGTGGTCCACGTGACACTCCACGGGGCGCAGGCCTCGGCGTCGATCGGCGCCGCGTAGATGCCACGCGCCGCCTCGCCGTACTCGAGCTGCATCCGCGTGGACTGGCCGTCCACCCAAAGTTCCAGCGTGGCCGGCGCCGCCGAGTGGCCCCAGTCGGCGAGCACGTCGCCCTCGTACTCTGCCGCCACCCGCACCGGCGGGCTGCCCTCGCGCAGCTCGCCGAGGGCGAAGTCCTGCGTCATGTAGTCCCTGCTCACGCCCCCGCCCATCTCGTTGAAGTCGCCCGACATTATGTTGCCGCGGTGGCCGCTCTCGCTGCACATCCACAGCGACATCACCATGTAGCGGGCGTCGGTGCTGCCATAGGCGATGTTCTCGCCCATCGCGCCGGCGCTGTCCTTGTAGAAACGACCGATGCGGGCCCAGGTGTCGGTTCCGTCGCACGAATCGTGCTGGAAACAACCGTTCTTGCGCATGTCGTCGGAGTGGTAGCGAGCGGCCTCGGTGAGCGCGAGGTCGATGTAGAGCGGGTCTTTCGCGGTCTTCTCGGAGCTGGAAAAGTCGGAGGTGGAGCAGCGCCCGGCCTTGTAGTCGGCGGTGAAGTCGAGGGGTGCCACCCGCGCCGCGTTTGTCCACAACACCAGCGCGCGCTCGGCATCGCTCGGGAAACCATCGACCGGGTCGCCATACCCGGCGGACATGGCCAGAGACACGAGGATCATCCCGCCTCCACGAAACGCCGGATCACCGGCTCGGCTCGCGAATAGCTACGCTGGATCTGGTCGCCTATCTGGCGCTCGATCACCCCGCCCACCAGCAGGATTCGCACATCGATGCTGCCGCGAATCACGCGCTCGCAGCCCTGGGGCGTGGCGCGGACGACACTGTCGCCCTTGCACACCACCCGGTCGCCGAAGAAGGCTGGCAAGATCTTCCAGCGGGTGCTGAACCTCGCGTCGTCGGTCTCGATCTCCTGCGTGTACTCGAGGTGGGTCTTGCCGAAGGCCTTCTGCGCCACCGGTGTCATCGGGGTGAGGTGCTTGATGACCACGCGCTCGAAGAGCCGATCGCCGTCGCGACGAGTCTCCACGTTATGCGCGGTGACCTCGGCTACCTGGGCGACGGCCGCGTCGAACTCGGCACCGCGGGTCTTCGACCAGTAATGCTCAGGGGAGCAGGCGAATCGCTGGGTAACGGTGAAATCCATCGGCCCGCGAGGATAGGCGTGGGGGGCGCCGCTCGCAAGCGGCTGGCCGTCAAGTGATCGTCACCCGTGCCACGCCGCGATTAAGGTCCGCGCCCCTCGCCGGAACGCCATGACCCTGCTCTTCGCCGCGTTCGCCCTCGCCGAGCTTCCGCTGCCCACCTACCCGGAGTGCGGCGACGTCGACGACGTGGACGATTGCCCCTCCGACCTCGGGAAGGACTGGCACCTCATCAGTTACATCCCCGAGGGCAGTCGCGACACCATCCGCGCCGCTGAGGCCGACATGGCCAGCGGGGCCAGCGCCGACGTGGCCTGGCGCCACACCACCGGCCGCTTCGACGTGGTGCTCGGCGTCTGCGACAGCGGTTTCGACTGGTCGAAGAACGACTTCGTCAACAAGGTGGCGATCAACACCGCCGAGTTGCCCTTGCCGCAGCACGCCGACGGCACCGAGGCCGAGGACTACGATCTTGACGGCAACGGGCTCGTCAACGTGCAGGACTACGCCGAGGACCCGCGAGTCGACATCACCTCCGGTCGCGACAATGCCGACCACATGCTCGATCCCTCCGACCTCATCTACACCTTCATGGACGGGATCGACGACGACGGCAACGCCTTCGTCGACGACATCGCGGGCTGGGACTTCTTCGCCGACGACAATGACCCCTACCACGAGTTCCTCGGCAGCTACGGCGACCACGGCGACGGCGTGGTGGAGGAGATGGCCGCCGAGGGCGGCGACGGCGGCGACATCGGCATCTGCCCCAACTGCTCGGTGCTGCTGCTCCGCACCGGCGACGGCTTCGTCACCGACGGGCACCGCGTGTCGATGGCCATCGCCTACGCCGTCGGCCAGGGCGTGTCGGCCGTCAACATGTCGCTCGGGCAACTGTCGCGACCGGCAGAGATGACCGACATCGTCGAGTGGGCCCACGGGCGCGGCATCACGCTGGTGGGCGTGGCCGGCGACGAGAACGCCTACCACCACAACCAGCCGGCGATGCTCGAGCACATGTTCTACGTGAAGTCGATCCATCCCGACGTCGACGACGAGAACAACAACGCGTACTCCTACCTGAACTTCTTCAACTGCAACAACTTCGGCCCGCGACTGGACTGGTCGGCCGACACCTCGGCCTGCGCCACCGGCGCCGCCGCGCTCACCACCGGCGGCGTGGGCCTGCTCTACTCGCTCGCCAAGGATCAGGGCATCACGCTCTCCCCCGACGAGGTGCGGCAACTGATCGCCATGAACGCCGACGACGTGTACCTCAGCGCTGAGGAGCTCGAGATCGCCGGCACCTACCCGAGCGCCGAGGGCTGGGATTTCTTCTTCGGCTACGGCCGATTGAACATCGGCGCGGCGGTGGAGGCGCTCGCCGCCGGGGAGATCCCGCCGGTGGCCTTCGTCGACGGGCCCGAGTGGTTCGACACCTACGACCCGAGCGGCTCGCTCGAGATCACGGGCTACGTGTCGGCCGACCGCGCCGCCTCCTACACCTACGTCGTCGAGATGGCCCGCGGCTGGGACACGCCCTCGTGGACGAAAATCGGCGAGGGCAGCGGGTCGGAGCGCTTCGAGGGCGCGCTCGCCTCGCTCGATCTCTCCGACCTCGGCGCCGAGGTGGGCGAGCCCAGCCGGGCCGAGGGCATCCTCGAGCGGGTAGACCGGGTGTTCGCGCCCGCCGTCACCGTGCGCCTCACCGTCACCGACGCCGAGGGTCGCAAGGCAATGTCGCGCAAGACCTTCTTCGTCAAGCGCGACAGCACGCTCGTCGATGGTTTCCCCGTCAACATGGACGACAGCGGCGAGTCGTCCCCCGTGCTCTACGACATGGACGGCGACGGCGACTTCGAGGTGGTGATCGCCACCGGCGGCGGCCGCGTTCACGCCTACCAGGGCGATGGCAACGAGCTGGATGGCTGGCCGGTGGAGGCCCCGGTCACTCTGCGCTGGCACAGCGGCCAGGTCGCCGAGGAGGCCACGAGCCCGCTTCGCGACGCCTTCATCGCCACCGTGGCCGCAGGCGACCTCGAGGGCGACGGCGAGGCCGAGGTGGTGGCCGCCAGCGGCACGGGCTTCGTGTACGCCTGGCACGCCGATGGCAGCATGGTGGAAGGCTTTCCCTTCCAGATGGTCGGTCGCGAGCCGGGCGAGTTCGGCATCGACGACGCCTGGGACAACGGCTTCGCCGGGGCGCCCACCCTCTACGACGTCGATGGCAACGGGGCGCTCGAGATCATCGTCGCCGGCATGGACCAGCGTCTCTACGTCATCGACGCCCAGGGCGCCGACTGGGGCCCCTACCCGGTGGAGATCTGCGCGCCCGAGCTGTGTGGCGTCGAGGGCAACCGGATCATCAACAGCGTGGCCGTGGGCGACGTCGACAACGATGGCGACATCGACTTCGGCGTGGGCAGCAACGAGGCTCCGAACGATGGCAGCAAGAGTGTCAGCTACCTGCTCGACGCCGAGTCGGGCACGATGCTCGACGGCTGGCCCCTGATGGAGGCTGGCCTGGTGAACACTGCCGCGCTGCTGCCGATCGTGGGCGAGGGGCACCCCGCCTCGCTCGCCTTCGCCGACATCGACGGCAACGGCGACCTGGAGGTGGCGAGCAACGTGATGCTGGGGACGAGCCCCCTCTACAACCACGACGCCAGCGTGTTCCTCGACCTGCCCTACTTCGCCACCGACTACAGCGAGGGCAACAACACCACCGAGCCGTCGATGACCACGATGTCGAACAACGTGAGCTTCGGCGACCTCGATGGGGACGGCCGTCCCGAGTTCCTCAGTGGCGGGGCCGGCACCTTCTACTTGATCTCCCTGGCCCTGTGGTCGGCCAGCGACTACCAGCACGTGGCCATGGCGTGGAGCGGCAAGGACGGCACGGTGATGCCCGGCTGGCCGCGCCAGATGGAAGACCTGCAGTTCCTCGTCGCCCCCGCCGTGGCCGACGTCACCGGCGACGGCAAGCCCGAGGCCATCTTCGGCAGCGCTGGCTACATGCTCTACGCCTGGGACGGCACCGGCCAGCTCGCCAGCGGCTTCCCCAAGTTCACCGGCAACTGGCTGCTCGGCTCGCCCGCCGTCGGCGACATCGATGGTGACGGCTACGTCGAGGTGGTGGCGAGCACCCGCGAGGGCAAGCTCTTCGCCTGGCGTACCGGGGGCCACGCCGACCAGAAGGTCCAGTGGGCGGGCATCCACCACGACGCCCAGAACACGTCGAACTGGAACCACCCCATCCCGGCGCAAGAGGGACCGCCGCCCGTCGTCGAGGAATGCACCTGCGGCTGCAGCCACGCCGACGCCCTCGCCGTCGCCGCCTGGCTCGGCGGCGTGGCGGTGTTCCTTCGCCGCCGCCGTGGTTAGCTCCGGCCCGCCATGAACGCCCTCGACACGCTGAAAGCCCGCGGCTTCTTCAACCAGTGTACCGACGAGGAGGGGCTTCGCGAGCACCTCGCCGTGCCGCGCAGCTTCTACATCGGCTTCGACCCCACGGCGGAGTCGCTGCACGTCGGCTCGCTGGTCCAGCTCATGGCGATGGCCCACCTCTCGCGGGCGGGTCACCACGCGATCGCCGTGGTGGGCGGCGGCACCGCCAAGATCGGCGACCCCTCCGGTCGCGACAGCACCCGCGACTTCATGGACGCCGAGCGACTGGAGCGAAACAAGCAAGGCATCGCCGCGCAGATCGCGAAGTTCTGCAGCGGGCGCATGGTCGACAACGCCGACTGGCTCGACGCCCTCGGCTACATCCAGGTGCTGCGCGAGATCGGGCGCTTCTTCTCGGTGAACGAGATGATCAAGACCGAGAGCGTGGCGCAGCGCCTGGAGCGGCACCAGGGCATGTCGTTCATCGAGTTCAACTACGTGCTCCTGCAGAGCTACGACTACCTGGAGCTCTTCCGTCGCCACGGGTGCACCCTGCAGGTGGGCGGCGGCGACCAGTGGTACAACATCGTCAGCGGGATGGACCTGATTCGCCGCGTAGAAGGTGGGAAGTCCTTCGGTCTCACCACGCCCTTGATCACCACGGCCGGCGGCGCCAAGATGGGCAAGACGGCGGCCGGGGCGGTGTGGCTCGACCCGGCGCGAGTGTCGCCCTACGACTACTACCAGTACTGGTACAACGTCGATGATCGCGACATCGAGCGATTCCTGAAGCTGTTCACCTTCCTGCCCCTCGACCAGATCGCCGCGGCCGTGGCGGGCGAGTACCGGCTGGCGAAGCGCCGGCTCGCGCGGGAGGCGACGGCGGTGGTACACGGCGCCGCGGCCGCCGACGCCGCCCAGGCAGCAGCGGTCGCCGCGTTCTCGGGCGGGGTGAGCGCCGACATGCCGACCATCCGGGTGAGCTTCCCGGTGAGCGTGGTGGAAGCCCTGAAGCTGGCCCAGTTCGCCGACAGCAACTCCGACGCGCGGCGCGCGATCCAGGGCGGCGGCGTGCGCATCGGCGACACGCCGGTGGCCGACCTCCGCGCCACGATGACCGAGCCGGGGGTGCTCTGGGGGAGCAAGAAGCGCGCGGTCCGCGTCGAGCCGGCCTAGTGGGCCCCCGTGAAGACGCGCTCTTCTCGTGGATCGAGCGTGTCCACGGGAAGAGCTGGGGCTCCGTGCTCGACAGCGGCACCGGCGAGCACTCGCTGCGATGGCTGGCCTCGCTCTCGCCGGCCTCGTTGACGGCGGTGACCGTGGAGGCCTGGCGCCTGCCCGGGCTCGGCGCGCTCGCCACCCCGGCGCGGGTGGTGGAGGGCCAGTGGACCGACCCTCGCCTGCTCGCGGGGGAGCGCTTCGACGTGGTGGTTGCCGACTACGTGATCGGCGCGATCGACGGGCACGCGCCCTACTTCCAGTACGGCTTCCTCGACCGGATCCGCCCCCACGTGGGGTCGCGACTCTACCTCGTGGGCATGGATCCGCCGCCTCGCGATGGCTCCGCGCTCGACGAGGTGTGTCGCTGTCGCGACGCGGCGATCCTGCTGGCCGGGCACCGCTGCTACCGCGAGTACCCGCGCGATCTCGTCGTCGACTGGCTGGGCCGCGCCGGCTACCGAGTGATCGACGCCGCGAGCTTCCCAAACGTGCTCGCCGAGCGCTTCGTCAACGGCCAGCTCGACGTGGCACGACGGAAGCTGCCGCACTTCGAGAGCCCGGCGCTGGCCGAGAGCTTCGCGGCCTACATCGAGGAGG
>VGRE01000170.1 GCA_016875435.1 Deltaproteobacteria bacterium | reverse complement strand
GCCCACGCCGTCGAGGGCGTCGATGCGGCTGTCGCGACAGAGCTTCGCCGCGATGCTGGCGGCGCCGACCACCGGGTAGGTGCTGTCGGCCTTCGGCTCCACCACCCAGTCGGCCACCCCGGAGGCGCGCACGAGGCGCTGCGTGAGCGCCTTGATGCCGCGCGGGTGGACCGGCGCGTCGAGGTACACGCGATCCGGACGGAACTCCGAGACATGCTGGAGAAAGGCCTCGATCTCCAGCTCGTTGACGTTGCCCTCGTCGATGCGCGAGGGCGGGACCTCCAGCACGTGGGCGCGACCCATCGTCGCTAGGCGCGCGTAAACGGCGGCGCGCTTCGCCGGGGACAAGGCCTTGCTGTCGTCGGCCCCTGCCGCCCGCAGCTCGGCCTGGTCGCCCTCGAAGCCGAAGGCGCCCACCACCAGTGGACCGATCACGCAGCCGCGGCCGGCCTCGTCGAGCCCGAGGATTCGCATGGGGCCGGCCTATCTCGGCGACGGCGGCGCGTACTTGTACCCGCCCCCGGGCCGGGATACCGCGGCCCCCCTCTCCCCCCCTTTGAGGTGCGCGTGGACAACCCCTACGTGCCGGTCCTCGTCTCCCTCGCCATCGCCATCGTCTTCTCGCTGGCGTTCGTGGCCGGGAGCCGCTTCCTCGGCCCGCATCGTCCCACCCCGCAGAAGACGGCCCTCTACGAGTGCGGCATGCCGGCGCGCTTCGCCACCAACCAGCGCTTCTCGGTGAAGTTCTACCTGGTGGCGGTGCTCTTCATCTTGTTCGACCTCGAGGCCGTGTTCCTCTTCCCCTGGTCGGTGGTGTTCCGCGACCTGGTGGCCGAGGGCGCGGGGCTCTTCCTCTTCGCCGAGATGATGGTGTTTCTCGGCGTGCTGTTTCTCGGCTGGGTGTACTGCCTCAAGCGCGGAGCGTTCCAATGGGACTAGAAGCCGAGATTGAATCGCCGTTCATCACCACGCGGCTCGACGAGGTGGTGAACTGGGGGCGCGCGTACTCGCTGTGGCCGATGCCCTTCGGCACCGCGTGCTGCGCGATCGAGTTCATGGGCGTGGTCTCCGGCCGCTTCGACGTGTCGCGCTTCGGCGCGGAGCTGGTGCGATTCTCCCCCCGGCAGGCCGACCTCATCCTCGTGATGGGCACCATCACCCAGAAGATGGCGCCGGTGCTCAAGCAGATCTACGATCAGATGCCCGATCCCAAGTGGGTCGTTTCCATGGGGGCCTGCGCGTCGAGCGGCGGGTTCTACGACAACTACAGCGTGGTCCAGGGCGTCGACGAGCTGATTCCCGTGGATGTGTACGTGGCCGGCTGTCCCCCGCGCCCGGAGAACGTCCTCGGCGCCGTGGTGAAGATCCAGGAGAAGATCTCCCGCGAGAAAGTCACGAGTTGGCGGTAGGAGCACGACGATGACCGAACGTGAGATCATGGACAGGGTCACCGCCCGGCTGGGCTCGAGGGTGCTCGCCACCTACGAGTTCCGCGGCCAGTGCGCGGTGACCATCCGCCCCGCCGACTTGCGCGAGCTGCTCGCGTGGCTGCGCGACGACCCCGACACCAACCTGGAGTGGCTCATCGACGTGGGCGGCGTGGACTACCTCGGCTACGCGCCGGGCGGTCACGACGACGACGACCGGGAATGGCGCTTCGAGGTGGCCTACCAGCTCTACTCGATGTCGAAGAACCACCGCTTCCGCGTGAAGGTGGCCGTCAAGGAGACCGAGTGCGAGGTCCCGAGCATCTGGGACATGTGGGGCATGGCCAACTGGATGGAGCGCGAGGTGTGGGACTTGTTCGGCATCAAGTTCGCCGGGCACCCCAACCTGCGCCGAATCATGTGTCACGACGACTTCCAGGGCCACGCGCTGAGGAAGGACTACCCGATCAACAAGCGGCAGAAACTCACGGTACCCGCCGAGAACCTGCTCTGCGAGAAGGTGGAGTGGGCATGAGCGATCAAACCCAGGTGAACGCGATCCCCACGGATCTGCTCACCCTCAACATCGGGCCGTCCCACCCGGCCACTCACGGCACCCTGCGCATCCAGGTGCAGCTCGACGGCGAGACCATCGTCAACAGCGGCTGCGAGATCGGCTACCTTCACCGCGGCTACGAGAAGCAGTGTGAAACGGTCTTTTACCAGATCGTGATCCCCTACGCCGAGCGCCTCAACTACATGGGGCCGGTCCACAACAGCAACGCCTGGTGCCACGCCTGCGAGTTGCTGCTCGGCATCGAGATCCCGGCCCGCGCCCAGGCCTTGCGGGTGATCACCAGCGAGATGGGCCGCATCATCGACCACTGCGTGTGCATCGGCACCAACCTGGTGGACATCGGGGCGCTCACCAACTTCTGGTACATGTACAACTACCGGGAGAAGATCTACGATCTCTACGAGGAGCTGTGCGGCGCGCGCATGATGGTGAACTACCCCCGCATCGGCGGGGTGTCGCTCGACGCGCCCGACGGCTGGCTGGAGAAGGTCAAGCGCACCATCGACGAGATGGCCGAGGCGGTGGGCGACGTGCAGAAGCTCGTCGAGCGCAACCGCATCTTCATGGATCGCACCATCGGCGTGGGCGCGATCAGCCGGGAGCTGGCGCTGTCGCACGGGGTCACCGGTCCCTGTCTCCGGGCGGCGGGCGTGGCCCACGACTTGCGGAAGGCGCAGCCCTACTGGGGCTACGAGAAGTACAAGTTCGAGATCCCCACCGCCGAGCACGGCGACACCTACGATCGCACGATTGTCCGCTTCCAGGAAATGTACGAGTCCTGCAAGATCATCCACCAGGCCATCGACTCGATTCCCGGTGGCCCGGTGATGGTGAGCGACCACCTCGTGGCGCTGCCCGCGAAGGACAAGGTCTACAACACCATGGAAGGGTTGATCAACCACTTCAAGCTGATCATGCACGGCATCCAGCCGCCCCCCGGCGAGATCTACAGCGCCACCGAGGGCGGCAACGGCGAGATCGGCTTCTACATCGTGAGCGACGGCGGGCCGAAGCCCTGGCGCGTTCGCATCCGCCCGCCGTGCTTCGCCAACTACAGCGTTTTCCCCAAGGTCATCCAGGGGCAGATGGTGGCCGACGCGATCGCCGCCCTGGGCTCCATCAACATCATCGCCGGAGAGCTCGACCGATGAGTCACGCGGCACCGACGGCGGCGTCTCGCGGCCCTCGCGAGTGGACGCCCGAGCAACGCGCCGAGATCGACAAGATCCTCGCGCGCTACCCGACCCGGAAGGCGGCGGTCATGCCGCTGTTGTGGATGGCCCAGGACGCCTGGGACTGGATCGACCTCGACATCATGCGCCTGGTCGGCCGCACCCTCGACCTGCCGCCGAGCCACGTGCACGCGGTGGCTTCGTTCTACACGATGTTCAAGAAGGCGCCGACCAACAAGTACCTGATCCAGGTGTGCCACACGCTGTCCTGCGCGCTGGTGGGCGCCGACAAGATCGTGGAGCACCTGGAGCGGCGGCTCGAGGTCGACGAGCATGGCAACAGCCGCGACGGCCTCTTCACCCTGATGCGGGTGGAGTGCCTGGCCTCCTGCGGCTCCGCGCCGATGGCCCAGATCAACGAGCACTACTACGAGAAGCTCACCCCAGAGATCGTCGACCAGGTCATCGACGCCATCCGCGCGGGACGCAACCTCGCCGAGCCCAGGAAGGAGGCGGATCAATGGACGTTCCCCGTATCCTGACCGCCAACTGGGGCGTGCCCGACAGCCACCGGCTCCCGGTTGCGAGGCAGCGTGGCGTCTACGGGCGCTTGCCGCGTGCCTTCGGCATGGCGCCAGCAGAGATCACCCAGGTGGTGAAGGACTCCGGCCTTCGCGGTCGTGGTGGCGCGGGCTTCCCCACCGGCGTGAAGTGGGGCTTCGTGCCGCCGGCCGAGAAGCGCAACGGCAAGCCGGTGTACCTGCTCTGCAACGCCGACGAGTCCGAGCCCGGCACCTTCAAGGACCGCTACCTCATGTGGCTCGATCCGCACTTGCTGATCGAGGGCATGATCATCAGCAGCCGCGCGCTCGACGTGCACCGCGCCTACATCTACATCCGCGGCGAGTTCCGCTTCATCGCGCGCCGCCTGGAGCAGGCGGTCAACGAGGCCTACGACGCGGGTTTCCTGGGCAAGAACATCCTCGGCAGCGGCTTCGACCTCGACCTCCACGTGCACGTGGGCGCTGGCGCCTACATCTGCGGCGAGGAAACGGCGCTCATCTCCTCGCTCGAGGGCGAGAAGGGCCAGCCGAAGCTCAAGCCGCCCTTCCCCGCGGTGGAAGGCGCCTGGCGCTCGCCCACGATCGTCAACAACGTGGAGACGCTCGCCGTGGTGCCCTGGCTCATCGAGCACGGCGCTGCCGCCTACAAGGCCATCGGCACCCCGCAGAGCCCGGGGACGAAGCTGCTCTCGGCCTCGGGCCACATCCGCACGCCGGGGGTCTACGAGGTGGCGCTCGGCTACCCCGCGGCCGAGTTCCTCGAGAAGGAGTGCGGCGGCCTCCTTCCCGGGCGCAGACTCAAGGCGGTGATCCCCGGTGGTTCCTCGGTGCCCGTCATGACGGCCGAGCACCTGCTCAAGTCGAACCTCGACTACGAGTCGATGCAGCGCAACCTGCCCGGCGGCGACAGCAACAAGATCATCGAGGCCGGCGGCAGCTACCTCGGCTCCGGCGGCTTCATCGTGATGGACGACACCACCGACATGGTGGAGGGTCTCACCAACCTCCTCCGGTTCTACGCCCACGAGTCCTGCGGGCAGTGCACGCCCTGTCGCGAGGGCTGCGGCTGGATGTACCAGATCCTCTGTCGCGTGCGCGACCGGGAGGCCTCGCCGGGCGACCTCGCCGTGCTGCGCGACCTCGCCGACAACATCCACAGCAAGACCATCTGTTTCTTCGGGGCGAGCGCGGCGATGCCCGTCCAGAGCCACCTGATTCATTTCCGCGGCGAGTTCCTGGAGCGAGTCCAGCACAACGCGCGCGGCGCCGGAGCGGCCTGATGGCGAAGGTCAAGATCAACGACGTCGAGATCGAGGTTGCCCCGGGCACCAACATGATCGACGCAGCCCAGCAGGCCGGGGTTGAAATCCCGCACTACTGCTACCACCCCCACCTGAGCATCGCGGGCAACTGCCGCATGTGTACCGTGGAGACGGAGACGCCCCGGGGCCCGGTGCTCGAGATCGCATGCAACATGCAGGCGAGGGACGGCCTCGCGATCCGCACCGACGGCGATCGCGTGAAGCAGGTCCGGAAGTCGGTGATGGAGTTCCTGCTCGTCAATCACCCGCTCGACTGTCCGATTTGCGACCAGTCGGGCGAGTGCCGCCTGCAGGACTATTACATGGATCACGCGCGGCACGACAGTCGTGGCGTCGAGGCCAAGGTCAGCAAGCACAAGCGGCAAGACATCGGCGAGCAGATCCTCCTCGACGCGGAGCGCTGCGTGCAATGCAGCCGCTGCGTGCGTTTCGGCGACGAGGTGACCCACACCGGCGAGCTGCGCCTGATGAACCGCGGCGATCACACCGAGATCGGCATGTTCCCGGGCGAGCGCCTCAACCACGACTATCAGGGCAACCTTGCCGACATCTGCCCGGTGGGCGCGCTCACCGCGAAGGATTTCCGCTTCGAGCGCCGGGTGTGGTACCTGAAGGAAACCGACGGCGTCTGCACTGGCTGCAGCACCGGCTGCAACATCAGCGTCTGTCACCAGGAAGGCGAGGTCTTCCGCTACCTCCCGCGACGCAACGACGAGGTCAACAAGTCCTGGATGTGCGACCCCGGGCGCCTTCGCCACCACGAGGTGGGCGGGCTCGAGCGGCTGCTCAAGGCCCGGGTCAACGGGCAGCCGGGCGATGGCGTGGCGGCGGCTGCGGCCAGCATCAAGGCGGTGGGCGCGCCGAAGGTGGCGCTGGTGCTCGGCACGCGCGCCAGCAACGAGGCCAACTGGGCGCTCGCGCAGCTCGGCAAGGCCCTGGGCGCGCGGCTCTACTGGGTGGCGGGCAACGACGCCGGCGCCATCGAGAAGTCCGACGGCTTCCTCATGGACGCCGACAAGAACCCCAACACCCTAGGCTGCCGACTGCTGGCCGAGCAGTCGGGCGCGGGCGACGCGGAGGCGCTGAAGGCGGCGCTCCCCGAGCTCGCCGTGGTCCTCGCCCTCGAAGACGACCTCGTCACCCGGCTCGGGCAGGCGATCCCGGGGCTCGTGGCCCTCGCCGCGAAGGAGTCGCCCACGACGAAGGCCGCCGCCGTGGTGATCCCCGTGGCCCACCCCGTCGAGATGGACTGCACCTACACCAACAAGCAGGGCCGGGTGCAACGCAACCGTCGGGCGACCAACCCGCTGGGCGACGCGGCACCGGCCTACGCGGTGGTCGACCGGCTCGCCGCCGCCCTCGGCAAGTCGCTCGGCACGCAGATGCCGGTGGTCACGTTCCTCGCGCTTTCCCGGGCGGTGCCGCGCATGAACGGGCTCGACTACAAGTCGCTCGGTCCCGGCGGCAAGCTGCTCGCCCCTGCCCCCGCTGCTGCGCTCGGCGGCGAGGCGAAGTGATGGAAGACACCTTCTGGATCGACTTCGCCGTGGTGGTGGGCCGTTGCGTGTTCGCGGTGGCCTTCGTGATGAACATCGTGCCGCTCCTCATCTGGGGCGAGCGCAAGGGCGCGGCCTACATCCAGGACCGTCCCGGGCCAAACCGCGCGCCGCTGCCCCTGCCCCACCCTCTCGACACCCCGAAGGTGCTGTTCCAGCTGCTGTTCGGGCAGTCCCCGAAGTTCAAGCCCTACGTCATGGTCCGTGCCGCCGGCCTGGTCCACACGCTCAATGACGTGGTGAAGCTAGCCTTCAAGGAAGACATCGCGCCGGGCCACGTCGAGAAGTTCTACTGGTTCATCGCGCCGGTGATCGCGATGACCATCGCGCTCTGCACCTTCGCGGTAGTGCCCTTCGGCGACAGCTTCCTAGGCTACAACCTGCAAGTGTCCTCGATGGACGGCGGCCTGCTGTTCGTCCTGGCCATGACCTCGCTGGGCGTGTACGGCATCATGCTGGCCGGCTGGTCGTCGAACAACCGCTTCTCGCTGCTCGGCGGCCTGCGCTCGAGCGCCCAGATGGTCAGCTACGAGCTGGCGATGGGGCTCTCGGCGGTGGTGGTGTTCCTCTCCGCCGGTTCGGTGTCGCTGGCCGAGATCAGCCAGCAACAAGCGGGCCCGATCTGGAACTGGAATGTGTTTTCCCCCTTCGGGGCGCTGGCCTTCATCCTCTTCTGGGTGAGCGCCTTCGCGGAGACCAACCGCACGCCCTTCGACCTGCCGGAGGGCGAGGCGGAGCTCGTGGCCGGCTACCACACCGAGTACTCGAGTTTCCGCTTCGCGCTCTTCTTCATGGCCGAGTACGCCAACATGATCGTGGCAGCCGCGGTGACGGCCACGCTGTTCTTCGGCGGCTACAACGTCCCCTTCATCACGGGACAGATGCTGCGTGAGCACGCCGACCTGCTGGTGATGCTCGCCGGCTTCGGCGCGGTGCCGGCCTTCCTCACCTTCGCGGTGATCGCCATCAAGCGCCAGTCGCGCCCCTTCTACCAGTCGATCCCGAAGGACGATCCTCGGCAGCGGGAGCCGTTGTTCTTCGCGAGCGTGTGGGGCGGCGCCGCCGTGGCCCACCTCGGCCTCGGCCTGCTCGGCGCGCTGGGCATGATCTCGGGCCCGCTCGGCGTCGAGATCAACGGCACCCACCTCGGCCCGGAGGTGGTGGCCTTCGTCGCGCAGCTCACCGCCCTCTCGGTGAAGGTGCTCATCGGCTGCTGGATCTTCATCTGGGTGCGGTGGACGCTCCCCCGCTTCCGCTACGACCAACTCATGAACCTCGGCTGGCGCTACATGCTGCCGCTCAGCCTCGCCAATGTCTTTGGCGCGGCCGCGTGGATCATCGTGAAGCAAGCCCTGTTCGCCTAGGAGCCCGGATGCCGCTTCCCAAGCCGCAGAAGACGCTGAGCTTTGCCGAGTCGAGCTACCTCGTCGAGGTGATCAAGGGCATGGTCTTGACCATGGGGCACCTGGTCAAGAACATCATCGACCAGGACCGCTTCCGCACCGTGGAATACCCCGACGTGCGCAAGCCGATGACCGCCCGCTACCGGGGCGCGCACCGTCTCACCGTGCGCCCCGACGGCCACGTGAAGTGCGTGGCCTGCATGTGTTGTCCCACCGTGTGCCCGGCCAAGTGCATCACCATCATCGCCGGTGAAGACCCCAGCGACCCCGCCGAGAAGTTCCCGGTCGAGTTCGACATCGACATGCTGCGGTGCATCTACTGCGGCTTCTGTGTCGAGGCCTGTCCCAAGGACGCCATCCGGATGGACACCAAGATCTACGAGATCAACGCCTACACCCGCCAGGACATGGTTCACAACAAGTCCTACATGATCAACCTCATGGACGGGCTGAAGCCGGAGGCGGAGGACGTCTACCGGCACGACCCCGCGGCAGCGCCCGCCGGCTACACCTCCGACGAGGAGCCCGTGGCATGACCGAGTCAGTGCTCTTCTACCTATTCGGGCTCGCGGCGCTCCTGTCGGCGGCGAGTGTCGTCGTCCAGCGGCATCCCATCGCCAGCGCGCTGTCGCTGGTGGTGTGCTTCTTCGCGCTCGCGGCCGAGTACGTGCTGCTCGACGCGCACTTCGTGGCGGTGGTGCAGGTGCTGGTCTACGCCGGCGCCATCATGGTGCTCTTCATCTTCGTGATCATGTTGCTGAACATTCGCGAGGATGGGCCCGCCGCCATCCCGCCGCTCACGCGGCGCACCGGCCTCGGCCTCTTCGCGGCCGGCCTGCTCGGCGTGGGCGCCATCGCCGCGCTCGACGGGCTCGTGCACCGCCCCGCGGCGCACTTGCCCGAGGGCTTCGGCACCATCG
>VGRE01000169.1 GCA_016875435.1 Deltaproteobacteria bacterium | reverse complement strand
TGGCCCCGCCCGACTCCGCCAGCACCTTCGTGATCGCCGCCGTCAAGGACGTCTTGCCGTGGTCGACGTGACCGATCGTCCCGATGTTGACGTGCGGCTTGTTGCGCTCGAACTTTGCCTTGGCCATTTGCGGAGTCCTCGTTTCTGGGAAGGTTGAATCAGTAGCCGCGGTACCGGGCGACGATCTCCGAGGAGATCGTCGGGGGCACTTCCGCGTATTCGTGGAACTGCATCGTGAACGACGCCCGACCCTGCGTTGCCGACCTGAGGTCGGTCGCGTAGCCAAACATCGATGCCAACGGGACTTCCGCGCCGATGACCTGGACCCCTGAGCGGGCATCCATTCGGTTCACCGAGCCACGGCGACCGGACAGGTCCCCGATGACGGCGCCCGTATACTCCTCTGGCGCGGAAATTTCAAGGCGCATGATCGGTTCGAGCAAGATTGGCGCCGCGCGAGCAGCTGCGTCTTGCGCCGCCATCGAGCCGGCGATGCGGAAGGCGATGTCGCTAGAATCGACCTCGTGGAAGGATCCACCCACCACCGCGCAGCGCACGTCGACCATCGGAAACCCAGCGAGCACGCCGCGGTCGAGAGCCTCGCGCGCGCCGTCGATCGCGGGGCGGATGAACTCCCGGGGAATGGCACCCCCGGTGACCTGGTCGACCACCACGATGCCCGATCCGCGCGCGCCGGGCTCGAGCACGAGCCGGACGTGCCCGTACTGGCCCTTGCCGCCGGTCTGCCGCTTGAGCACGCCCTCGCCCTCGGCGCCGCCCGAGATCGTCTCCCGGTAGGCCACCTGGGGGCGCCCCACCTGGCAGCCCACCTTGAACTCGCGCTGGAGCCGGTCGCGGATGATGTCGAGGTGCAGTTCGCCCATGCCGGCCATCACGATCTGACCGCTCTCCTTGTCGACGCGTACCCGGAAGGTGGGGTCCTCGTCCTGGAGCCGCGAGAGCGCCGAGTTGAGCTTGTCTTCGTCGGCCTTGGTGGCCGGCTCGATCGCCAGCCACACCACCGGCTCCGGGAAGCTCATGGCCTCGAGCACGATGGGATGCTTCTGGTCGCAGAGGGTGTCGCCCGTCGCCACGTTGCGCAGGCCAGCGGCGGCGACGATCTGCCCCTCGGTGGCGCACTGCACGTCGACGCGCTTGTCGGCGTGAACTTGCAGCAGTCGCGAGAGGCGCTCGCGCTTCCCGGTGCGCGGGTTGAGCGCCACCTCTCCAGCGTCGATGCTCCCCGAGTAGATGCGGAGGTAGGTGACCAGGCCGACGAAGGGATCGGACTGGATCTTGAAAGCCAGCGCGCAGAACGGGTCGCTCGCCGCCGGGCGACGGGAGAGCGGCCGCGACTCGTCGACCGGGTCTTTCCCCTCGGTGGGCGGCCGGTCGAGGGGCGAGGGCAAGTAGGCGGCGACGGCATCGAGCAGCGGTTGCACGCCCTTGTTCTTGAAGGCGGCACCGCAGAACACAGGCACCACGCCCTGGGCCACGACGGCCTTGCGGCCCGCCTCGCGTAGCCAGGCCGCCTCGATGGGTTGTCCCTCGAGGTAGGCGTTGATGATGCGCTCGTCGTAGTTCGACAGCGCGTCGACGAGCACCTCGCGGGCCAGCTCGGCCTCGGCGCGCTGCTCGGCGTCGAGCTCGGCGGTGCGCATCGCCACGCCCGTCGCGTCGACGTCCCAGTAGAGGGCGACCATCTCCACCACGTCGATCACGCCGGCGAAGGTGTCTTCCGCGCCGATGGGAAGCTGGAAGGGCACCGCGTTGGCACCGAGGCGGTCGCGGATGGTCTCGGTGGCAAAGGCGAAGTCGGCGCCGATGCGGTCCATCTTGTTGATGAACGCGATGCGCGGCACCCCGTACTTCTCGGCCTGCTTCCACACCGTCTCGCTCTGGGGCTCCACGCCGTCGACAGCGGTGAACACCGCCACCGCGCCGTCGAGCACGCGCAACGAGCGCTCCACCTCGATGGTGAAATCGACGTGCCCCGGCGTGTCGATCAGGTTGATCTTGACGTCTTTCCAGGCACAGGTGATCGCCGCCGAGGTGATGGTGATCCCTCGCTCGCGCTCCTGCACCATCCAGTCGGTGGTCGTGGCGCCGTCGTGGACCTCGCCCATCCGGTGGATGGTGCCGGTGTAGAACAACATGCGCTCGGTGAGCGTAGTTTTCCCCGCATCGATGTGGGCCATGATGCCGATGTTCCGGACGCGGGCGAGGTCGTTCTGCATGGCGATGGCGCCATCAGACTTCGAGTCCTGGTTCTCGACGACTCGCCTTCGGGCCCGGGCGCAAGACATGGCGCCTGTTTGCGAGGAAGTGAGCGGTGGATCACCGGGACGGCGATGTGCTGACTTGGAGGTTCTCCGTGGAGGTTGGAAATGAGCGGGGCGGCTACTCGCGTGCCGCCCCGGGTCTAGGTGCTACCAGCGGTAGTGGCTGAAGGCCTTGTTGGCCTCGGCCATGCGGTGCACGTCGTCGCGCTTCTTGACCGCGTTGCCGCGGCCGTGGCTCGCCTCGATGATCTCGTTGGCGAGCTTGTCGCGCATCGACTTGCCGCCGCGCTCGCGCGCGTACTCGACGATCCAGCGCATCGCGAGCGCCATGCGCCGCTCGGAACGAACCTCGACGGGCACCTGGTAGTTGGCGCCGCCCACGCGACGAGACTTGACCTCGACCGCCGGCTGGCAGTTCTCGAGGGCGCGCTCGAAGATGGGGAGCGGATCTTCCTTTAGACGATCCTTGATGATGTCGAAGGCGCCGTAGACCACGGACTCGGCCACCGCCTTCTTCCCATCGTTCATCACGACGTTGGTGAAGCGGGTGACAGTCTGGCTGGCGTAGACCGGATCGGGGAGGACGGGACGCTTGGGTACTTCACGACGACGCGGCATGGTTCACCTACTTCTTGGGACGCTTCGCGCCGTACTTGGAGCGGGACTGGTTTCGCTTGGCGACACCCTGCGTATCGCCGGTGCCGCGGATGATGTGGTAGCGCACGCCGGGGAGGTCCTTCACGCGGCCGCCGCGGATGAGCACGGAGCTGTGCTCCTGCAGGTTGTGGCCCACGCCCGGGATGTACGAGGTGACCTCAATGCCGTTGGTGAGGCGCACGCGCGCCACCTTGCGCATCGCGGAGTTCGGCTTCTTCGGCGTGGTGGTGTACACGCGCGTGCACACGCCCCGCTTCTGGGGGCATTCCTTCAGGGCGGGTGATGCACTCTTGTGCGCGACCTTACGGCGGCCTTGGCGCACAAGCTGGTTGATCGTCGGCATCGAGTCCTTCTGGGGGGGGGGGGGTTCGACGGGCGCGGCTTATTACCTACGCCCGTCGCGGTGTCAAGCGGCGGCTAGATCGCTTCCTCGCTGTCCTCGGCGCCGGCCATCGCCCGGTCGGCGACCATCATCCCGAGCTTCTGGTAGGCGGCGAAGCCAGTACCGGCGGGGATGAGGCGGCCCATGAGGATGTTCTCCTTGAGGCCGCGGAGGCGGTCGGTGCGGCCGTTGATGGCGGCCTCGGTCAGCACCCGGGTGGTCTCCTGGAAGGAGGCGGCGCTGAGGAAGCTGTCGGTGGAGAGCGAGGCCTTGGTGATGCCGAGCAGCAAGGGCTCGATCTGGGCGGCCTTGCCCCCGTTGTTCACCACCTGCTCGTTCTCCTCGTCGAGCTTCCACTTCTCCACCGGCTCGTCGGCCAGGAAGTTGGTGTCGCCCGGCGTCTTCACGCGCACGCGGCGGAGCATCTGGCGGACGATCACCTCGATGTGCTTGTCGTTGATCTTGACGCCTTGCAGGCGGTAAACCTCCTGAATCTCGTCGACCAGGTAGTTGGCCAGCTCGTTCTCGCCCTTGATCTTGAGGATGTCGTGCGGGTTGGCGGCGCCGTCCATCAACGGGTCGCCGGCGCGCACGTAGTCGCCCTCGTTGACCGTGATGTTCTTCCCCTTCGGGATGAGGTATTCCTGGGCGTTGCCGTTCTCGGCGGTGACGACGATGCGGCGCTTGCCCTTGGTGTCCTTGCCGAAGGTGATGGTGCCGTCGACCTCGGTGATGATCGCGACTTCCTTGGGCTTGCGAGCCTCGAAGAGCTCGGCCACGCGGGGGAGACCGCCGGTGATGTCCTTGGTCTTCATGGTCTCGCGGGGGATCTTCGCGAGCACGTCGCCCACCTGGACATCGGCGCCCTCTTCCACTTCCACCTTGGTGCCGGCGGAGAGGAAGACACGCAGCTTCTGCTTGCCCTTGACGCCCGGCTCCTTCACCACGATGCGGGGACGCTTCTCGGTGTCGGAGAAGTTCTCCACCTCGCGCGACCGGCGGCCGGTCAGGGTGTCGGTGGACTCCTTCACCACGCCGTCGAAGTCCTCGAAGGCCACCACACCGCCGTCGTTGGCGAGGATCGGCGTGTTGAAGCCGTCCCACTGCGCCACGCGGGTCTTCGCGGCGGCACGCTCGCCGTCCTTCACGAGCAGGTAGGCGCCGTAGGGAATGCCGTACTTCTCGCGCTCGCGACCCTTGTCATCCAAGACCTTGAGGTCGCCGTTGCGCGAGGTCACCACGATGTGGCCGTGGCGGTCGATCGTGGTGAGCAGCGCCTCGCTGTACTTGATCGTGCCCGTGGTCTTGAGCTCGAGGTACGACTGGGTGACCTCTCGCGACGCGGCACCGCCGATGTGGAAGGTGCGCATCGTGAGCTGGGTACCCGGCTCGCCGATGGACTGCGCCGCGATGACGCCGATGGCCTCGCCCACGTTGACCAGCGTGCCGCGCGCCAGGTCGCGGCCGTAGCACATGGCGCACACGCCCCAGCGCATGTCGCAGGAGAGCACCGAGCGGATCTTCACGCGGTCGGCGCCGGCGGCGACGATGCGCTCCACGGCGGCCTCGTCGATGAGGCCGTTCTGCGGCACGAGGATCTCGTCGCTGTACGGGTCGAGGATGTCCTCGCTCGCCACGCGGCCGAGAACGCGCTCGCCCACGTGCTCGATGACCTCGCCGCCCTCGATGAGGGAGCGGATCTCCATGCCGCCACGGGTGCCGCAGTCCTTCGCGGTGACGATCGTGTCTTGCACGACGTCGACGAGGCGACGGGTGAGGTAGCCCGAGTTGGCGGTCTTGAGCGCGGTGTCGGCGAGGCCCTTGCGCGCGCCGTGCGTCGAGATGAAGTACTCGAGCACGGTGAGCCCCTCGCGGAAGTTCGAGGTGATCGGGTTCTCGATGATCTCGCCGCTCGGCTTGGCCATCAGGCCACGCATGCCGGCGAGTTGCCGGATCTGCGTGGTGGAGCCGCGAGCGCCGGAGTCGACCATCATCCAGATGGCGTTGAAGCTGTCCTGCTCTTCCTGCTTCCCCGTCTCGGGGTTGACGATCTTGTCGAGCTTGATATTGCTGATCAGGCGCTTGGAGATCAAGTCGGTGACGCTCGACCAGAGGTCGACCACCTTGTTGTAGCGCTCCTTGATGGTGATGAGACCATCGGCGTACTGGTTCTCGGTGTCGCGCGCTTCCTTGGCGGCCTTCTCGATCTCCACCGACTTGTCCTCGGGGATCTTCATGTCGTCGATGCACACCGAGATGCCGGCGGCGGTGGACATGCGGAAGCCCATCTGCATGAGCGCGTCGGCCATGAGCACCGTCTTCTTGGCGCCGGCCACGCGGTAGCAGCGGTCGATGAGCTCGCCGAGCTGCTTCTTGCCGAGCGCGCGGTTCGCGAGGCTGAAGGGGATCTCGCGCGGCACCACGTTGGCGAAGAAGAGCACGCGGCCCACGGTGGTATCCACCATCTCGCCCTTGCCCTCGAGGCTGTCGCCGCCGTCGAGGCTGAGCGGCACCCTGCCCTCGAAGCCGAAGAAGCCGGCCGGGGCGACCACGAGCACGAGGTCGTCCTCGCACTTGGCGCGGAGCGCCGCCACGCCCTTGCGGAGCAGCTCGAGGCGACGGGCGGTGTTGAGGCGCGCGTCGATCACCACCTCGCCGCTCTCACTCGGGAGGCCGCAGCTGAGCACGCCGATGACGCGCGAGTTGCCGCGGAGCTTCGGCAGGCGGTAGGCCTTGACCACCAGCTCGGGGCCGGCGTCGACGTCGATCGCGTCGCCCTCGAACCCGCCAGCGCCGTCGACCACGGGCTTGGACTTGCCCACGCCGTGACCGGCCACGAAACGCAGGCCCCTGCCGCCGGGGAGCTTGCCGCCCTGGTGGTGGAAGCCGACGGTGGCGAAGACATCGCCGTCGACCTTGGCGCCATCGACGCTCACGGCGATGTCGCCGCCCACGCTGGCCACGTCGGCCACCACGGTGTTCTCGGCGTGGCGCGTGGTGGCGCCGCGGTGCACGTGCCAGATCTCGCGCGAGGCCGCAGACACGTCGACGCCCACGAGCAGGTGCGCGTCCTTCAGCTCGGGGATGCGCTCGTAGAGGCGGCTCTCGAGGCGCATGGCCGGGAGGCGGACCTTGATGGGGGCCTGGAGGTGAACCTCGCCGGCGTCGTAAGCGCACTCGACCTCGGCGGGGTCGCCGAAGCTGCGGCCGTGACCCTTCGCGTACTTGCGGAGGCGGGTCATGTAGTAGCAGCCGAGAACCACGTCCTGGCTGGGCTGGATGATCGGGCGACCCGACGCGGGGCTGAGGATGTTGTTGGTCGACATCATCAGCACGCGGGCCTCGATCTGGGCCTCGATGCTCAGCGGGACGTGCACGGCCATCTGGTCGCCGTCGAAGTCGGCGTTGAAGGCGGTGCAGACGAGCGGGTGAAGCTGGATGGCCTTGCCCTCGATGAGCACGGGCTCGAAGGCCTGGATGCCGAGGCGGTGAAGCGTCGGGGCGCGGTTGAGCATGACGGGGTGCTCCTTGATCACCTCGTCGAGCACGTCCCAGACCTCGTTCTCCTCGCGCTCCACCATCTTCTTCGCGGCCTTGATGGTCGTGACGAGGCCACGCTCCTCCAGCTTGGCGTAGATGAAGGGCTTGAAGAGCTCCAGCGCCATCTTCTTCGGCAGGCCGCACTGGTGAAGGCGCAACTCGGGACCGACGACGATGACCGAGCGGCCCGAGTAGTCCACGCGCTTGCCGAGCAGGTTCTGGCGGAACCGGCCGTGCTTGCCCTTGAGCATGTCAGACAAGGAACGGAGGGCGCGCTTGTTGGGGCCGGTGAACACCTTGCCGCGGCGGCCGTTGTCGAACAGGGCGTCGACGGCCTCCTGCAGCATGCGCTTCTCGTTGCGGATGATGATCTCGGGGGCGTTGAGATCGTGCAGCCGCTTGAGACGGTTGTTGCGGTTGATCACGCGGCGGTAGAGGTCGTTCAGGTCGCTGGTGGCGAAGCGGCCACCATCGAGGGGCACGAGCGGGCGCAGGTCGGGCGGGATCACCGGCACCACCTCGAGCATCATCCACTGGGGCAGGTTGCCCGAGGCGTGGAAGGCCTCGACGATCTTCAGGCGCTTGGCGATCTTGCGACGCTGCGCTTCACTCGTCGTGTCACGCATCTGCTGGCGCAGACCCTCAGAGAGGTTGGCAATCTCGAGCCTCTTGAGCGCATCGCGGACCACCTCGCCGCCCATGCCCACCTCGAAGCTGCCGTACCCGTAGGTGCGGATCGCCTCCTGGTAGTCTTCCTCGGAGAGGATCTCGCCTTCCTTCAGCGAGGACTCGCCGGAATCGGTGACCATGTAGCTCTCGCAATAAAGCACCTTCTCGAGGTCCTTCAAGGACACGTCGAGCAGGTTGCCGATGCGGCTCGGCAGGCTCTTGAGGAACCAGATGTGGGCCACCGGCGTGGCCAGCTCGATGTGACCAAGGCGCTCGCGACGCACCTTCGCCTGGATCACCTCGACGCCGCACTTCTCGCAGGTGATGCCGCGGTGCTTCATGCGCTTGTACTTGCCGCAGATGCACTCGTAGTCCTTCACCGGGCCGAAGATCTTGGCGCAGAAGAGGCCGTCACGCTCGGGCTTGAAAGTGCGGTAGTTGATGGTCTCCGGCTTCTTCACCTCGCCGTGCGACCACGACCGGATCTTCTCCGGCGAGGCGAGCGAGATCTTGACGGCGACGTACTGGAGCGGGTTCTTGGGCTTCTCGAACAGGTTGTAGACGTCCTTCACGAGAACTCCGAGGCTGTAGGCTTTAGGCGGTAGGCGGTAAACGGTAGGGAAAGACGGGGGACGATGGCTAGCTCTGGCGCAGCACGTCCTTGTCCTCGACCAGCTCCACGTCGAGCGCGAGCGACTGGAGCTCCTTCACGAGCACGTTGAAGGACTCGGGCAGGCCCGCCTCCAGCACGTTCTCGCCCTTGACGATCGACTCGTACATCCGGGTGCGACCCAGCACGTCGTCGCTCTTGACGGTGAGGAACTCCTGCAGCGAGTAAGCGGCGCCGTAGGCCTCGAGGGCCCAGACTTCCATCTCGCCGAGACGCTGGCCACCGAACTGGGCCTTGCCGCCGAGGGGCTGCTGCGTGACCAGGCTGTAGGGCCCGATGCTCCGCGCGTGGATCTTGTCGTCGACGAGGTGGTGGAGCTTCAAGACGTACATCACGCCCACGGTGACGTTGTTGGCGAAGGAGTCGCCGGTACGCCCGTCGTAGAGGATGGTCTGCCCGTGGCGGTTGCGGCCGCCGACCTCGAGGGCGTCCTTGATTTCCGACTCGTCCGCGCCCGAGAACACCGGCGTGGCGACGGTCACGCCGCGGCGGTACTTCTCGGCGAAGATCTTGAGATCGTCGTGCGAGGCCTTGGCGATGAAGCCGAGGACGTCGGCCTGGCCGGCGAAGCACTTCGTCAGGTACTCGCGGAGCACCTCGACGCCGTACTGCTCGTCGATCATCTCGCCGATACGACGGCCCATGCCCTTGGAGGCCCAGCCGAGGTGAGTCTCGAGGATCTGGCCCACGTTCATGCGCGAGGGCACGCCGAGGGGGTTGAGGACGAGATCGACCGGGGTGCCGTCTTCCAGGTATGGCATGTCTTCGATCGGCAGCACCTTGGAGATGACGCCCTTGTTGCCGTGGCGGCCGGCCATCTTGTCGCC
>VGRE01000168.1 GCA_016875435.1 Deltaproteobacteria bacterium | reverse complement strand
CGGCTTCGTCCCGGCGATCCCGCCTTGCGCTACCGCCTGGGCACGGTGCAGCAGGCCACCGGTGCCTTCGACGCGGCCACCGCCTCGTTCAGGACGGTGATCGAGGCCGACCCGCGGGGCGCCTGGGCGGGCGATGCCCAGGACCGCCTCGCCACGCTCGCCCGGCAGCCGCCGGCCATGCCGCCCGCGAGCGCCGAGGCGGCGCCGCCGTCCAACCCGGAGGCCCTGCGACACTGGCGGCTGTCCGCGGCACTGCGCGACCGGGGCCGACCCGCCGACGCCCTTGCCGAGATCGAACTCGCGCTCGGCTACGAGCCGCGCAGCGCCCGCCTCGTCAACGAGCGCGCGCGCCTGCTGGTGGAGTCGGGTCAACCGGCCCACGCCATCGCCGAGTGGCGGCGCTCCCTCGCGCTCGACCCGGCCCAGCCCGACAACTGGCGCAACCTTGCCGAGCTGGAGCCGACAACCGGCGCGCGTCGCGACGCGCTCCGCGAGGCCGCGGCGCTGGGCGATGCCGACGCTCACTACCTCCTCGCCACGCTCGCGCGGGACGAGGGCGACTGGACCACGGCGGGCGCGGAGGTCGCCGCCTACGAGGCCCTCGCCGGGCCAGCGTCACCCTACCGGGAGGCGGCGAGGGCGCTCGCTTTGGAGGCCAGCGAGCGGCGCCGCGGGATCGCCCTGGTAGCCGGGGGAACGGCGGCGGTGGTGGTCGGGGTGCCGGTCGCGTGGTGGCTGTCGCGACGAGGTGGTCGCACGCTACGCGAGGTGCTTGCCGCGGCCCCCGGCGCCTGGCACGAGGCGGCACGCCTGCTGTCGGGGATTCGCCACGAGGTGATCAAGCACAACATCACCGTGCTCCCGGAAGTCGCGACCGCGTTGCGCGAGGGTAACGCCGAGCCCTGGGAGGCCTTCGCCGTCTCGCTGCCCCCGGTGGTCGAAAGGGCCGAGGCCTACCTCGCCGCGCTGGTCGATCTCGCCCGCGCCCATCGCCTCCGCCTCGACGTGGCACGCGACCCCGACCTGGGCGCCCTGCGTGCCGCGCTGCGGCGGCTGCGGCGGATTCGCCGTGCCGAGGTGGAGGAGATCGAGGCCCTGTCCAGGGTCGTCAACGTCGAGATCTACGACGCGCTCGGCCGCCTCGTCCGCGAGATCTGCGTGCTGCCTGTCGACGCGGCGCTGGTGCGCGACGCTTATTCCCGCGTTCGCGCCGAGCCCGGTTTCGCGGGCGACGACGCCCCGTCGCTGGTCGTCACCGGCGATCCGCTGGCGCTGCGCCTGTTCCGTCCCGATCTCGAAGACATCCTCGTCAACCTGCTCCGCAACGCGCTCGCCGCCGGGGCGCGGTCGCTCAAGGTGGAACTCGGCGAGACGGAGGACGAGATCACCGGCCACCTGCTCGCCGAGATCGCCGTGGTCGACGACGCGCCGGGTATGCTGACCAACGCCATGATCCGCAGTCGCTTCATCGGCCGGGGGCTTGGCCTCGCCGTTGACCTCGTGAACCGACACGGCGGGAGCATCCGGGTCGACCCGCGCGCCGGGGGGCAGAAGGCGGTCGTGGTGCAGTTTCGCGCGGTGGAGCTGGGGGACGACGCCGAATGATTCACGTTCTCGTGGTCGAAGACGGCTTCGAGTATCGCGACACGCTCCTGCGTTTTCTCGGGGAGGGCTTCGCGGTCACCCGCGCGGGCGACGGCGCCGAGGCCCTTGGTGCGGTCACCGCCCACGACGTGGTGCTCCTCGACATGCGCTTCGACCGGGTGTCGCCGGGACAGCTCCTCGGCGACCTGGCCGACACCGCCGAGCGCTTCAACGGCGACCCGGTCCGCGCGCGGCAATTCCTCGAGGACAACCAGGGCACCTACATCCTCGCCGCCCTCCGGGCCGCGGGCCATGCGACCCCGGCCCTGTTCTGCCACGACTTCTCGGGCGAGCCGCGCCGATGGGCGGTGCTGGAGCGCAAGTACGCCCCGGTGAGCTGGTTGCCCGACAACGCGAGCCCGTCGTTGCTCCGCGAGACGATCCGCGCGGCCGCTACGGCTTCCTAGACGCCCATTCCGCGAGATCCAGCCGCATCAGAAGGTATTCCTGGGCGTTGTTGAACTCGTTGGGGAGGCGGGCCACGTCGGCGAAGCCGAACTTCGCGCGGTAGACCGCGATCGCGCGGTGGTTGTTGGTCGCGACAGCGAGCGACACCCGTTTCACGCCGTGCGCGCCGAGGCACTCCAGGACGCCCCGGAGCAGCCGCGTGCCGAGGCCGTGCCCGCGCCAGCCCGGGCGCAGCGCCATGTTGAACACCACCACCTCGTCGGGGTCGTCGAAGCTGCGGAAGGTGTGGCAGGCGCCGATCACCAGCTCATCGGCACGAATGACGAACACGCGTCCGAAGCGCAGGAGGCCGCCGATGGAGTAGCGCGAGAAGGTGGGCTCGGCGTAGCTCAGCAGGTCGAGCTCCGAGAGCACGGGGATCAACCGCGGCTCGTGGGCGCTCACCTCGGCGATACTCAAGTCGTAGCCGTCGGAGTTGGACGACCGCGTCAGGTGGTATCGCTCCATCGGTCGCGTTGCCTAACCCGCTGGTTACTCACCACGCGATGTTGCCGCATACCGATCCCGTCGCCCACGCCGCCCGGCGCGCCCGGTACCTCGAGGCGCTCGGCCCCGCGGCCGCGCTCGTCGTGGCCCCGCCGCACCACCACCGCAACGCCGACGCGGAGTACCGTTACCGGCAGGCGAGCGACCTTTTCTACCTCACCGGCTGGGAAGACCCCGAGGTGGCCGCGCTCTTCCGGCCGGGAAGCGAGCTGCCCTTCATCCTCTTCGTCCAGCCGAAAGACCCCGAGCGCGAGGTGTGGACGGGCGTGCGCGAGGGCGTGGCCGGTGCTCGCGAGCGCTACGGCGCCGACGCCGCCTTCCCCTTCAGCGAGCTAGGGTCGCGACTGGGCACCCTGCTCCAGGGCTATGCCTCGCTGCACTACCGTCTCGGCGATGACGCCGCTCTCGACGAGTCGCTGCATCGCGCGCTGCGCGGGCACGCCAAGGTCGCTGCCCGCAACGGCTGCGCCTTGCCCCACGCCTTCGTCGACCCGGGCAAGGCGCTCGGCGAGATGCGCCTGCTCAAGGAGCCTGCCGAGGTGCACCTGTTGCGCGAGGCGGGGCGCATCAGCGCCGAGGCGCACGTACTGGCGATGGGCGCGGGTCGTCCCGGGGTGCACGAGTACGAGGTCGAGGCCATCGTCGACGGGCACTTCCGGCGCAAGGGCGGCAACGGCCCCGGCTACACCACGATCGTCGGCGGCGGCAACAATGCCTGCATCCTCCACTACATCACCAACCGCGAGCCTTTGCGGGACGGCGACCTCTGCCTCGTCGACGCCGGCTGCGAGTACCGCTACTACACCGCCGACATCACTCGCACCTGGCCGGTGAACGGGCGCTTCTCGGGCCCCCAGCGCGATCTCTACGAGGTGGTGCTCGCCGCCCAGCTCGCGGCGATCGACTGCGCCCGCTCCGGTCGCGCCTACCGCGACATGCACGACGTGGCGGTGAGGTGCCTCGTGGAGGGCATGGTGAACCTCGGCATCCTCCACGGCAACGTGGAGGAGAACATCGTGAGCGAGGCTTACCGCCGCTACTACATGCACGGGACCGGGCACTGGCTCGGTCTCGACGTGCACGACGCGGGGGCCTACTGGCACGGCTTCGCCTCGCGACCGCTGGAGCCCGGCATGGTGCTCACGGTGGAGCCTGGCCTCTACATCCCCGCGGGCGACTCGCTCGCCCCCGAGGCCTTCCGCGGCATCGGCATCCGCATCGAGGACGACGTGCTGGTGACGACCGGCGCCCCCGACGTTCTCACCCGTGACTGCCCGAAGGCGGTCGACGAGGTGGAGGCGGCTTGCCGGTAGACGAGCCCTCCACCGAGCTCGCCGACCTGGGAGCATCCCTTCGTGGTGCTCAACAGCGGCACGCTCCAAGTGCTCGACGACGGCCAGCTCCGCTACGTGCTCGTCCACGAGCTTGGCCACGTGCTGAGCGGACACGTGCTCTACAAGACGATGCTCGGGCTGCTGCTCCGGGGCGACGATCCGGACGACTCGCCCTGGCGGGCCCGGCAGGAGGGCGCTGGTCACTACGCGACCCGCGCGCGCGAAGTGGGACGGCGCGTGTCGGATCTATTCAGGAAGAAAGCTGACTAGTACGGGTCCTCGAAGGCGAGCACCACGCCCGTCGTCAGGTAGCCGTCCTTGATGAGGATCGGCCAGGAGGTGATGCCGTCCTCGCCGTAGATCAACACCAGGTCTTCCGGGCCCGGGTAGTGATAGTGGTCGTTGTTCCTATCGATATACGCGGCGATGTACACCTCGTACTGGAAAGGCGCCTCGCCCAGCTCGGGCAGCTCCACCTCGAGGGTCTTGGGGAAGCTGGCGGAGGTGTCGACCTTCTCGAGTTGCGTGCCGGCCCGGTACTCGTCGGTCCAGATACCCACGCGCACCACGTCTTCGCCGCCCACGGAGCCGTCGTAGGTGAGATCCATTCGCAGGCCGGTGGAGCCGATGTTCCACTCGAGCTCCGGCGGCTCGGGCGTTTCCTCGCCCGTCTCGCCCGTCTCGCTGGTGTCGACCTGCGTGTCGCTGGTGTCGGTGGGGTCGGGGCGATCGTAGGTGTCGCCGCCGGTGTCGCCGGAGTCGGAGCCCGCGTCGCAGGCGGCGAGGACGAGGCAGGGGAGCAACAATCGCATGCGGCGCGGAGTCTAGCACCGTCGCGCGGCGGGCGCCCTGCTACGATGGTGGCGTGATCGTGCTCACTCTCATCGCCTGCACTCCCGCCCCTGGGATCGACCTGGGCAGCGAGGGCGACGGCTCGCCCGCGCCGGTCGACACCGCTCCCGAGAACGTCGACGGCGCCGAGGACTTCGGTTGCCGTCCCGAGGCCACCGACGTGGAGGCGGACGAGGGCGACACGGTGTCGCTGGCCTTCGCCTGCACCGGCAGCGGGACGGCCTCGAGCTGGTCGCTGGTCGACGGCCCGCCCGGCGCCGCGCTCGACGCCAGCACCGGCGAGTTCTCGTGGACGACCGACCTGTCGAGCGCCGGGGCCTGGACCATCCGCGTGGCGGCGGCTGGCGACGGGGAGGAGCTAGGCGAGGCCCTCGTCAACGTGGTCGACGCCTACGACGCGCGCGGCAACGAGGGGGTGAGCCCCGAGACCTACCTCACCGAGTACGGGCTGCCGGTGTTCCACATCGACCTGCCGCCCAGCATCAACTTCGACGACTCGGAGCCCACGACCATCACCTACCGGGGCGAGGCCTACGAGGTGGAGATCCAGTACCGGGGCGCGGCGTCGAGCTACTACCCCAAGAAGTCCTTCCGCGTGAAGTTCCCGCCCGACCACGAGTTCGACGACGAGGAGGAGGATTTCCCCAATCGAAGGGGTATCGTGCTCACCTCCACGTTTGACGACAATGCCTACTTCCGACAGAAGATGGTGTACGACCTTTGGAATATGCAGGACGGGGACCGCGCGCAGATCGAGAACATGATGGTGGTGGTCTACCTCGACGGCGAGTACCATGGGCTCTACGTGCTCACCGACCACATCAGCGGCGAGTGGTGGGAAGACTACGGGCACAACGAGGAGGGTAGCCTCTACAAGTCCGTGGATCACACGGCTAACTTCTACTCTACCTACGCCGGCGTCACCAAGTCGAGCTGGCACTCGGGCTACGAGAAGAAGGAGGGCATCCCCAGCGACTACAGCGACATCGACGCTCTCGTGCAATTCGTGGCCGAGTCGAGCCAGGCCGACTTCGACGCGCAGATGGGCGGCATGCTCGCGCTGGACGAGTTCTACGACTGGTGGTCGCTGGTGGTGTTCACCGAGGCCGACGACAGCGGCGGCAAGAACGCGTACCTCTACAACGACTCCGCCGCGCCGCTCTGGCACCACGCGCCGTGGGACTTCAATCACTCGTTGGGACAGACCTGGCAGACGGATCGCGAGCCGGCCACCTACGACTACGACTTCACGAGCGCCAACAACCTCTTCCGGCGCCTGCTCGAGAGCCAGGTGTATGGCGAGGACATGAGCGTGCGCTTCGACGCGCAGCGCGACACCGTCTTTCACCCGGACACCACGATGGCGCTGATCGACGGCTACGTCGATCGCATCGACAAGTCTGCCCGGCGCGACTGGGACAAGTGGCAGGACGACTACTACAGCTACTCGGGCTGGTCGTGGCGTGACAACTGGACCGACTATGACGGCGAGGTGGCCTACGTGCGCGAGTGGCTGCAGGAGCGGCATGAGTTCGTGGAGAATTGGAACCCCTAGATCGGGGTGACGTCTGCCACCAGTACTCGCCCGTCCCCCTTCTTCCATGCCTTGTTCCTTACCACCAGTCGCGAGCCACCTTGCAGTGGACCGGACTCGAAGACCACCTGTCCGGGGAGGAACAGGGGCGACAGGAAGCTCGCCTCCAGCACACAGGCGGAAGGGATGTCAGAATCCGCCTCGGCGACGGCGCGCGCGAGTGTCCACCACCCGTGCATGATGGCCCGGGGGAATCCGAACAATCGAGCGGCCAGCCGGTGCAGGTGGATGGGGTTGTAGTCGCCGCTGGCGCGCGCGTAGCGACGGCCCATGTCGCCCGGAATCTGCCAGCTCGTCGACCGACGCAGCGAAAAGGGGATGTCGTCTACCCCCGGGCGCTTCACGCCGTCGCCGGGCAGGTCGCGACTGAGGATGGTGGTGACTCCGTGCCAGGCCTCGTCCCCGCCAGCGCTGACGACGGTGTGCATGTCGAGCTCCCCGCCGCGCCGCGCGGGACGGAAACCCTCGATCCACACCCGCCCCGAGAGGGCCTCGCCCGCCCGGATCGGGCGGCGCTGCTCGATGCGCTGGCGCGCGTGCACCACCCCGGCGAGCCGGATGGGCAGGGCCTCGTGGGTGAGGACCGCGAGCTGCAGGCCGCGGGCAAGCACGGCGGGATACGTGAGCGGAAGCGGGTCGGTGCTGGGAAAACCGCAGGTGCGCGCGTAGAGCGCCGGGTCGAGGTCGAGCACGCGGGCCCGTGCCTCCACGCGCGGACAGGCCTCTCCGGGCGACACTGGCCGGCCCTTCTTCCGGAGCACCGTCCACAGGGAAACGCGGGGGGGGCGGTCGAAATCTAGGACCACGGCCGGGCCTCCCGCCAGGCCCGGGGCCAGGCCGAGCCGCGGTTGCCGGCGATCTCCCGTCCCGATGCGTCGGTGACGAAGTTGTCGACGTCGGCGAAGGCACGCTCCCCGTTCCGTCGGCCGTCGCGCTGGCGCATCGGCACCAGCTCTCCGTTCACCCGCAGCGAGGCCACCTCGTGGGGCGCCGGGCGCAGGTCGACCAGCGCGCCCTTGCGCCGGGCGTTCATCAGTTGCTCCTCGTTGCCGATGGGGTCGGCCACGGTCTTGGCCTTGAGTGTCCACACCAGGAGTGATGTCGGGTCGCGACCGGGAAAAGCCTCGGCGAGCAGGTCTTTCCCGCCGTAGAACTGCTTGCCGATGTCGTCCTGGTTCACGGGCCCGGCCATGAGGCAGATCCCGGCCAGCAGGTCGCACTGGGGCGGCAGGTCGATGCAGCCGGCCAGCTCGCAGGCGAGCGCCGAGCGCGAGGCCGCCGCCCCGAAAACCCGCACCGCGTGGGTGAAGTCGAGGCCTGCGGCCTCCACCTCCGGACGCGACAAGCCCCCCACGTAGATGCGCTGCCCGGCCAGCGCGAAGGCCTTCTTCCCCCGCAGCGCGTTCTTCGAGAGCGCGCGGCCCGTGGGCCAGTCGATCCAGGCCGGGATGCCGTCCACCACCTGGTCGGTCACGTCTTCGAGCTTCCTCCGCACCTCCCGCAGGCGCTCCTTGCCCCCGGGGGTGAGGACGTCGATGCGGTCGAGCAAGAGCAGGCGCTTGGCGGTGTCGCGATCCACGCCCGCCCAGCGGCAGAAGGCGTTGTAGCCGGCGCGCCCGGCCATCTCCACCAGCTCGGGCGGGACGTCCATCTCCTGTCGCGACTGGTACGGTGGAGGCGCCTTCTCCTCCTGGTTGACGCCCGGCTGGATGCGCTCGGAGCGGAAGGCCAGCAAGTTCGCGCCGAGTTTCCGGCAGGTGGCCGGCGACACCGGCGAGGTCGCCGCCACCCTGCCCACCTGCGCCACGAGCGCCACGCGCCAGCCCTGGGCGCGGTCGGCGTCGGAGAGCCCGGCGAGAGCTTCGATCTCCGCGATGGGGCTGGCATTCTCGGCCTGGCGCGCCGGGCCGGAGAATGGCGCCATGAACGCTTGCGCCCGCCGCGCGCCACCGGAGGCCAGGAGGGCCGCCCGCTCGATCGCGTCGGCCCAGATGCCCACGTGCAGGTGCTGCAAATAGCCGATGGTGGGAATGTCGTCGGCGTGCTCGAACTTCTTGCGCCACGCCCGCGCGGCGACGGTGAAGGGGCTGGTGAGCGGGGCGTGGCCCACGAAGGTGAGCAGGAAGGTGAATGGCGTGCGGTAATGTCGCGACAGGCAAATGTGCAGGTGGGAGGCCCCGGTGAGGACAGGTCCCTCCCGGTGCAACAGCCCTTCCAGCGCGGGGCGAAGTCGCTCCGCGTCGGCGGCACCGATCGTGACCTGCCGGTGCCCCCGGTAGTTGGTGGACTGCCGCGCGCTGAGCACGCCCAGCGCCGCTTCCTCGAAGAGCTCGCCCTCGGTGGGGCCGGGACCCGCTACGAACGCGCCGGGGGGTGCCAACGCGAGGAGGCTCGCGGCCTCGCCGGCCTCGGCAGGCGACAGGGCGACGCGACGCCGGTAGCCGACGGGACTGCTCGACTCGAGGCTCTCGGGCAGGTGGTAGCGGTTCCGCGCCTCGGCGGCAGTTACAAAAGAAGCCCCCCGCGCGAGCTGCTGCCCGGGCGGGGGGAGAGGAATGGGGACCAGCGCGACCGGTTTCTGCATCGGGAGCGGAGCTTATTCGCCCCGCGCCCTGACTGCCTTCGGCTGGATGGCTGTCCGCTAGGCTTC
>VGRE01000167.1 GCA_016875435.1 Deltaproteobacteria bacterium | reverse complement strand
GCGTCGCCGACGGTAGCGACTGCGACGACACCGACTCCGACGTCTCGCCCTCCGCGACCGAGGCGTGCAACGGCGAGGACGACGACTGCGACGGCCTGGTCGACGACGCCGACGGCTCGCTCGACACCGGCACGGCCGACACCTGGTACCTCGACGCCGACGGCGACGGCTACGGCAACGTCCTTGACATCCAGTGGGCCTGCACCGCTCCGAGTGGCACCGTGGCCGACGGTAGCGACTGCGATGACCTCGACGGCGACATCAATCCCGGCGCCACTGAGCTGTGCAACGGCGACGACGACGACTGCGACGGCTCGATCGACGAGGACGCGTCCGCCGTCTCCACGTGGTACCGCGACTCCGACGGCGACGGGTACGGCGACCCCGGCCTGGACACGAGCGACTGCGCGGCGCCGTCGGGGTACGTCGCCGACGATTCCGACTGCGACGACGCCGACGAGGACATCTCGCCCGGCGCGTCGGAGGTCTGCAACGGCCTGGACGACGACTGTGACGGGACCGCGGACGATGGGCTCGCCGTCTCCACGTGGTACCGCGACTCCGACGGCGACGGGTACGGCGACCCCGGCCTGGACACGAGCGACTGCGCGGCGCCGTCGGGGTACGTCGCCGACGATTCCGACTGCGACGACGCCGCTGCCACCACGCGGTATTGCGCGAGCTGTGCCGACGTGCTCGCCGCGGACCCCGGAGCCGCAGACGGCGTCTACGAGCTGGACCCGTGCGGCGGGGCACCCGCCGACGCCTGGTGCGACATGACGACCGACGGAGGCGGCTGGACCGTAGCGGGCTGGCAGGCGTCGAACGCGACGACGTACATGGGCGTGTCCGATTGGGGCACGGTCGGCGGGACGGCGTGGTCCGTGGACCTCGCCTGCGTGACCTTCGACGAGATCATGGTCTTCAACCAGACCTACTCCGACTGGTACAGCCAGACCTACGCGGGATCGTCGTGGGCCGAATCCGGAACCAACTTCTCGGTGGGGCCGGCCGGTACGGCGTTCAAGCACGGGACCTACGGGCCCTCGGACTCCCAGATCGTCATGGGGTGCGTCGACTACGGCTGGGAGGGCATGGTGAACGACGTCCTCGCCTGCGACAACGACTGGTCTGGTGGGCAGAGGGGGCACGTCGCCGACTACGCCGGCGAGTTCTGCTCCGGCGGGCGCCTGGACTACACCTGGGCATGGGCCACCGGATCGGGGTGCGTGTACCGCGGTACGTCCTATACCTGGGGGTACGCGATCCGCTAGGTCCGATTCCTCGGTGGGTGGCGGAGCTTCCGGGACCGCGGGTGCCACCCGAGATCAGAATGCGCACAGGTACAGCCAGAGCGCGCCTCCGTCCCGCGCCCCCTCGTCGGTGAGGTGGATCGCCTGCCAGTTCACGCCTTCATACGAGCGGTTCTCCAGGAGGAGCACGGTCCCCGGCGCCAGATCCCAAGCGGCCACCGGCGTCGGCCTGCCGATCTCGGTGGGGCGATGCAGGTCGAGCGGCTCGCGTTCAGCGCCATCCATGAAGGTTTTCTCGAAGCCCGCCCGGTAGACCTCCCGACCCGCTCCGACGACCGAGATCGTTCCGCTCATCTCGCCGGTCTTGGCGAGCCGAACCGTGAAGTCGGCGGCGGTCCATCCCCGCTCCTCAGCGCCGCGGGCCGGGTCGGCGGGCAGGAGCGTCAACGGGATCGCCCGCGCCTCAGGCCGCCCCCGGGCGCGCCATCCGGCCCGGGTGGAGGTGGCCCACGCAGCTCGAGGACCGGGCCCGGACCCCCTGCATCCGCCGCCTCGCCCGCGCCGATCTGGCCATCACCGTCGAGGTCCGCGCTCACCGTCGCCGTGGAATCGAGCCGCGAGAACCCCACCGCGAGCCGCCCGACGCCGTGCGGGATCGAGAGCAGGCCGGATCGGTGTGGGTGGCGAACGCTCGGCTTGCGTGACCTGGCCGATGGAGTGGCGGCATGGGGAACTGTCCCGAGAGGGGGAACGAGGCGTCGTCGGGCTCCGCCGCTGGCGCATCCGCGTAGCGGTCGCGGATGGTATCCGCGACGTGGCTGGCGAGCACCCCCGCGCCGGCGGGTGTTCGGGGTCGACGCGTATCGCCTCCACCTCGTCGAGCGAGAGCTGAACGCAGCCCAAGGTCTGCCCCTGCGCGGTCGGGCGGAGCGAGAAGCGGACCTCTCCCGACCAGGTCTCGCCCTCGCCGAGCGCCACCCCACGATCAGCCGCAAGTGGAGGTCCGTCGCGCGGCCCTTGTGTCGGCACGCAACCGGGGCTATGGTTTGCCCCTCGGAGCACGAATGATCCTCTACTTGCTCGCCTGCCCGGCCGATCCGAAGGATACCGCCGACACTAGTGGGCCCGTCGACACCGCCGACACCAGCGAGCCGCCCGACACCGCCGACACCTCCACCGACCGGACCTGCGACGACGTCGTCGCCGAGTTCGTGGCCGAGACAGACGAGATCCGCGCCTGCGCGCAAGCCAGCGACTGCGGCATCGAGCTCACCGGGACGAGCTGCGGCTGCACGCGCAACTGGGTGGCCCGCGCTGACGCCGACACCACGGAGTTCTACGCCCTGCTGGAGGAGGGCAGCACCAAGGGCTGCGACCTGGGAACGGGGTCCGACTGCGACTGCCCCGTGGTGACCGGCTACGACTGCGTCGACCAGGTGTGCACCTGGGCCTACCCCGAGCCTTACAGCGCCTACCCGGCCTGCGAGTCGGGCACCGGCCTCGCCACCCAGGTGGACAGCCTGGCACTCGACGGCGACGCGCTGGACGTGGGCGTCAGCTATGGCGGGGGTTGCGCCGAGCACTTCTTCGCCACATGCTGGCCCGCGCAGGCCTTCGGCGCGTTCCACCCGGTGCAGGCGAGCCTCGACCTGTCGCACTGGAGCGACGAGCCCGAGACCTGCGATGGCTGGTCGAGCGAGGTGATCACCGTGGACCTCGAGCCCTTGAAACAGGCCTACATCGACGTCTACGGCGGGAGCGGCACCATCATCGTGAACTTGGGCGGCTACTCGGTGGAGTACAGCTTCTAGACACCTGCTCCCCGCCAGCGCCGTGCACCTGCCCGCCTTCGGCGTGGGGCTGGGTGCAATTTTCGCGCGGCAGCGTGGGTTGAAACAGCCGGTCGACGTCGACGCGGTCCTGCGCGCCGACAACTGGTGGGTCGCGGCCGCGATCCTGTGGCTCGCGTCAGGCCTGGCGCGGGCCTTCGGCGGCCTCGAGAAGGGGACGGCCTTCTACCTGGCCAACAACCTCTTGTGGGTGAAGATGTCGATCTACGGTCTGGCCAGCCTGCTCGAGCTCTGGCCGATGTCCATCTTCATCGCCTGGCGGGTACGCCGGCAGAGGGGGCAGCCACTCGATCTCTCCCCGGCGCCGCTCTTGCGACGCATCTCTCAGGTGGAGGCGGCGCTTGTCTGCGTGATCCCCTTCGTCGCCGCGGCCATGGCCCGCGGTCTCTGGATGTGGCTCAGCGCGGTTTCCGCTCCGACGAGCGCCGCTTCCACCACGCCATCCGCTCGTTGATCGTCTTCTCGTTGCCGAGCCCGGCCGGCCGGTAGAAGCCCCCATCCACGCCCTCGGGCAAGTACTCCTCGTCCACGAAGTGATCGGGGAAGTCGTGCGGGTACCGGTAGCCCTCGCCGTGGCCCAGTGACTTCGCCAGCGCCGTCGGCGCGTTGCGGAGGTGCGCGGGGACGGGGCGAGCGCCGCTCCGGCGTACCTCGGCGATCGCCGCGTCGATGGCCTTGTAGCTGGCGTTGGACTTGGGCGCGGTGGCGAGGAAGGTACAGGCCTGCCCGAGGATGATGCGCGCCTCCGGCATGCCGATCCGTGCCACCGCTTCCATGGCGGCGACCGCCAACGTGAGCCCCCGTGGCTCGGCGTTTCCCACGTCCTCGCTGGCGAAGACGACCATGCGCCGGGCCACGAACATCGGGTCCTCGCCGCCTTCCAGCATGCGCGCCATCCAGTAGAGGGCGGCGTCGGGATCGGAGCCGCGCATCGACTTGATGAAGGCCGACACGACGTCGTAGTGGGCGTCGCCGTCGCGGTCGTGGAAGATGGCGTTGCCGAGGGCGCGCATCGCCGCCAGCGACACATCCCCGCGGTCGTGCAGTCGCTCCAGCATCGACAGCGCGCGACGGGCATCGCCATCGCAGGCGCCCGCGATGGCGTCGAGGGCGTCGGCCTCGGCGACGATCCCCTCGCGGCCGCAGGCGCCGTCGAGCAGTTCGCGTACCGCCGCGGGCTCCACCGGCCGCAGCACGAGCAGCTCGCAGCGCGAGCGCAGTGCCGGCACCAGCTGGAACGCGGGGTTCTCGGTGGTGGCGCCCACCAGCGTGAGCGCGCCGGACTCGACGTGGGGCAGCAGCGCGTCTTGCTGCGCCTTGTTCCACCGGTGGATCTCATCGACGAAGAGCATCAGCGGCCGGGTGTCCAACCCGGGGCGCTGCTCGATCACCTCCTTGAGTTCCTTCACCCCGGCGAGCACCGCCGAGAGCGCCACCATCCGGTAGCCGGCCGCGTCGGCGAGGCAGCGGGCCAGCGTCGTCTTGCCGCAGCCGGGGGGCCCCCAGAGGAGCACCGAGCGCAGTCGCCCCGCCTCCACGGCCCGCCGGAATGGGGCGCCCGGGGCGAGCAGGTGGTCTTGTCCCCGGATCTCGTCCAGAGTGCGGGGTCGGAGTCGGTCGGCGAGAGGCGCGGCCATCGCCTGCCTTGATAGCCCGGGCGCTTGGACGCCGTCCTCGTCAGCGACCTGCACCTCGACGGTCCCGCTCACCCGTCGCAGGTTGCCTTCCTGCGCTTCCTCGGCACGCTTCCCTCGTCTACCCGCCTGTGCGTGCTGGGCGACGCCTTTCAGGCATGGTGGCATCACGACGGCGAGCCCTTCCGAGAGTACGCACCGGTTGCCCGAGCCCTGCTCGAGTTCGACCTCGTCTACCTGCCAGGCAACCACGACTTCCACGCGCTCGACTACTTCCGGGCCCACCGCGCCACGGTCCCGACGCACGCCCGCCCCGGCGCCGCGGTGGTCACTCGCCTGGGGACGCTGGGGGCCCACCTGTCCCACGGCGACGAGGCCGACTCGTCCTGGGGCTACGTGGCCTTGCACGCGCTGTTGCGCGGACGCGCCTTCGCCGCTGCGGTCGATGCCCTTCCCCCGGCACGAGCGTGGGCTTTCCTTCACCAGCTCGCTGGGCGCCCCCACGGGGTGCCCGACCCAGGAATCGAGGCCGCGCAGCTCGCTCTCGCGGCGGCGTGTCCCGAGGCGCTCGTCGCCATGGGACACACGCACGGGCCGAGATTGCTGCGTAGGAATGAGGGGTATTTTCTCAATACCGGAGACTGGGTGAGCCACCGCAGCTTCGCGATAGTGACCGGGGACGTCGTGACGCTCTCGCGTTTCGATGGATAGCAGGTCCACGAGGAGGAAGGGTGCCGGAGGTTAAGGGTTAAGACTTGGCCCTTGACACGTCAATAGAAATCGTGGCTCAAGTTGCCGGCGGGCTGTCCGACACGGAATCATGCGTCCTCGACTTGACGTCCTCGTCGTGTTGCTCGTCGGCTGCCAGGAGAGCCCAGGGCTCATCACCGTGGATGATCGCCCGGGCGCCGAGACTGCGGAGCTCACGAGCGAGATCGAGACCGTCCCCGCCGACAGCGCCGACCTCGTCGACACCGGTACCGTCGACACCGACGCCGCGCCGCAGGTGGACCCCCCCTTGTACGACACCGGCGAGTTCCAGCCGCCGACGAGCGGCACCACGGGCGACCTGCCCGACCCGCTCGACACGGCAGATAGCGACACGGGTACGCCCGCCGACACCGCGACGCCCGCCGATACCGCCGCCCCAGGCGACACCGCCCGGCTCGACACCGCCGACACCGGCCGCCCCGGCGAGGACTCCGCCTCTGCCGACACCGCCGTTGTCGCCTGCTACCTCGACGCCGATGGCGACGGCTTCGGCGACCCCAGTAATCCCGTGTCATGCATCAGCGGGGATGCAAGCACCGTTTCCGATAATACGGACTGCGACGATACATCGGCGATGTATCACGTGGGCGCCTCGGAGTGGTGCGATGGAGTCGACAACGACTGCAACGGTGTGGCCGATGATGACTACGCCGTTGATGCCACCGTGTGGTACGCCGATGCCGATGGTGACACTTACGGGGATGTAGCGGTGTATCAGTGGGCCTGCGACGCGCTCGCAAGCCACGTGGAGACGCACGGCGACTGCGACGACGGCGACGGAAGCACCAGCCCCGAGGGCGTGGAAGTGTGCGACGGCATCGACAACGACTGCTCGGGCGTGGCCGACGACAATGACGCCGGTTGCGCCAGCGAGCCCGACGCCGGCGGCGAGAGCGGCGGAGACACGGTCGAAGACCCCGTCGACACCGGCGGCGATGCCGCCGAGGCGGATACCGGCGACACGGCGCCTCCCGAGATGCTCGACACGGCCAGCGGCAGCGGCGAGATCCCGGCCGAGGAAGAGGTTGACACGCCCACCCCCGAGGAGTGCACCGGCACCTGGTACGCCGACGCCGACGGCGATGGCTACGGCGACCCGCTCGATGCCGTCACGGGGTGCGCCCCCGACGCGAGCTACGTGCGCAACGACGACGACTGCGACGGCAGCGACGTGGCCGTCAACCCGGACGGCGAGGAGGCCTGTGACGGCCAGGACAACGACTGCGACGGCGTGTCCGACGAGGCCAACGCTGGCGACGCACCCGCCTGGTACGGCGATCACGACGGCGATGGCTACGGCATCGGCAGCGACATGGAGCGCGCTTGCGACGCGCCCACCGGCTACGTGTCCGAGGCCGGCGACTGCGACGACGCCGACAGCATGGTCTCGCCAGCGGGCGTCGAGGTATGCGACGGCATCGACAACGACTGCAACGAGGGCGCCGACGAGGTGTCGGCGATCGGCGCGCTCACCTGGTTCTCCGACCGCGACGGCGACGGCTACGGCGGCAGCCTCGTGCGCACCGCCTGCACCCAGCCCGCCGGCGCCTACCCCACCTCGAACGATTGCGACGACGACGACGCCACGGTGAGCCCGGGCGGCACCGAGGTGTGCAACGACGTCGACGACGACTGCAACGGCAGCGTCGACGACGGCGCCACCGCAGGGGCGCAGTACTGGTACGCCGACGCCGATGGCGACGACTACGGCGACGCCGCGAGCCCACTCTGGTCGTGCTCCACGCCGCTCGGCTACGTCACCGACGACACCGACTGCGACGACACCGACCCCGGCACCTCGCCCGATCACCGGGAGCGCTGTGACGGCGTCGACAACGACTGCGACGGCGAGATCGACGAGCCGGGTGCGCTGGCCGAGAGCACCTGGTACCTCGACGCCGACGGCGACGGCCACGGCGACCTCGCCAGCACCACCGAGGCCTGCGACCTTCCCGCGGGCTACGTCGAGACCCGCGACGACTGCGACGACACCGATGCCGACGCCTTCCCTGGGAACACCGAGGTGTGTGGCGACGGCATCGACAACGACTGCGACGGCGTGAGCGACCTGTGCGGCCCCTGGGGGGAACGCGACGCCGACGCCGCCGACGCCCAGCTGTACGGCGAGTCGCCGGGCGACGACGCCGGCCGCGCCGTGGCCTTCCTGGGCGATCTCGACGCCGACGGTGCCGACGAGATCGCGATCGGGGGCCCGCACAACGACGACGCGGGCGCCAGCGCCGGGGTGACGTGGATCCTCTCCGCGCCCCGCGGCGAGACCCTGCTGGAGGATGCCCCCGCGCGCTTGCTCGGCGAGGCCAGCGACGACTACGCCGGCTGGTCGGTCGCCGCGGCCGGCGACATCGACGGCGACGGCTACGGCGATGTCATCGTCGGCGCCTACTCCAACGGCATCGCCGGGGTTGACGCCGGCGCCACCTACGTCGTCACCGGACCGGTGTCTGGCGACATCGACCTGCCCTCGCAGCGTGCCATCCTCACCGGCGTGAACGCCCTGGACTGGGCCGGCTACGACGTGGACAGCGTGGTCGATGACGATGGTACCGTGAGCCTCGTGGTGGGCGCGCCCTACGAAGACCAGGGCGGCAACAGGGCCGGCGCCGTCTACGTGGTCGACAGCGCGCGGACCGGCAGCTTCTCGCTGGCTGGAGCCGAGGCCAAGCTGGTGGGCGAGGTGGCGCTCGACCGGGCCGGCACCGCGCTGGCGAGCACCGGCGACGTAGACGGCGACGGCCTCGGCGACCTCGTGGTGGGTGCCTGGGGCGATTCCAGCACGGGAAGTCGCTCCGGTGCCGCCTACGTGATCCGCGGTCCGGTGACCGGCATCATCGACCTCTCCGCCGCCGATGCCAAGTGGATCGGCGAGGCGACCGGCGACCGCGCCGGGTGGTCGGTCGACGGGGGCGCCGACCTCGACGGCGACGGCCTCGACGACACGCTGGTGGGCGCCCCGATCCGCAGCCGTTCCTACGTGGTGTCCTTCGGGACCACGGGCACCCAGTCGCTGGCCGGGGCCACCGCCGTGCTCGCCGACCGCGAGACCGGCAACCGCGCCGGGACGAGCGTGGCCACAGGTGGCGACGTGGACGGCGACGGCTGGGCGGACATCGCCATCGGCGCCACCAGCGAGCACCTTCGGGGCGCGGACACTGGTGTCACCTACCTCGTGCGCGGGCCCTTCGCCGGCAGCATCGATCTCGCGGGCGCCGACGGCATCCTGCACGGCCTCGCCAGCCGCGACGCGCTCGGTGCCGGCATCGCGATCGACGGCGACGCGGACGGGGACGGCAACGCCGACGTGCTGCTTGGCGCGCCGGGCAACGACGACAACGGGGCGGAGTCAGGCGTGGCGTACTTGTTCCTCGGGATCTGAACAGGATCGTCGCGCATCGTCGCGATGATGGGTGGCGAGGGCCGCAAGTCGAACATCGACGCCCGGAGCTGGAACGAGGGCCTCGTCAGCCCTTCGTGTGAAATGACACGGGGAGAGCCGCGCGAGAACGCG
>VGRE01000166.1 GCA_016875435.1 Deltaproteobacteria bacterium | reverse complement strand
GGCGCGTCGTTGACCCCGTCGCCCACCATGCCCACCTTGCGACCCGCCGCCTGGAGCTCGCGGACGAGGGCCACCTTGTCCTCGGGGCGCGCCGTGGCCAGGATCCGCTGGATGCCCAGTGCCTCGGCGACCGGGCCCGCGGCGAGTGCATGGTCGCCGGTGGCGAGCACCACCTCGATGCCCAGTCGTCGCAAGTGACTGACGGCCGCAGGCGCGCCGGGGCGGAGGGTGTCCGCGAGGCCGATCACGCCGGCAGGCTGGTCGTCGATCGCCACGCCCACCACGGTGTCGCCGGCCCGGGCGCGAGCCTCCGCGAGCGGGCGCAGCGCGGCGAGGTCGATGCCCGACGACTCGAGCCAGTCGAGCGTGCCGGCGCGCACGAGGCGGTCCCCCACCGCCGCCTGCACGCCCTTGCCCACCGGGGCCTCGAAGCGGCCGGTGGTGGGGATGTCGAGCGCCCGGGCGAGTGCTTCCCTCAGGATCGCCTTGCCCAGCGGGTGCTCCGACCATCGCTCGGCCGCGGCGGCGAGCGCGAGCAACTCGGCCTCGGTGATGCCGGGGAGCGGGGCGATCGCGGTGACGCCAGGCTGCCCGAGCGTCAGGGTACCGGTCTTGTCGACCACCACGGTGTCGACGCGTTGCGCCCGTTCCAGCGCCGCCACGTCGCGCACGAGGACGCCGAGCTCGGCGGCGCGCCCGGTGCCCACGAGGATGGCGGTGGGCGTGGCGAGCCCCAGCGCGCAGGGGCAGGCGATGACCAGCACCGCCACGGCGGGGAGCAGGATCCCGGGCGCGTCGGCGCCGAGGTAGGCGTGCACGGCTGCGGTGACGATGGCGAGAGCGAGCACCACGGGGACGAAGACGGCGCTCACCTCGTCGGCGAGCCGCTGCATGGGCGCCTTCCCGGCCTGGGCCTCCTCGACCAGCGATACGATGCGGCCGACGGTCGACTCCGTGCCCACGCGGCGGGCCTCGACGAGGAGCCGCCCCTCGTGGACGAGCGTGCCGGCGAGGACCACGTCGCCGGGTTGTCGTGAGACGGGGATGCTCTCGCCGGTGACGGCGGACTCGTCGACGGCGCTGGCGCCCTCCACCACCGTGCCGTCTACGGGCACGCGGTCGCCGGGCCGGACCACGAGGCGGTCGCCGGGGCCGACGGAGGCCACCGGCACCGCGTGCTCGACGCCGCCCTCCCAGAGGGCAGCGGTGTCGGGCACCAGCTTGGCGAGGGCGCGCAACGCGTCGCCGGCGCGCCCGCGGGCGCGTTCCTCCAGCGTCTTGCCGAGCAGGATGAGGGTGACGACGACGCCCACCACCTCGAAGTAGATGTTCATGCCGCCGGTTGCGACGGTGTACCACGAGTAGGCGTAGGCAGCGCCGGTGCCGAGCGCCACCAGCGTGTCCATGTTGGCGGTCTTGTCGAGCAGGAGGCGCCACGCGTTGACGAGGAAGGGGCGACCGGCGGTGAGCAGCACCGCCGTGGCCAGGGCGCCCTGGATGGCGAAGCTGCCGGGGAAGTGGACGTGAAGCATCGCGACGGCGGCGAGCGGCACGGTGAGCACGGCTGCCACGCGGAGGCGGCCGGCGTAGAGCGACTCGTCGCCGGTCGCGACGGTCACCGGGGCACGCGGGTCGACCGCGCCGTAGCCGGCGCGTTGCACGGCGGCGAAGACCTCGTCCCACCGCGGCTGGCCGGTGACGGTGGCCCGCTCGGTGGCGAGGTTGACCACGACCCGCTCGACGCCGGGGAGCTTGCCGAGCACGCGCTCCACGCGGGTGGCGCAGGCGGCGCAGGTCATGCCCCTGACGGCGAAACTGGCGCGACCGGGGACGGTGTCGTGGTTCATGGCGGCGAGGCTAGGCACAGGTCGTTAGCCCGGCCGGGCGATGTCGGACGCGGTGTCTCAGCTCGCAGGCCTCGCCTGCTGCGGCCTCGGCGCCGTCCTGTTGCTCGCGGGCGTCGCGAACTACCTGCTCACCCGGCCTCGGGCGGCCCGCGCCTCGTCGCCAGGGGCCCCCGACGCCCACGCGGAGCTCGGCCTGAGCCTGGTGTCGCTGATGCGCGAGTCCGACCCTGGCCCCGAGCGGGCGGCCCTCCTCCAGCGCGCCGAGGCCGCCGCCCGCAGGAAGGACATGGCGGCCTTGCTCGCTGCCGCCGACGCCTGGCGCGAGGCCGGTGGCACGCCGAGGAACCGGGGTGCATTCAACGACTTGCGGCGCGCGGTGGATGCGGTGGCGGATGGGCTGTAGGCGGTAGGGGTTAGGTTTTAGGAAGGTTGGCGGAGGAATCAGCCTCGTCGCGCCCCGCCACCGTCGCTCGGGCCTACAGCCTACAGCCTCCCCCACACCCCACACGCCTCCCGGCACGTCTCCACGTCGGGGACCAGTGCCAGTCGGATGTAGTCGCGACCGGCGTCGGTGATGGCGAAGGCGGAGCCGGGGTTGACGACGATGCCGTGGGCGAGGAGCTTCTCGGCGTAGGACTGCCCGTCGTGGCCCTCGGGCACGCGCACCCAGAGGTAGAAGCTGGCCTCGCTGGCGACGATCTTGAAGTCGCGACTGCGTAAGAACTCGACCAGCACCGCGCGCTTCGCCGCGAAAATTGCGCGACGTTCCTCGGCGTGGGCGTCGTCGGCCCAGGCGGTGGCGGCGGCGGCGTTGACGAAGTCCTGCGGCGCGAGGCCGGGGTTAGCGCGAAGGTCCTTGAGGGCCGCGATCGCGCGCGGGTCGCCCGCGATCATGCCGGTGCGGTAGCCGGTCATGCCCGAGCGCTTGGACAGCGAGAACACCGCCACCACGCCCTCGCTGGCCACTTCCAGGATGCTCGGGGGCGGCCGGTCGAACCAGGTGTCGGCGTAGCACTCGTCGCTGGCGAGCAGGATGTCGAACTCCCGGCACACGTCCCAGGTGCGGCGCAGGTCGTCGCGCGACATGACCGCGCCGGTAGGATTGTGGGGGCTGTTGATCCACAGCAGCCGCGTTCGCCGCAGCAGCTCGCGCGGGAGTTCCCACGGGCGCTGCACGAAGTCGCCCTCGAGCCGCTGGGGGACGGCCTCGCCCCCGGCGAACACCGCGCCCCGGTAGTACACGCTGTACCCCGGGTCGGGGAACACCACCGCGCGGTCGTCGGCCCGCGGGTCGACCACCAGGAGCGGCATGTGGAAGACCACCTCCTTGCTCCCCGAGCTTGGCAACACCTGGCGATCCGGGTCGAGGTCGACACCAAGGCGTCGCGATGCCCATCCCGCGAATGCGGCGCGCACCCCGCGGTCGCCGAGCACGGTGGGGTAGCGACAGTTGCCCGGGATGCTGGCCCCCACGCGGGCGCGGATGAAGTCGGGCGTGGGCTCGGTGGGATCGCCGGTGCCGAAGTCGTAGACGGGCTTGCCCTGGGCGATGAGCTCGGCCTTCTTGCGATCGAGGACCACCGTCGGGTAGCTCGGCAGCTGGCCGAGGAGAGGGTTCAGGCGCACGGCGGCACCCTAGCCGACCGGGCGGGCAGGGTGCCCGTGAAACTGGATACTCGGCCAGCATGCGCGTTTTCCTCGCTGGCGCCACGGGCGCGACTGGTCGCGTGTTCGCTCCTCTCGCCGAGAAACGGGGTCACCCGCTCGTGCTGCACGTGCGCCCGGCCACGGCCGCGAGGCATCCCCTCGGGCAAGACCCGCGCGCCGCGGTCTTCGATCTCGCCGACGAAAGCGCGCTGAGGCGCGCGATCCGTGGTTGCGACGTGATCGTCTCGCTGGTGGGGACGATGAAGAAACGCTTCGCGACTGGCGACACCTACGACACCAGCGACGTCGGCACCACCTCGCAGCTCGTGGAGGCGGCCAAGGCCGAGCGCGTCTCGCGCTTGCGGCTGTTGTCGTCGTATGGCGCCGGCGGCCCGGGCGCGTACGCCCAGATGAAGGGCGAGTGCGAGCGCATCGTGATGGCGGCGCAGGACATCCGCTGGACGATCTTTCGCCCCTCGGCGCTGGTTTCCCCGGAGTGGGACACCTCCGATCACCACGGGCGGCGCGAGGTGCCCGGCGCCGTGCAATGGCTGGGCAACTCGCTACGTCACCTGCCCCTCCTCCAGGGCTTCGCCGACGACATCCGGGCCATCCCCATCGAGGTCGTGGCGCGGGCGATCGTGTCCACCCTGGAGCACCCGCGCGATCGCGAGATCCTCAGCGGGCGGGATATCTGGCGGCTCGGCGAGGCCTAGATGTTGTTGCTGCTGGTGGCGTGCGACCTCGAGCGTGCGCCTGGCCCTCCCGGCGCGCCGGTCGTGGTGTTCGAGGTGCCGAAGGGGGCCACTGCCCGCGGGCTGGGCGATGAGCTCGCGGCGCTGGGGCTGGTGCAGAGCCAGTCGAAGTGGGACTGGTACATCCGGCTCAACGAGGCCGGGGGCTGCATCAAGGCAGGCAAGCACGAGCTGAGCGCCTCGATGAGCGCCCGCGAGATCGTGGAGGCGCTTTGCGGCGTGCCCATCCCCGACGAGGTGGCGTTCACGGTGCTGGAGGGCTGGCGGGTCCGCGACATCGACGCGGCGCTGGTGGAGAAGGGCTTCATCGAGCCGGGTGCCTTCATCGAAGCGGCGAGTGGCAAGGAGGGCTACCTGTTCCCGGAAACCTACATGGTGCCGGCGGATGGGTTCGATGCCGCGAAGTTCGTGGAGCGCCAACTCACCACCTTTGACGAGCGTTTCGGTAAGGCCTACAGCGGCGAGCGGCCCCTGGGCGAGGTGGTGGTCGTGGCCAGCATGCTCGAGCGGGAGGAGCCGAGCCCGGCGAACCGCCCGATGGTGGCGGGGATCATGTACAAGCGGCTGGTGAACGACTGGAACCTCGGCATCGATGCCACCAGCCGCTACACGCTCGCCGACTGGAACAACCGGGAGGATTTCCTCGAGAAGCTCCGCGACCCGGCCGACCCGTACAACACCCGCCTGCGACCGGGCCTGCCGCCCACGCCCATCGGCAACCCCAGCCTCGCCTCGCTCGAGGCCGCCGCCGCCCCGACTGAGAGCGAGTTCTGGTATTATCTCCACGACAAAGACGGCGTGCTCCACCCGAGTCGCAACGTGCGCGAGCACGAGGCGTACCGGCGGAAGTACAACGTGTACTGATTGACGGGGTAAGCGCGCTGCGGTGATCGCCGCCTCCGTCAGGAACCCGTGGTCGGTGATGGTGGCGAGCTTGTTCGTCACCCTCGCGGGGGTGATGGCGGCTCGCCTCTTGCCGTCTCAGCTCCGTCCCACGGTGGAGCCGCCGGAGATCGTGGTCACCACGGCCTACGAGGGGGCGGCGCCGGCCGAGGTGGAAGACCAGGTCACCCGGCGCATCGAGGAGCAGATCCGCTCGGTCAACGGGCTGCGCGAGATGTTGTCGAGCAGCAGCCTGTCGCGATCGGAGATCACCCTGCGATTCACCGAGGGCATCGACCGCGACGCGGCGATGGTCGACCTGCTCAACAAGATGGCGGGGGTGCGGGGCCTGCCACCAGAGGCCGACCCCCCGGAAGTGGTGGCGACCTCTTCCGACGGCCAGTCGCCGATGATGTGGCTCGGCCTGCGCGAGCCCGAGGGACAGCCGCCCACCGAGCAGCGCCTGCTCCGCGACCTCGCCGACGAGGTGATCTCGCCGCGCGTCCGGCGCGTCGACGGCGTCGCCGGTCTCATCGTCAGCGGTGGCGCCGAGCGCGAGATGCACGTGCGCACCGACTTCGATGCGCTGTCGCGACTTCGACTCTCGGTGCGCGACATCCTCGCGGCGCTCACCCGCGACAACGCCAACGCGCGCGGGGGGCCGCTCACCGCGGGCAAGCGCGAGTACGCGGTGCGCACCACGGCGCGCGCCGAGAGCGCCGAGGAGCTGGAGAGCATCGTCATCCGGCGCGATGAGAGCGGCACGATCCGCGTGGGCGACGTGGCCGAGGTCGTCGCCGAGCCGGGCTTGCAGCCCTCGATCATGCGACTCACCGGGGTGCCGGGCGTGGCGCTCGGGGTGCAGCGCCGCACCGGGGCGAACGTGCCGAGCACCACGCGGGGGGTACTCGAGGCGGTGGACGAGTTGCACGCGCAGTTCGCGGCGCAGGGCTTCCCCGCGCGCATGCGCGTGCTGTACAGCGAGCAGGACTACATCGACGAGGCGCTCGATGGCGCGCTCGGCAACATCGCGGGCGGCGCGCTGCTCTCGCTCGGCGTGCTGTGGTGGGTGCTGCGCTCGGTGCGCGCGGTGGGCGTGGTGGCGCTGGCGCAGCCGCTGGCGGTGCTCGGGGTGTTTCCCGTGCTCTGGGCGCTCGGCCGGAGCCTCAACATCATCACGCTGGCCGGCCTCGCCTTCGCGTTGGGCATCACCATCGACAACGCCATCGTCGTGGTCGAGAACGTGTATCGCTTGCGACAGTCCGGGCGCCTCCCCGCCGACGCGGCCCTGGAGGGCACCCGCGAGGTGGCCGGGGCCATGCTGGCGGCCACGCTCACCAACGTCTGCGTGTTCGCGCCGGTGGTCTTCCTCGGCGGCGAGGCGGGACAGGTCTTCCGCGACCTGGCGCTCTCCATCTCGGTGGCCTGCGTGCTCTCGCTGCTGGCGGTGCTCACCGTGGTGCCCGCGCTGGCGGCCGGGGGCATCGGCACCGTGCGCGAGGACGCTGGCCCTGGCGGCTTCGCGCGGGCCTACGGGCGCGTGATCGACGCGGTCACCGGCCGTCGCCCCTGGGCGCGCCTGGCGGTGATCGGCGGCGCGCTGTCGCTGTCTTGTGCCGGGGTATTTTTCGTTCCCGACGCGAGCTACCTGCCCGAGGGCAACCGAAATCTCATCCTCACCGTGGCGCGGCCCCTGCCGGGCACCTCCCCGGCGGCGGCGGCCGAGCTGCTCCGGCCGATCGAGGAGGAGCTGGTCAACGACCCGCGGATCGGCCGCACCTTCGTGGTGTTCAACACGCGCTTCTCGGCGATGGGCCTCACGCTCCTGCCGCCCCACAGCGCCCCGGGCCCCTTCGCGGAGTTCCTCGGCGAGCTGCGTGGTCGCACCAGCAAGATCCCAGGCTTCCGCTTCCTCTTCCCTCGGCGTGCCAGCATTTTTCACGACCCGGGACGGCAGTTCGAGGTGCGCGTGGTGGGTCCCGACCTCGACGAGCTGGTCAAGACGGCGCGTGCGCTCCAGGGCAAGCTCGCCCAGGTCCCGGGCATCGTGTCGGTCCGCAGCAACTACGAGGCGGGCACGCCCGAGATCCACGTGGAGCCCGATCGCCGGCGGCTCGCCGAGCTGGGGTTGCGGCCGGCCGACCTCGCGGTGGCGGTGGAGGCGGCGGTCGGTGGGCGTCGCGTGGGCACCTTCCTCGACGCGGGCGAGGAGATCGACCTGGTCGTGCTCGGGCCCGACGCCTACCGCGAGGACCCGCGGGCGCTGGCCTCGGTGCCCGTGGCCCCGGGCGTGCGTCTCGACGCGGTGGCGAGGCTGGTGGAAGGCAGCGGCCCGGTGGCCATCCCGCACTTCGACCAGCAACGCGCAGTGACGCTCTCGGTGAACGTCGGCGAGGGGCTCGCGCTGGGCCACGCGATCGCGCAGGCGGAGGCTGACGCGCTCGGGCCCACGCGGGGTTCGCTGTCGCCGGGCTACTCGATCCTGCTCGGGGGCACGGCCGACCGTCTCAACGAGACACTGGACGGCCTGGCGCGCAGCTTCGGGTGGGCGGTGCTGATCGTCTACCTGCTGCTGGTGGCGCTCTACCGTTCCTGGGGCACGCCGATGGTGGTCCTCACGGCGGTGCCCCTCGCGATCTGCGGCGCGCTGCTGGCGCTCGCGGGGATCAACGTCGTCACGCCTGTGGAGTTCGATACCATCGCTATGCTCGGCCTGGTCTTGCTTTGCGGGGTGATCGTCAACACCTCGATCCTCATCGTGAGCCAGGCCCAGAACTTCGTCGAGCAAGGCCTGTCGCCCGCCGAGGCGCTGCGCGCGAGCAGCGTCGCCCGGCTGCGCCCGATCCTGATGAGCGCGGTCACCTCGGTGGTGGGCATGCTGCCGCTCGCGGCCGGGACTGGCTCGGGGACGGAGCTCTACCGGGGCCTCGGCGTGGTGATGGTGGGCGGGCTCTTGCTCGGCACGGCGATGGTGCCGCTGGTGGTGCCGGCCACGCTGGCGCTGTCGCCTCACTGGCGGCGTCGCGACGGCTAGTCGTCGTCGCCACCGCTGCGCACCACGCTGCGCATGTTCTTCGGCAGCACCTTCTTGCGCAGCCGGATGCTGCCGGGGGTGATCTCCACCAGCTCGTCTTCCGCGATGTACTCGAGCGCCCGCTCCAGGGTCATCTGCACCGGCGGCACCAGGATCTGCTTCTCGTCGGCGCCGGCGGAGCGGATGTTGGTGAGCTGCTTGGCGCGGGTAGGGTCGACGTTGATGTCGTTCTCGCGGCTATTTTCCCCGATGATCATGCCCTCGTACACGACCGCTTGCGGCGAGACGAACATGCGACCGCGCGGCTGGAGGTGAAACAGCGCGTAGGTGGTCGCCTCGCCGAGCCGGTCGGCGATGAGGGAGCCGTTGGCTCGGCTCTGGATGTGCCCGGCGAACTCGTCGTAGCCGTCGAAGAGGGTGTTGAGCAGGCCCTGTCCCCGGGTGTCGTTGAGGAACTCGCCGCGAAAGCCGATGAGGCCGCGGCTGGGGATGCGGAAGAACAGGCGCACCCGGCCGCTGCCGTCCATCTTCATCTCGACCATGCGCCCCTTGCGCAGCGCCATCTTCTGCGTCACGACGCCCATGAAGGTCTCGGGGAAGTCGAGCTGGGCGATCTCGTAGGGCTCCAGCGTCCTGCCGTCCTTCTCCTGGGTGCGGACTTCAGGTCGCGACACGCTCATCTCGAAGCCTTCGCGGCGCATGGTCTCGATGAGGATGGCGAGCTGCAGCTCGCCGCGGCCGAACACGCGCATCGTCTCGGCGGAGCCGGTGTCTTCCATGCGCAGCGCCGGGTTCATCAGCATCTCCTTGTCGAGACGCTCGCGGATCTGCCGCGCGGTCACGTACTTGCCCTCGCGCCCCGACATCGGCGAGCTGTTGGCGGAGAAGGTCATGCCGATGGTGGGCTCGTCGACCTTCAGGCGCGGCAGCGGCTGGGGGTTGTCGAGCGCGGTGAAGC
>VGRE01000165.1 GCA_016875435.1 Deltaproteobacteria bacterium | reverse complement strand
TCAACCCCGCTGCCACCGAGTACTGCGACGGCATCGACAACAACTGCGACGGCGCCATCGACGAGGATGCCGCCATCGACGCCGCTACCTGGTATGCCGACGCCGACGGCGACGGCTACGGCGACGCCTCGGCCAGCGCCGAGTCGTGCAGCCGGCCGAGCGGCTACGTGGCGAACATCACCGACTGCGACGACACCGCGTCGAGCGTCAACCCCGGCGCCACCGAGTACTGCAACGGCGAGGACGACGACTGCGACGGAAGCGTCGACGAGAACTCGGCCGCCGACGCGCTCACCTGGTACGCCGACGCCGACGCCGACGGCTACGGCGACGATACCGTCAGCTCCGTGGCCTGCGACGCCCCGGCCGGCTCGGTGGGCGACGACACCGACTGCGACGACAGCGACGAGGACATCAACCCCGCCGCCACCGAGGTGTGCGACGGGATCGACAACGACTGCGACGGCGACGTCGACGACGACGACGGCTCGCTCGACACCTCGACCGCCAGCACCTGGTACGCCGACGCCGACAGCGACGGCTACGGCGACCCCAGCTCCTACCGCGTGGATTGCGAAGAGCCGAGCGGCCACGTGGCCGACAACACCGACTGCAACGACGGCGACCACCTCGACTACCCCGGCGCCCCGGAGCTGTGCGACGGCCAGGACAACGACTGCGACGGCAGCATCGACGAGGCCGGAGCCACGGGCGAGTCCACCTGGTACGCCGACGACGACGGCGACGGCTACGGCGACGCCGCGTACAGCACCACCGCTTGCGACGCTCCCAGCGGCTACGTGGCCGACGACACCGACTGCGAGGACGGCGACGCCGACGTCAACCCCGGCGAGGCGGAGGTGTGCAACACCATCGACGACAACTGCGATGGCGACAAGGACGAGAGCGGCTGCCCGAGCGACTGCGCCACCGCCGAGTACGGCGACCACGTGTACATGTTCTGCGACTCCGCGCTCACCTGGTCGGCGGGGCGAACGATCTGCCAGACCTACGGCTACGATCTCACCACGGTCAACGACAGCAGCGAGAACACCTGGCTCGTCGATATCGCCTACTTCTTCTACGTGGGCAAGTGGTGGACCGGCTACTCCGACGCCGCCACCGAGGGCACCTGGGTCTGGGCCAACGGCGAGACCGCCACCTACACCAACTGGCACTCGGGCGAGCCGAACAACGTGGGCAACGAGGACTGCATGCAACTCGGCCGCTTCGGCAGCTACACCTGGAACGACGAGCCCTGCACCTCGCCCTTCCGCTACATCTGCGAGGAGTGACCGAATCGGATAGCTGCCCGACCCTCCCGAGGCAGCCTCGATGATTCGTCTCAAGTCGTGGGTGTATGGAACATGGCACGAGGGCGGTGACAAGCGCGCCGCGCTGGTCAACCCCGCCACCGAGGCGGTGCTCGGCGCGGCCTCCAGCGAGGGGGTCGACATGGGCCGGGTGCTCGATCACGCGCGGGGCGCCGGGCTATCGGCCCTATCGGCGATGAGCTGGGCGGAACGCGCCTTGATGCTCAAGAACGTGGCCAAGCTGTTCCACGCGCACCGCGAGGCCTTGCTCGACCTGGCGCAGCAGAACGGCGGCAACACCCGGGGCGACGCGAAGTTCGACATCGACGGCGCCATCGGCACCCTCGGCGCCTACGCGAGCCTCGGCGAGAGCCTCGCCGCGAAGCTCGGCGACCGCAAGTTCATCCTCGACGGCGAGATGGCCCAGCTCACCCGCGCCCCCCGCTTCGGCGGCCAGCACCTCTGGCTGCCGCGCAAGGGCGTGGCGGTCCACGTCAACGCCTTCAACTTCCCCGCCTGGGGCACCTTCGAGAAGGCCGCCGTGGCCTGGCTCGCCGGCGCGCCCATCGTGTCGAAGCCCGCCACCGCCACGGCACTGGTGGCCTTCCGCATGGCCGAGTTGCTCGCGGAGAGCGGGCTCGTGCCCGAGGGCGGCTTCCAGCTCGTCTGCGGATCGGCGGGCGACCTCTTGTCGCGACTCGGCGCCCAGGACAGCCTCGCCTTCACCGGTAGCAACGGCACCGGCGCGATGCTGCGCCAGACGCCGGGCTTCGCCGAGCGCGGGGTGCGGGTCAACGTGGAGGCCGACTCGCTCAACGCGGTGGTGCTCGGTCCCGACACCGAGATCGGCGGCGAGCTGTGGAACACCGCCGTGCGCCACGTCGTCACCGACATGACGCAGAAGACCGGCCAGAAGTGCACTGCCATCCGGCGCGTGGCCGTCCCCGAGTCACTCGTCGACGACTTCGAGGAGGCGGTGGTCGAGGCGCTCGGCGCGCATACCGTCGGCAACCCTCTGGTCGACGGCGTCACCGTGGGCCCGGTCGCGACCGCGCAGCAGCTCCGCGACGTGACGGCGGGTATCCGCGCCGTCGCGGCCAACGGGCGCGTGGTCGTGGGCGGCCCCGAGCGCGTCGACGGCCGCGGCAGCGAGGCGGGCAAGGGCTACTTCGTGGCTCCCACCGTGATCCGCCTCGACGGCGCCGGCCCGGGGCCGGTCCACGACATCGAGGTCTTCGGCCCCTCCGTTTCCATCCTGCCTTACGACGGATCGGCGACCGAGGGCGCGGCCTTCCTCGCCCGCGGGCAGGGTAGCCTCGTGTCGACCGCCTACAGCGACGATCGCGCCTGGATCGGGCAGATGATCGTCGACGGCGCGCCCTGGCTGGGCCGCATGATGCTGGTGTCGTCGAAGGTGGCCGACCAGGTGACGGCCCCGGGCATGGTGTTGCCGAGCTGCGTGCACGGCGGCCCCGGTCGCGCCGGCGGCGGCGAGGAACTGGGAAACGAGCGCGGCCTGCAGTTCTACATGCAGCGCACCGCCCTCCAGGGCGACCGCGTGGTGCTCGGCAAGATCCTCGGCATCGAGGCGTAGCCCTGTAAGCTCCGTCCACCGCGCTACGTTCCCGCCGCGAACCCGCCGGAGCCGTTCGATGCGCGCATGGAAGAAGCTGCTACTGGGCCTCGGGGGCGCCGCGGTGATGGTGGGCGTGGCCTGCGCCGGCGTGGCCGGCCCCTGCTGGAGCGCCTGGTGGTCGTACGGCGTGGTGGAGTGGACCTGCCCCGCCGGGGTGATGCCCTACCTGTCGGTGGAGACCAGCGCCATCGGCCGCGGCGTGAAGGGCACCGTCCACGTCAACGCGATCGGGCAGCTCTACGACGAGCAACTCAACCCCACCTACACCTCCCCCGTGCGTCGATTCTCGCCCACCCTGGCCCTGGTGAAACCCGACGGGACCGAGCTGCCGCTCGAGGCCGAGCGCCGCTGGAAGTCGCCCTGGGCCGGGCGGAAGTACGCCGAGTTCTTCCTACCGAGAGACCTCCCCGACGACGACTACCTGCTGCGGGTGCGCGCGAAGGTGCCGAGCGGGGAAACCACCCTCGACGTACCGCTGCCGCTCTACCGCCCGGCCCTGGAGCACGTGCTCACCGATGCACCGCTCTACCGGGCCGGCCAGACGGTGAAGGCGCGCGCGGTGCTGCTCGAGGCGGGCAGCCTCGCGCCGCTCGACGATCGGCCGGGGCGCTGGAGAGTCTGGGACCCGAGCGGCGAGCTGGTGATGGAGGAGAAGGCGCGCACGCTCGCCTTCGGCGCCACCGGCACCACCTTCCCGCTCGCGCCCGACGCGCCGCCGGGAATCTGGTCCATAGGCTTTGAAAGCGGCGCGTTGACGACACGCCACGAGTTCGAGGTGCGCGAGTATCGCCTGCCGCGTTTCCTCGTCACGCTGGAGCCCACCGAGCGCTGGTACGGCGAGGGGGGCCACGCGGTGGTGGAGGGCACCGCCCGCTACACCTCCGGGGCGCCCGTGCAGGAGGCCGCCGTGGCACTCTCGGTCAGCGCCTCCGGGGCCTGGCCGCCCCCCAACGAGTGGCTCGAGTCACGCGTGCTGCAGACCGACCGCGAGGGCAAGTTCAAGCTCGACCTGGGTGCCGTCCCCGGCGACCTCGTGGGAAAGGTCACGCTCGGGGTGTACGCCCAGGTCACCGATGAGACGGGCGAGACCGGGGCCGGGTCGGCCAGCGTGTTGCTCAGCGAGGACGCGATCGCGGTGGAGGCCGTCACCGAGCTGGAAGGCGGCCTCGTGCCCGACGCCAACAACCGCCTCTACCTCCGGGTGACGACCCCCGAGGGCAAGCCGCTGCCCGGGGTGAAGGTGAAGTTGCGCCGCGAGTGGGACAGTCGCGACCCGGGCCTCGAAGCGGAGACCGACGCCGACGCCGTGGCCAAGTTCCAGTTCGATCCCGGCCAGCCGGTCACCGTCACCGAGCCGGCCTTGCCCGTGCGTCCCGCGGCCGCCGACGTGCCCGTGCGGCTGGTCGAGATCACCGACGAGGTGTCGGGCAACGCCGACCTCGCGCTCTCCGAGCTGGGCGACAAGCTCGCCGTGGCGTGGCGCCCTTGCGCCAACCTCGTCGACGCCCGCGACGCCGGCGTGGCCTACCTCCGGGCCGGTCCCGGCGGGGTGTCGGCCTTGTGGACGGGCGAGTTCACGCCGGTGGTGCGCGCCTGCCTCCGCGACGGGGCGCGGGGCGCCCGCCTGCGCGGGGGCCCGGATCGCGTGGTCAACGTGGGCTTCGCGCTCACCAACCCCGGCGTGTCGACCGTGAACGCCACGGTGCAGCTCTTCGCCGGCAACGACGAGGGCGTGAGCGAGGCCTTCGCCGACGCGGCGCGCGCCGCGCGGGCTTGCGTGGCCGGGGCACAAGACGGCGGCAAGTTGCCGGCCGCCTGGACCTTCGTCATCCCGGGGGAGGGCAGCGCCCCTCGCCTCTCGCGCGTGGGGGCCGAGGGCGACGAGGCCGTGGCGCGCTACCTCCCCTGCATCGAGCGGGCGCTCTCCGGCGCGCGCACCGACGGCGCGGTGAGCGAGGAGGTGGCGGGGCTTTTGACCGCGAGCGTGTACGCCGCCTCGTCGAGCGGATCGAGCTGGACCAGCCCGTCGAGCTACCCGGGCTTCGCCTTCGTGGCCACGGTGGCGGAGCAAGGCACGTCCACGCTGCGCATGCCGGTGGGGGCCGTCCCGAGCCTGCGCCTGCGCTTCTCAGAGGTGGTCGTCAACCCCGGCGCCGAGATCGAGCTGACGGCCCTGCGCGGCCCCGACTTCTACGGCGAGTTCCCCGCGGAGATGCGCCTGGTGCAGGGCGACCGCCTGCTGGTGAAGTTTCCCTTCGATCCCGAGAAACGCCTCGGCAAGTTCATCGTGCCCGGTGAGGCCAGCGGCTTCGCGTGGGTGGAGTGGGGCGGGGCGCGCGCGCTGTTGTACGTGCGCCCGCGCGCGGAGCTGAACGTGGCCCTTTCTTCCTCCGCAAACTGGCACCCCGGCGCCGAGGCGAGCCTCGAGGTGAAGACCAGCACCCGGGCCGGCCCCGTGGCGGCGGGCGTCACGCTGGCGGGGGTCGACTCGGCGATGGCGGCGATCGCGCCCCTGCCGGCCCCCGACGACTGGGCGAAGGTGACGGTGATCGCATCGAGCGCCTCGCCGGCCTTCGGAATCCTCGACGCCAAGGCCCTGCAAACCGGGCAGGTAAGCGGCGAGTTCGCGGCCCAGGCGACGGTGCTGCGCGTGAGCAGCCTGCCTCCCTCGCAGCCCGGCTCCGACAACGTGAATACCTCGGCCATGGGCGTGGCCGACGCGGAAACGCCCTTGACCGAGTCCTTCTACGGGCTCTACGCCGAGGCGCGCAAGGCGGTGAAGAACTGGGAGAAGTCAGCGCCGAGTGGCGAGCTGTTCACCGCCGAGAAGATGGTGAAACTCTGGGAGAGCACCCTCCGCGAGCACCCGGCGCGCGACCCCTTCGGCCGCTTGCTCCACCTGTCGGTGTTGCCGCAGAACCTGCTCGCCCTCGCCGATCCCCGCGTGATGGTGTCCGACGCGGGACGGCTCCCGGAAGACGTCGAGAACTGGCCGGCCTACGTGGCCGAGGAGGCGCCTTGAAAACGCTCACTGTCGCGACCCTGGTGGGCACCGGGGCGCTCCTCGCCCTCGGCTCGTGCATGTCGCGCGACGCGTCGTCGGCGAAGCAGGAGCGCAAGGAAGACGAGCGGGCGTACCCGGTGGTCGACGCCCCGGCCCCGTCGGCCGCGCCCATGGAGATGGGCGGCGCCATGGGCGGCGAGGGCCTGCGTGCCGGCGCCAAGTCCGACGCCGCGGGCGACGTGACGCTCGGCGCCATCGGCTACGCCACCAGAGACCACGAGAAGGGCGAGCCCAAGGCCGGCGGCAAGAGGAACGAGCAGGCCGGGGGGGCCCCGCGCGCCTGGTTCCCCGAGAGTTTCCTCTGGCTGCCCCTGGTGGAGACAAACAATGATGGCGTCGCGACCGTTCCCATCACCGTCCCCGACTCGCTCACCACCTGGCGGGTGCTGGCCCTCGCCCAGTCGCGCGACGGCGCGCAGGCCGGCGCCGAGGCGAACTTCCTCAGCACGCTCCCCGCCTACGTCGACGTGGTCGTGCCCGGCTCCCTCTACGCCGGCGACGAGGTGATGCTGCCGGTGCAGGTGGTCAACACCACCGGCGAGGCGATGAGCGCGCCCCTGTCGGTGAGCGCGACGGGGGCCAACGGCAGCGCCGCCGGCACGCTCAGCGTGGGCGCCGGCGGCAGCACCAGTCGCGCCGTGCGCGTGGTGACCGGCGCCCCGGGCACCGCCACCATCACCGCGAGCTTCGGCGACATCGACCAGGTGCAGAAAGCCGTGCCGGTGCGACCCGTGGGCCGCCCGGTCGACGTGGTGCGCGCCGGGGCCATGGCCGCCGACCGGGAGATCGATTTCCCCGGCATCGAGGGCGGCCAGTTCGGCGAGCTGGCGCTCACGCTCTGGCCCGGCGCGATGGCGGTGGTGCGCGAGGAAGTGCGCCTCGGCGGGGGCTGGGACGAGCCCTGGGTTCGCCACGGTGCCGACCTGTCGCGACAGCTTTATCGGCTCGCGCTGGCCAACGCCGCTGCCGGGCTCGACGAGGACGACGCACCCCCGGACACGATCCGCGCCATGCGCCTTCGGGCCTGGCAGCCCGTGGCCCGCGCCGCCCGCGCCCCCGACACCGCCACCGCCTGCCTCCTGGCCGAGGGGCTCAAGGGCGCGGCCGAGGGCAGCCTGGAGGCGAGCCTGCGCGAGCGCATGGTCGACCAGGTGGCCCGCGAGCAAGCCGCCGACGGCACCTGGGTGACCGCCGCCGGCACGATCGACCAGGTGCTGGCGCTCACCGCGCTCTGCGCCCGCGCCAGCGACCACCCCGGCGTGCGCTTGCGCGCGCAAGGCGCCTTCGACCGCAACCTCCCCCGCCTCGACGACCCCTGGCTCGCGGCCTGGGCCCTGGCCTCGGGCGCCATCAGCGACCCGGAACTGGCGGATCGCCTGCGCGAGGTGGTGAAGAAGGGCCTCGTCGACGGCGAGGACGGCAACCGCTTCTTGCGCCCGGGCGGCGCCCCTCGCCCGGATGGCTGGGCGGCGGGCGTCGCCGAAGGCACCGGGCTGGCGGCGCTGGCGCTGGCCGACGACCCTGCCCTCGCCGCCGAGTTGGCCACCGCGCTCCTCGGGATGCACCGCGCCGAGGGTGGCTGGGGCGACGGCTTCGCCGACCTGCTCGCCCTGCGCGCGCTCGAGGCCAGCTTCGAGGGCAACACGCCTCCCGCCGTGACGATCGTGGTGGAGGCCGATGGCATGGAGGTGGCGCGGGGCACGCTCGACGCCACGCAGCCGCATCGCGCCGTCACCCTGCTGGCGGCACTGTCATCGACGGCGCACAAGCTGCGCGTGCGCGCCGAGCCGGCCGCCCCCGGCCTGGTCTTCACCGCGCGGCACCGGGCCTACGTGCCCTGGGCCCGCCCCGAGGGGGCAGCCGTGGAGGTGGCGGTCACCCCGCCCAGCGGCCTGCGTGCCGGGGGCACGGGCCAGGTGGCGGTTCGGGTAGCGAACCCCTCCGACACGCCCGTCGACGTGGTCGTCGGGCTCCCCGCGGGGGTCCGCGCCGACACATCGGGCCTCGACGCCCTGGTGGCCAGCGCGCGCATCCAGAGCTTCACCGCCGCCGAGGGGAGCATCACCCTGCGTGGCATCGAGGGCGGGGGCTGGGAGGCGAACCTGCCCGTCACCGCCGCGCTGGCCGGGGTGCTCCACGCGGCCCCGAGCACCGCGCTCGATGCCCGCGACGGCGACACCCTCTACATCCTGCCCCCCCAGGCCTGGCGCATCGGGGGCTAGGTGCGAGAACTACGCGACGAGCCCCTGTCGCGACAGGGGTGCTGGCGGGTGGGCGGGCCGATGGCGCGCTTCGTGGTGGTCGACACCGCCGAGGAGCTAGCCGGGATCGGGGAGATCGAGCTGTTCCTCGGGAACGGCTCCAACTTGCTGGCGCCCGACACCGGCCTCCCGGGGACGGTGGTGCGGCTCGGGGGCGAGTTCCGGGCCCTGGACGTGGTGGAGGAGCAAGGCGAGAGCGTGGTCATCCGGGCCGGCGCCGGGCTGCATAACAGCGTGCTACTGTCGCGACTTGATAAGCTTGACCTCGGCGGCCTCGGCTGCCTCGCGGGGGTGCCCGGCACCGTGGGCGGCGCGGTGGCGATGAACGCGGGGACGGCGCTCGGCGAGATCGCTGAGCGGCTCGAGGCCATCGAGGGCTGGCTCGACGGCCGGTCCGCTCGTCTGTCGCGACAAGACCTGCACATGAGCTACCGCCACGGCGACCTGCCCCCCGGGATGGTGGTCACCGCCGCGCACCTCCGGGTCGGCCGCGACGCGGTGGCCGCGGAGCGCGAGCGCGTGGCGCAGCACCTGCAGCGTCGCAAGGCCACCCAGCCCCTGGAGCTCCCCTCCTGCGGCTCGGTGTTCCGCAACCCGCCGGGCGACCACGCGGGGCGGCTGGTGGAGAGCACGGGGCTCAAGGGCCACGCCATCGGCGGCGCGCGCATCAGCGAGAGGCACGCGAACTTCATCGTCAACGGCGGCGGCGCCACCGCGCTCGACGTGATGCGCTGCATCCGCCTGGCCTGGGACACCGTGCTGCGCGAGACCGGGGTGCGGCTGGTGCCCGAGGTGCGCGTGGTGGGCGCGTGGCCCCCGGAACTGTGGCCCCTGCCGAGGTAGCGTGCCCCTAGCGCCGGCGCCGCGCCGCCAGCAGGGCCCCGAGCCCCGCCGCCA
>VGRE01000164.1 GCA_016875435.1 Deltaproteobacteria bacterium | reverse complement strand
CACGTCCTCGCCCCGTTCTCGCTGCCCGCCGCCTACGCGGCGCTGGGGCTGGGCTTCGTCGTCCAGGTGGCCTACGGCTCCCCGCTCTCCGCCAACTGGCCCGCGCCCGCCTTCGCGACCGGGGTGCTCTACGCCGGCGCGGTGGCGGCTGCCATCACGCTCTTGCCGGTTGACGTCGGCGACTGGCTCGCGCGAGGGCGGTGGATGCTGCTCGGCGCGGCGGTCGTGCTCTTCGTCGCGCTCGGTGCCTTCGGCACCGCCCCTGGGGCCTCGGGGCAGACCATCAACCTCTGGGGCTTTCAACCCATCGAGATCGTGAAGGTCTGCGCTGTCCTCTCGGTGGGGGCAACCCTCGGGGCGCGGGCGTTCAAGCTCCGCTGGCATCGCGACGTTTTTTTCGGCTGGTTCCGCGTGCCCCGGTTGCGCATCCTCGCCGTTGCCCTGGGCATGATGGCCGCGGCCTGGCTCGGGCTCCTCGCGGTGCGCGACTTCGGGCCCACGCTCATCCTCGCGCTGGTGTTCCTCGGGCTGGTCTACGTCGTCACGCGGAGCCCGGCCTGGGTCGCGGTGGCGGTGGTGTTCTCCGCTGTCATCCTCACGTGCTTCTGGATCAACCCCGACGCCGCCCCCTCGTCCAGTCTCGCGCTCCGGGCGGACATGTGGCGAGACCCCTGGCTCAACGGTCGCCCCAACGGCGACCAACTCGCGCTCGCCCGCTGGGCGCTGGCGGCGGGCGGCGCCTTCGGCAGCGGCGTGGGTGCCGGCGTGGCCGGGGCACTCCCGGCCGGTCACACCGACCTTGTCTACGCGCACCTCGTGGAGGTGCTCGGCCTCTCCGGCGCGGGCGCCTACCTCGTGCTGCTCGGCATCTGCGTGCTCGACGGCCTGCGGATCGCCGCGCACAACCGCACGCCCGAGCGGGTGATGATGGCCGCCGCGCTGGGCCTGCTCATCGCCGCCCAGGCCACGGTGATTCTCGGGGGCACCCTCGGCTGGTTCCCGCTGACCGGCGTCGTGGTCCCCTTCCTGTCCTTCGGGAAGACCGGGTCGGTGGCGCTGCTCGCCGCGGTAGCGCTCCTGGTGCGTCTCGGTGACGACGGCCACTACCGCGCCGACACCGAGGAGCTGCGCGAGCTGCGCGCGGGCGTCGGCGCGCTGCGCCTCGGCGTGGTGGCCGGCGTGGTGGCGCTCTGGGTGTCTACCTTCATGCACGCCATGGTGGGTCGCGACGAGACCTCGCTCCGGGGTCTGGTGACCACGCTCGGTGACGGCACGCCGGTCATCAAACACGACCCGCGCCTCGCGGTGCTCGCGCGCAAGGTGCGACGGGGCTCGATCCTCGACCGCGAGGGCGAGGTGCTCGCGGCCTCGCCCGCCGCCGGGGCGCGGGTAAACCCGATGGGCGACAAGCTGGGTACCGTGCTCGGCGCGGCCGACAGCCACCTTGCGCGCGCGAAGTGGCAGGTGGAGCAGATGCTCGACACGCGGCTTCGCGGCTGGCCCAACCTCGCCCAGGGGAAGACGGTCTGGGTCGCCACGGTGGGCAAGTCGCGACAGGTTGTGTATGCCGCCGAGGAGGGGCGCCTGCCCGACGGGGTGCAGGCGGCCGCGGCCACGGCTCGGCTGCGCGCGCGTGGGGGCGAGGGCGAGCCGACCCGTGTCCGCCTTGCTGATCCCGACTACGCGGCGCTCCTGCCCATCGCGCGCATGGACGTGGAGCGTCGCCTCGCGGCGATCACGGCGTTCGCCGACGACGTGGAGAGCCGCAGCGTGCGCCTCACCCTGGACGGCCAGCTCCAGGCGGCGGTCGCCGACGCCACGCGGAAGGCGGCCGCGCGGACGAAGATCGGGGCAGCAGCCGTCGTCGTGCTCGACGCGCAGACCGGCGAGGTGCTTGCCCGGGCGCAGTGGCCCGACTTCGACCCCGGGGGCACGGCGTGGCGGCCCCTGCGCGGCAGCGACGAGACGAAGTTCATGGGGGTGTACGGGCCCTGGTCCGACAAGACGGGCGCCCACGGCGTGTACCAGGCGGGGAGCGTGTTCAAGACGGTGTCGGCGCTCGTGGCGGTGCGCGAGGGCGTGGTCAGCGCGGAACTCGACAGCGACTGCCCCGCCGAGGCCTCGCCCGTGTTCTCCTGCGACGCCGTCACCGAGGGGCGCACCAGCTACACGCTCCCCGGCTGGACGGAGCCCATCCACGACTTCGGCGATGGCGGCGCGCGCGGCGAGGTCGATCTCGTGGAGGCCATCACCCGGTCGAGCAACGTCTACTTCGGGCAACTGGCGCTCAAGCTCGGGCCAGGCGCCTACCGGCGCCTCCGCGAGGATGGCGTCGAGTTCGGCAATCCCGGGCTGCTCGCCGAGCGCGATGGCGCCTACACCGGCATCGGCGAGGCGGGGAGCCGCCGGCTGGCCCAGACCGGCTTCGGCCAGGGGGCGGCGAGCTGGTCGGTGATGCAGGCGGCCCGGCTGGTGGGCGCCGTCGCGAACGGGGGGAGCTACCTCCGTTGCCCCGCGAGCATGGCGCTGGGCGAGGCTTGCCCCCCGGTGGCGCTCTTGCCCCCGGGCACCAGCACCGCGCCCATCCTTGCCGGCATGAAGGCGGTGGTCGACCGGGGCACCGCGGCCCGCTTGCCGAAGGTGCCAGGGGTGCGCCTGTACGCGAAGACGGGCACCGCCGACGCGCCGGGGACCAAGGCCGAGGCGCCCTGGGGCATCAAGCCCGGCAAGGCGACGACGCCGCACTCCTGGTTCGTGGCGATCGCCGAGGGGGACGAGGCGCCTGCCTGCGGCACCGGCGGCCGGCGCTACGCTATCGCCGCCGTCGTGCCGCACGGCGGCTTCGGGGCGACGGCGGCTGGCCCGCTCGCCGTGGAGGTGGTGAAGGCGCTCCAGGGCGAGGGTTACCTGCCGGCGGCTGCCGATGACTCGGCGGGGAGTCGATGACGACGGTCCCCGGCCACGAGCAGGAGCGGGTGCTCAAGGAGAAGAAGGGGTATCGGCGCGTGCTCATCACGCGCTTCGACGGCATGGCCTGCGTCACTCGCGTGATCACCACCGGCGTCGTGCCGGTGCACCATGCGAGCTTCGTGCGACGGCTGGTGGTGGAGGGCAAGGGCGCGGTGACGGCGCTGGGCGACGACATCGGCATGACGCTGGAGGGCTACGCGGTGGCCGCGAGGGTGCTTGGCGATCCGGGCGCGCCGCCCCGGTGGACGCGGGCGATCGATGGGGGGGTCACGAGCGAGGGGCACGTGTACGTGAGCACCCGGTGGGTGGAAGGGGAGGCCTTGCACGAGTTGCACGCACGCCCTGGTCCCGACGAGGCCCGCGACCTCTCGCGCGCGCTGGTCGACCTGCTGGTGGTGTTGCACGGCGCCGGGGTGGCCTACGGCGATCTGAAGCTCGCCAACCTCGTGCGGAGACCCGACGGGGGCCTGGCGCTCATCGACCTCGACACGCTGCGGCACGTGGGCGGCGGCGACAACGGCGTGCCCCACCGCGACCGCACCGTGGCCTGGGCGGCGCCGGAGCAGCTGGAGCGCCGAGAGACCTGGCTCGCTTCCGACCTGTGGGCCGCGGCTCGGTGCGTGCGCGCGCTGTTCGGCGACGTGCCGCCGGAGGATTGGCGAATGGCGCTCGCCGCCTGCCGCCTCCGCGATCCCCTGTCGCGACCAACGGCCGAGAGTCTCCGTGCCGTCCTGGCGGGGGAGACGGGCCAGCTGGTCGATCACCTCTCGCGCCCCATCGACCCGGCTCGAGCGCTGGAGGAGAGCGTCCCCGCCGAGCCCCTGCCCACCGGCAAGCCCGGCGCCCCGGACGACGGCACCGGGCGGGACGACCGGACCGATCGCGTGGCTGAGGCCACGGAGCGGGTACCCGACGAGACCGAGCGGGTGCCGGAGGGGTCGGCGAGCGCGCCGAGCGTCGCCCCGGCGCCCCCGTCCGCGGCCTCCTCCCGCTCGATGGCCCCGGCTCCCGCGCCCGGCGGCTGCCTCGCCTTCGTCCTCGGCCTCGGGAAGGTGGCCCTCTTCTTCGCCGGGCTCGCCACCCTCGCCATGGCTGCTGGCGTGTTTGCCTACCAGCAGGTGCGCCGCGACCGGGCCGACGACCTGGCCGCCACGCTGGTGGAGCAACTCAAGACGCACAAGATCGACCCCCGCCAGAACGGCGAGAGCGAGCGACAGCGGCTGGCCGTGGCGGCGCAGGAGGCCTACGACGTGGCCGCGACGCCGCGGACCTGCGCGCTGAGGGCCCTCACGCTCGTGTGGGCGCAGAAGTGGCAGATGAGCGGGAAGTGGTCGCCCACCGACTTCGCCGAGGCGCGGGCCGCGGTGCAGGAGAGTCTCTGCGACGGGCAGCCGGAGGCGGCGCTGGCGGAGGCGACGCTCTATGCCGGCGCGTGTCGCCGTCGCGACCCAGAAGCACCGCAGGTCGACGACTGCCAGCACGCGGTGGCCTCGCTCGCGCCGTTCTGGGTCGCGGTGCCGCCCGGCGAGGGCTGGCACTGGCTTCGCACCGAGGCAGCTTGGCAGGAGGTGCGCGCGCTCAGCTCGGTGGCCGGTCGCTACGCCGAGATCGGCAGCGCCGAGGCGGCCGGGGTGGCGGATCGCGCCCTGGCTCGTTGCGACGAGGCGCTGGGGGCGTGGGTAGCCTTCGCGCCCGTCAACGGCCCCGAGCTCCTCGACGAGTGCATGGTGGCGGCCGGCGTCGGCGGGCGCGTGGAGGCCTACCTTCGTTACGCCGACGCGAGGCTCGCTACCTTGCCCACCGATACCAGCGACCGCCGCGCGCTGCTGGCCAAGGCCTACGTCTTCGCCGGGTTGGAGTGTCGCGACACAAAACTGAGGTCGTCACGCGGGAACCTCGTGGCGACCGGGTCGCCGTGGTGCGTAGCGCTCGGTCACGCCGCGCGACGCTGCACCGCCGAGGCGGCCGCGGTGATGGGCGAGAGCGCCCTCGGCGACAACGCCCACCCCTGGGCGGATCTCGGTCACGCCCTCGCCGGCCGTGCCTCGGCCTGCTTGAAGTAGATGCCGACCTCCGCCACGCCCCGTCGCTCTGTCCGCCCCGGCGTGTATCTCGCGATTGGCGTGGTGCTCGCGGTGATGAGCGGCGTCGCCCTCTCCGAGGCGCTGTCCTTCGAGGCCGCCTACCAGGCCCGCGAGCGGCGCGCGCTTGCCGATGGCCTGTCGCAGCTGGTGGACCAGTGGGAGACGCTCCTGGTGGAGCGGACGGCGCCCTGGTACGCGGAGCTGGCCACGGCCGACGACGTGGCCTCGCTCGAGACGCGCCGCCGGCGCGCCGACGACTTCTTCGATGCCTACTACCTCTGGGAGCGCGACGAGCTGAGTTTCCCGCCCCCCGCCGTCGAGGAAGACCTGGTGGCGCTCCGCGCCGACCCCTGCCTCGAGCGGGGCGCCGCCACGAGCGCCGAGCACCCGGGCGACCCGGTGAGGCTGGCGCAGGCCTACGCCATGTGTGGGGGTCTCGACCCTGCCGTGACCCTGCTCGCCGTGTCGGATGCGGCCGAGCTGCTCATCAACGCCGACCAGGCCCCGGCTGCAGACCGACTCATCCGGCGCCTCGGGCGCTCCCTGTCGAGCCCCATCGGGCAGGTGTCGTTGCAAGGAGTCGATGTTCGAAGGCTGGTTATCCTCCGCCTCCAGCACGCTCGCGCCATCGAGGCGCTCGGGCGCGCCGACATCGCCCAGGCCTGGCTCACCGGGCTCGCCGAGGAAATCGGCGCCCTCGACGCGCCCCTGCTCGAGCGTTGTTTCGACCTCTACCAGTTCCCTCTGGCCGCCGATCTGCGCGCCTATGGGGGCGCGGCGCTCGGGGGCGACGGCGACGAGACAGCCGCGCGCGCGGAGCGCCGGTTGGCAGCCTGGCGCGAGTTGAGAACGGTTGCCTTCAACCCTCGTGATCTGCCGGTTTCCGGAGAGGCCCCCCGGGTGTTCGTCGACCCCTACGCCGACCCCCCGTGGCTGGTGCTCGTGTCGAGGCTGGGCGTGGGCGATCTGGTGGGCGCCGTGCAGGTGGACCAGGCCGCGCTCCTGAGGTGGCTGCTCGAGCGCACCAGCCCGGGGATCCGTCCCTTCCTTTCCATCCGCGACGCGGACGGGCGGGTGGTCGCGGGCTCGTCCGACGACCTGGCGGTGACGGTCGACTTCCCGCACGTGCTGCGGCACCTGCGGGTCGGCATCACCTTGTCTGCCGTGTCCACGGAGGCGCAGACACGGCGTGCGTTCTTCGCGCGCCTGCTGCCCTTCGGCATCGCGATCGCCGTGGGCTTCGTGGCGCTGCTCGCGCTGATGCGCAACGACCGCCAGCAGGAGCTCCTCCTGCAGCGGCAACGCGACTTCGTCGCGCGCGTGTCGCACGAGCTGAAGACCCCGCTCGCAGGCATCAGGGTGATGGCCGAGACGATCGAGATGGGCGCCTTCCGCGACGATGCGCAGCGCGCCGCCTTCGCGCGGCGCATCGTCGACGAGGCCGAGCGGCTTACGACGCGGGTGAACGAGGTGATCCGCGCCGCCACGCGCCCCACCGACGATGTCCTGGTTGCGGTCGACGTCGATGGCCTCGTCCACGAGCTCGCCAGCGCCTGGGCGACGAGATTCAGCGAGGTGGGGGCGTCGTTGGAGGTCGAGGCCGAGCCTGTCGGCCGCGCGGTCGCGATGCCGGTGCTCCTGCGCGACGCGGTGACCAACTTGCTCGACAACGCGCTGAAGTACCGCAAGCCCGGGCGAGGGGGGCGGGCCTGGTTTCGTGTCCGTGCCGACCGGCGTTGGATCAGCTTCGAAGTAGAAGACGACGGGCTCGGCGTACCGGCCCGCGATCGAAAGTCGATCTTCGATCGCTTCCGTCGCGTCGAGGGTCCGGGCCGGGGCAAGGCGGGGGGTCACGGGTTAGGACTTTCTTTCGTGGCCGAGACGGCAAAATTGCACGGCGGCAAGGTCGAGTGCCTGGACGGCATCGACGGCGGCGCGAAGTTTGTCCTGCGAATCCGACGGAGGGAGTGAGCGGCAATGGAATCAGCGGGTGCCAGTGTGCTGGTGGTAGAAGACGACGAGACCCTCGCGATGGGGCTCGTCAGCGCGCTCGAACACGAGCGCTTCTCGGTGGTGCATTGCGACACCGGCGAGAAGGCACTCGAGTTGATCGAGGACGACCTGCCCGACGTGATGATCCTGGACTGGATGCTGCCCGGGATGGACGGTCTCTCGGTCCTGCGGAAGGTGAAGGGCGAGCATCCCGAGCTGCCCGTCATCCTCCTCACCGCCAAGTCCGCGGAGCTCGACCGGGTCCTGGGCCTGGAGATGGGCGCCGATGACTACGTGCCGAAGCCCTTCTCGCTGCGCGAGCTCATCGCCCGGGTGCGGGCACGGCTGCGGTCGCGACCGGCGCCGCCGCGGGCGCCAGAGGTGTACCGCTTCGGTCGCAACGAGGTCGACCTTCGTCGCCGCATCCTGGTGCGCGAGGGCGACGAGCATCGCATGACCACGCACGAGGCGGGCGTGCTGCAATACCTCATCGCACACCGGGGTCGCGACGTCTCGCGCGAGGAGCTGCTGCAGAACGTGTGGGGTTATTCGCCGACGATGGCAACGCGAACCGTCGACAACCAGATCCTGAAGCTGCGGAAGAAGATCGAGGACAGCCCCGCCGACCCGCGGCACATCCTCACCGTGCACGGCACCGGCTATCGCTTCGAGGAATAGGCTTCGCTGCGCCCGGCCGATGCGCGAAAATAGTGCTTGCGCGGAGCGATTTCGCGGCCTAGCCGCCGATTTCTCGACGGCCAAGCTCGACCGCGCTCGCTCCGAGGGGGCGCCCGCCTGCGTCGGCACCCGCTGGCCCCGGAACGTGCCCCCGAAGGGCATCACCTTAGAGTAGGTCGGCGATGATTGCCCTCCCCGAACACCCGCTCCTCGACGTGCACGTCTTTGCCGCTCGCTTCCCGTCGGGACTCGGCGACTCGCCGAACTGGCTCGTGGACGGCCTGCGAATCGACGCGAGCGCGCCCATGAGCTCGAGCGACGAGATCCGCGCCGCCGTGCGGGACCTGCTCCGCTGGGGAGGCTTCAAGCCCACGGGGCGCAGCAAGCCGGCGAGCGAGTACCTCGTCCGTGCCGCGACAGAGGGTGCGCTTGCCCCCATCAACGCGCTCGTCGATGGCTGCAACGTGGTCTCACTCCACAGCGGGCTGCCCATCAGCGTGGTCGATCGCGAGCGCGCCGTGGGGCCGCTGTCGATTCTCGTGGCGCCGCACGGCGCAAGCTACGTGTTCAACGCCAGCGGGCAGACAATCGACCTCGGCGGCCTACTGTGCCTCGCCGACGCCGAGGGCCCCTGCGCCAATGCGGTGAAGGACGCGCAGCGCACCAAGACCACCGCCGCGACGCGAGAAGCCGTGGCGGTGGTGTGGGGCACGCGTGCCCTGCCCGGCCGCGCCGCAGCCGCCGCCCGGTGGTACGCGGAGGTCTGCGAGCGACTCGGTGCCGAGGTGTCCGTGGGGCAACTAGGCTAGAAGCAGGCCCTGGGCTCGGTCGCGGCGCGGCGGCGGGGGCGGGAACCGCGGCAACAGCCGTGGCGACACGTGTACCCGGAACGGCGGCAGCTCGCCCTTGAGTCGCTCCAGCCGCCGCGCGGCGTGTCCATGCACCGGATCGTCACGGTGCCGCGACAGGTAGCCGGCTGCCTCGGCGCGGCGTCCCCCGGCGACCAGCGTGCTGGCGGCAAGCCGCCAGGACAGCGTGTCGGTCGGCGCCAAGCGGAGCACCGCGTGGGCATGGCCGCAGGCCTCGGGATCGCCCGCGAGGTGACCGAGCCAGGCGAGGTAGGCGTGCCAGAGCGCGGCGTGCTCCGGGGCGCGGCGCAAGAGCCAGCTCGCCGCCTCGATCCCGAGCATCACCAGCGCGCGGTCCGCCGTCGCGAGGCCGCAGACCAGCTGCGCGGTGTCGTTGATGCGTTCACGGTCGTCGCTCTGCTGGGCCTCGAACCACGCGCGGGTGGCGTCGTCGAGGACGGTGCGACCCTCGTCGACCTGCGCGAGGAGCCGCTGCAGGTCGAACTCCGCCGGCACCAGCGGGTGGCTGGGGCTGAGGCGCGCGAAGTCACTTTCGGTGCCGACGAAGTAATCGTACCAGCCCGCCTGGCGCAGCCGGTCCAGGCCGGTGCCCGGCACAACAGCCGTGTCGTCTTCGATCAGGTAGCAGCGTCGTCGCAGGCGTTGCTCGCTCACCCAGCCGTTACGACGGCAGGGGCGGAGGCTGTCGACGTCGCGGGCGGCGACG
>VGRE01000163.1 GCA_016875435.1 Deltaproteobacteria bacterium | reverse complement strand
GAGGGAGCGGTGAGCCGCGACCCGGCGGCGCCCGCCCCCGAGTCGCCGCCCCCCCCCGTGCCGGCCCCGCCGGACCCTGCGGCGGCGCGCGACGAGTGACCTACAACCCCGACGAGTACCGGATGCCGATCCTGGAGCACCTGCGGGAGCTCCGGTCGCGCATCATCGTCTGTCTCTGGGCGCTCATCGTTAGTTTCTTCGCTGCCTTCTTCTTCGCCAACGAACTCTTCGGCTTCCTCGCGGCGCCGATGAACGAGGCGCTGCAGGGGACCGACGGCGGCACTCTCGCCGTTACCGAGGCCATGGAGGGCTTCATGGTGCAGATGAAGGTCGCGGCGATGACCGCCATCTTCATCTCGATGCCGGTGCTCACCTACCAGTCCTGGCGCTTCATCGCCCCGGCGCTCTACGACCAGGAAAAGCGCTGGGCCGTGCCGCTCATGGTGGCGTCGACCTCGCTGTTCCTCGCCGGGGCCGCCTTCGCCTACTTCGCGGTCTTTCGCTTCGGTTTCCCGGTGTTCCTGGAGATGAACGGCGAGGACGTCAAGGCGGTGCTCTCCATCCAGAGCTACCTCAGCTTCGCCACCACCCTGCTCATCGCCTTCGGCGCCGCGTTCCAGCTCCCCGTGGTCATCTACTTCCTCGCGCGCATCGGGGTGATCGACCACCTCGATCTCATCCGGGGCTTCCGCTACAGCGTCGTCCTCATCTTCGTGGTGGCCGCCGTCCTGACGCCGCCCGACGTTCTGTCCCAGGTGCTGATGGCCGGCCCCCTGCTCGTGCTGTACGGCATCGGGATCGGCGTGGCCCGCATCGCGACGACCAAGCGGCGCGATTAGGAGGGATCGATGTCATCGCTGGCCGATCGCTTCTGCCCCAACGTCCACGACGCGCCCATCACGGCCGCCGCGTACGACCCCTGGAGCGGCGTGCTGGCCACGGCCGACGCCTCGGGGATGGTCGCCGTCAAGCGGGCGGGCGAGAACGCGCCCGGCCTCAAGTGGCGCCCCGGCGCGGCCGTCACCGGCTCATTGGCACTCGTCCGCGGCGGCTCCTTGCTCGCCATCGGCGACGACGACGGCACCATCCGCGTGGTCCGCACCGACACCGGCGACGTGGAGTTCGAGGAAGTGCGCGACGGCGCGCGCGGCCGGGTTCGCGCGATGAGGGGCCTGGCCGTGTCGCCCGAGGGCGCGCGGGTGGCCTCCATCGCCGTCGACGGTCTGCTGCGCATCTGGGACATCGCCAACGCCCGCCGGGAGGTGGCCTGGCAGGGCTTCGGCGGCCTCACCGTGGAGTTCGACGCGCACGGCCAGCGCGTGCTCTGCCTCGACGCCGACGGGCAACCGCGGCTGGTCGACCTGATTTCCCACCAGGGCCTCCCCATGGATCGGCTCCAGGTGCCCGCCGATCGCGCCACCTTCTCGCTCGACGGCACCCTGGTCATCACCGTGGGTGCCAGCGGCATCGCGCTCCTGCAAGTGGTCGACGGGCGCCTGGTCAACAGCTTCGCCACCAAGGGCGGCACCGGCATCCTCAGCCTCGTCCAGCGGCCCGACGGCAAGCAGATCGGCGCGATCTCCACCCGCTCGGTCCACATCTTCTCGATCCCCGAGCTCAAGCCGGTGGAGAGCGTGCGGCACGGCGCCCCCGACCCGAGCGGCGCGGCCTGGTGGGGACAGGAAGGCCTCCGCGTGGGCGGTAGCGACGGCCTGGGCCACGGCGGCGACCAGGGCGGCGTGGGGCCGGTGACGGCGGTGGGCGGCTTCGCCGACACGCGCCTCGCTGCCCACGGCGACCGGGTGTGCGTGTGGACGCAGAACCGCCGGGGGGTCACCCTCGACGTCGGGAGCCCCGTGCGCGAGGTCCACGTGGATCGCGAGGGGCGCAACGTGCTCGTCGCGCCGCGTGACGGCCCCTTGAAGCTCTTCGACGCGCGCTCGGGCAAGGTCGTGTTCGATGCCGGCCCCGAGACCAGCGGTGCCACCGAGGTGGCGGTGGGCGGGACCGTGGTGGCCGCGCTTCTCCGCGGCGGCGGGCTCCGGTGGTGGGACCTCGGGCGCAACCGCGCCTGGGAACTCAGTTGGCCCCTCGGGATGGCCCTGTCCCACGGTGGCACCTGGCTGGCGCTCATCACCCCCGCCGGTCGCGTCAAGATCGTCGAGCCCTCGAGCGGGAAAGACGCGGTACCGGCGCCCACGCCCAGCGCCGAGGTGCCCGTCCGGCTGGCGGCCTTCGTCAACCGGCGTCCCGACCTCCTGGTGCTCGACGCGGAGAACGTGCTCGCCCACTACGACCTCGCGCGCTCGGCCCGCGACGGTCAACCGGCGTCGGCTCGCGACGTCTTGCAGTTCGGCGCCCAGCCCGATCGCTTCTGGGGCATCACCGGCGGCCAGTACGCCGCCATCCGCATCCCCGACGGCGCCTCGTCGACCATCATGTTCGTCGACATCCGCGCCCAGACCGTCGTGAGCGAGCTCACCGGCCTGCACCGCCACGCCGAGGTCGACGCCGAGAATGGACTGGTGCTCGAGCCGGGCCGCTCGGCGGCGCTGGTGGAGCGGGAGATGAGCGGCGCCGAGCGACGCGTGCTCCGCTCCCTGCCCGACAGCCAGTGGGTGTGCTTCGGCCAGCGCGGCTTGCTCGACAATAGCGACCGGATGAGCGGGGCGCTCGGGCGCTGACTCGTTCCCCCTGCCGCCGCGCGCGCCGGCTCCCGGCGAGGTGTCGCCCCCCCCCGCTTCGTGCTACCGCACCAGCCCGAGCATCTCCCCGAGCTTCTCCCACCCCGTCTTCACCGCCTCCGCGGCGGCCTCGATGGGCGAGCACTGCGCCTCGGGGACGGTGCCCACGGTGAACCACTCGCTGCGCGTGGCGGCGCAGTCCGCGCACGGCGGCGCCCCGGTCGCGACACAGACCTCGACCTGCTCCAGCCCTTCCGGGGCGCTGGCCACGGTGTCGTCGAGTCCGGCGGCATCGACGAAGCGCGCCCAGGTGGGCAGGGCGGCCACGCCGCCGGTGAGCTTCATCGAGCGGGGCTGGTCGAAGCCCACCCACACCACCACCGAGTGCGGCCCGGACACGCCCGCAAACCAGGCGTCGGCGTAGTCGTCGGTGGTGCCCGTCTTGCCGGCGGCGCCTTGCCCCACGCCGTACTTGCTGGCCCCCTTGCCGGTGCCCTCGGCGAGCACCGAGCGCATCGTGTCGCGCGCGAGGAAGGTGGCCCGGGGGGAGAAGCGCACGGTGGCCTTCTGGGGGACGTTCTCGGCGATCGTCGCCTTGTCATCGCGCACGGCACGCACGAGGAAGGGCTCGTGGAAGGCGCCGTCGGCGGCGAAGACCGTGTAGGCCGCCGCCAGTTCGCCGGGCGTGGCCGAGAAACCTCCGAGCGAAACCGACGGGTAGGCGGTGGCCCCGCCGAGGCCGATGCTGCGCAGGCGAGAGCGGAGAGCGTCGAGTCCCACGCGCTCGGCGAGCAAGACGGCGGGGACGTTGCGCGACTTGGCGATGACGTCGCGCAGCGCCGTGGGACCGGCAAACTGGCCGTCGTAGTTCGCCGGTGCCCAGGTCTTGCCGTCGACCACGCGCTCGATGGGCGCATCATCGAGGAGCGTGGCTGGGGACAGCGCCGCGTCGGCCTCGAAGGCGGCGAGCGCGGTCAGCGGCTTCACGGTGGAGCCGATGGGCCGCGGGCTGTTGACCACCCGGTTGAAGGCACTCGAGTTGTAGTCGCGACCGCCGACCATGGCCACCACCGCGCCGTCGCGCGCGCGGACCACCGCCATCGCGACCTGCACCTTCTCGAGCCCGGGGTGAGCCGCGACCAGCTCGGCGGCGCCCTCGCTCACCGCCTTCTCGGCCAGGCGCTGCAGTTGAGGCTGGATGGTGGTCTGCACCGAGAGCGCGTCGCGAGCGACACGTCCCTCGTCGCCCGACTCGGCCTCCTCCACCGCGAGATCGACCGCCCAGGGCGACACGCGGCTCGACGGCGCCGAGTGGGTCACCAGCGCCGCCTCGCCCGCCGACTTGGCGGCGGCCTCGTCGATGAAGCCGACCTCGAGCATCCGGGCGATCACCCGGTCGCGGCGGGCCTGGGCCGCCTCAGGGTGACGCACCGGGTGGTACGGGTTCGGCGAGGCGATCATGCCGGCAATGGTGGCCGCCTCCGGCAGCGTGACGCGTTCGACCGGCTTTCCGAAGTAGGCGCGCGCCGCGGCATCGACGCCACACACCGAGGATCCCCCTGCCTGCCCGAGGTAAATCTCGTTGAGGTACAGCTCGAGGATGTCGCCCTTGCCGAGACGATTTTCCACGGCCATCGTGATCAGCGCCTCCTTCCACTTCCGCTCGGCGGTGCGCTCGTGGGTCAGGAATACGTTCTTGACCAGCTGCTGGGTGAGCGTGCTCCCGCCCTGGGTCCAGGCCCCGTCGATGGCATTACGGAACAGGGCCCGCGCGATGCCGAGAGGATCGATGCCCTCGTGCTGGTAGAAGCGGGTGTCCTCGATGGCGAGCACCGCGTTGACCATCGTCTCCGGTATGCGCTCCAGCGGCACCGGCGAGCGATTCTCGTTGTCGCGACCGCGCACCAGCGCGAGCGTGGCGGGCGGCAAGACGAGCTTCCCGGATGGGCTGATGCTCTTGATTCGCCCTCCCCGGAAGGTGACCAGCACTTCGCCCGCCTTCACCTCGTAGCCCGCCCCCGACTCCGACTTGAGGACCACGTGCAGGGCCTCGGCGCCCACCTGAAAGTCGCCAGGTTGAACCGCCTTGGTGACCCTCGCGTAGCCAGCGGCCGACAGGTCGCGCGCCAACTCCTCGGGCGTGGCCGCGAGCCCCGGCCACCACTCGAGCGGCGCGCTCGTCACTCGCCCGGGGACGGTCCACACCGGTCCCTCGAGCCCCTTGTCAACCACCCGCGTGGCCCAGCGCCACTCCACGTAGCCGACGAGGCCGCCGGCGAGGATCGTGCCAATCACCGCGCTCCGGGCCAAGGCACGCAGCCATCCCCGCCAGCCTCCGCCCCCGCCTCCGCCACCGGTGCGCGCCCCCGACCGGGCCGACTTTGCCTTGCGCGGCGGCGTGATCTCCATGCTGGGCTTCTTCTTCGGCTTGGCCACGGGGTGCCCTTTACTCGTCAACAGTAGCACAGCGGACGGAATGCCGCCGTGTCTCGCTGGTTACTGTGATGTCATGCTCCTGTTTGCCTCCCTCGCTCTCGCCGCCACCAGCTCCTGGGTGGCGAGTTGCCCCACACGCGACGCGCCGAGCATCTGGTTCGTCTTCGAGGGCAAGCCGCCGGAGAAGGACTCGCCGACGCCGCCCGACTACGTCTGCCAGGGCCTGTTCTTCGAGACGACCGCCTGTCCGAACAGCGTGGGGCTCGGCAAGGCCTACGCCACCGGCGTGAACAGCATCGGCCAGACCACGTACGAACTGCGCTACCTGCCCTACGGCGAGAGCACGCAGATCACGAGCTTCCTCAACAAGGACGGCGGCGGCGTGCTCTTCAAGCCGCTCTACTACCCCGCGGCGGCCTCGGTGAACGACCCGCCGCCCGACACCGGCGAGTTGCTTCGGCAGTACCTGATCCAGCGCAAGAGGGCATCGCAAGCCACCCAGGGCATCACCGTGCACGTGTGGAGTTGTCCCGAGGCAAAGTTCTACCCGCCGACGGAGGAGATGGAGCCGAACGGGATGGTCTACAAGGCGCACACCGCGCGGGCGCCGCTCTGATTGTCGAGGGGGAGGGCGCGTAGGCGCCCCTTCCCCCTACCGCCCGCCACCCTTCGGCCGGCACGGAAACGTGCGACGCGGTGGACAACGACTGCGACGGCACCGTCGACAGCGCATCGGCTTGCGGTTGCGACGTCGAGACCAACTCCAGCAACGGCCACACCTACCTCTTCTGCGACACGTCCGCCTACTGGAGCACCGCGCAGAGCGCCTGTGCCTCGGTGGGCTGCCACCTCGTCACCATGAACGACTCGACCGAGAACAGCTGGGTCACCAGCTACACCAACACCTACATCAGCAGCGACCCGTGGATCGGCTTCAACGACCGGGCCTCCGAGGGAAGCTGGGGGTGGGAGACGGGCGAGAGTGTGAGCTACGCGCCCGGCTACATCTGCGAAAGCTACTGAACGTCCTCGACGCTGGCGGCAAGCGCGTCGTCGAAGTTGATGCGCAGCTGGATGAGGGGATTGAATACGGCGCGGCGCCGCTCGATGGCGACGAGGCCGTCGGGGCGCTTCACCGCCCCTTTCACCTGGAGCCCGTCGAAGGTGTGCTCGGCGACGCGCTCATACATCACCGGCGCGCTCCCCTCCTCGGGCAGGTTTTCGGTGACAGGCGACTGGGCCAGGGCAAGCGAGGCGAAAATCAACACGGGGAACCTCCCGCCGCGCTCTGACCAGCGCGACCCACAGCGGTTCCCGGCGATCAGCCGCCGAAAGCCTCGCGAGCCACCGCGACGATGTTGGGCACGTTCATGCCCAGCTTTTCTGACACCGTCTTGCCGGGGGCCGAGGCGCCGAAGCGGTCGATGCCCACGTGAGCGCTCGCGTAGCGCTGCCAGCCCAAGGTGGCGCCGGCCTCGACCGACACGCGGGGCGCCGCGCCCAGCACGGCCTCGCGGTACGCGCGGGGCTGCGCGTCGAACACCTGCGTGCAGGCCATGTTCACCACGCGCGCGCCAATGCCCTCGGCGGCGAGCACCTCGGCCGCCGCCAGCGCGAGATGTACTTCCGAGCCCGTGGCCACGAGGGTCACGCGGGCGCTCTCGGCCTCGCGGAGCACGTAAGCGCCCCGGCGGATGTTCTCCGCCGCGGGGTAGTGGCCGCGATCGAGCGTGGCGAGGTTCTGGCGAGTGAGCGCCAGCGCCACCGGCCCGTCGCGACGCTCCAGCGCCATCGCCCAGGCCACGTTCGCCTCGGCCGCGTCGGCCGGGCGGATCAGCCAGCCATTGGGCACCAGCCGAATGGCCTGGAGAGTTTCCGTGGGCTGGTGGGTGGGGCCATCCTCGCCCAACCACACGCTGTCGTGCGTGTAGACGTACACCACCGGCTGGTGCATCAGCGCGCTGAGGCGGAAGCTCGGCCGGTGGTAGTCGTGGAAGATGAGGAAGGTGGCACAGTAGGGCCGCAGGCCGCCGTGCAAGGAAAGGCCATTGCACACCGCCGCCATGGCGTGCTCGCGGATGCCGAAGTTGATGTTCCTACCCGCGTAGTTCTCGCGGGTGATGGCCGGGCTGCCCTTGACGTGGGTGAGGTTCGACTCGGCGAGGTCGGCGCTGCCACCGAGCACCGTGGGACAGGCCGCGGCAATGGCCTGGATCGCCATCTCGCTGGCCTTGCGCGTGGCGATGCCGGGACCGGGGGCATGCGCCGGCCAGCTCACCGCCGCCGTATCGACCACCCCAGAGAGCATGGCCTCGAACGCAGCACGTTGCTCGCTGTGTGCCACGCGGCGCTGCCACGCGGCGCGCAGGGTGCCGCGCTCGGCGTCGCGCGCGCGGAAGAAGTCGAGCGCGGCCTGGGGCACGGCGAAGCTCTGCTCGGGGTCGAGGCCGAGCCGGGCCTTGGTGAGCTTCACCTCGTCGACGCCGAGGGGGGCGCCGTGGGCCGCCGACTTGCCTTCCTTGTTGGGCGAGCCGAAGCCGATGCGCGTGCGGGCACACACCAGAGAGGGGCGATCCGTCACGTCGCGCGCGGCGGCGAGGGCGGCGGCGATCGCGGCCTGATCGTGGCCGTCTACCCGCGCCACATGCCAGCCCATGGCCTCGAACTTGCGGGGCACGTCCTCGGAGAAGGCGATGGAGGTGCTGCCGTCGATGGTGATGCCGTTGTCGTCCCACACCACCACGAGGCGGCCGAGGCCCAGGTGGCCGGCCAGCGAGGCCGCCTCCGACGCGATGCCCTCCATCAGGTCGCCGTCGCCGCACATCGCCCAGGTGAAGTGGTTGACGAGCCCCTCGCCGAAGCGCGCGCGCAAGTGGGCCTCCGCGAGCGCCATGCCCACCGCCATCGCGATGCCTTGCCCCAGCGGACCGGTGGTACACTCGATGCCCGGCGCCTCTCCGAACTCGGGGTGACCGGCGGTCTTGGAGCCCCACTGCCGAAAGTTCCGCAGGTCGTCCAGAGTGAGCGACTGCCCGGTGAGGTGGAGCATCGCGTAGAGCAACATCGAGCCGTGGCCGCCCGAGAGCACGAAGCGGTCGCGGTCGGGCCAGCTCGGGTCGGCCGGGTCGTAGTTGATGAACCGGCTCCACAGCACCGTCGCGACGTCGGCCATGCCAAGCGGCATGCCCGGATGACCGGAGTTGGCGGCCTGCACCGCGTCGATGGCGAGGCCGCGAATGGTGTTGGCGGCTAGTGTCGCGTGGTCCGACATGAAATACCCGGGGAGGGCCGGGCGACTAACTCGCCAGCCGATGTCCGGGGCCGAGGCGGCTCGCGCTGATCGGCGCGTAGCCTGGGGATGGGCGTGTTAGCCGCGCGCCCCCCGGAGCACACCATGGCCGACACCGGCATCACCCCGCGCGAGCGCGATTATTCCCAGTGGTACCTCGACGTCATCGCGCAGGGCGATCTCGCTGACTACTCGCCGGTGAAGGGCTGCATGGTCATCCGCCCCCACGGCTACGCGGTGTGGGACACGATGCGCAACGAGCTCGACGCGCGCTTCCGCGCCACCGGGCACGTCAACGCCTACTTCCCGCTATTCATCCCGGTTTCATTCCTGTCGAAGGAAGCCGAGCACGTCGAGGGCTTCGCCAAGGAGTGCGCCGTGGTCACCCACCACCGCCTGCGCGCGGCGGCCGGGGGCGGTGTCGAGCCCGACCCGGCCTCCAAGCTGGAGGAGCCGCTGGTCGTCCGCCCCACGTCGGAGACGATCATCTGGCACATGTACGGCAAGTGGATCCAGTCGCACCGCGACCTGCCGATCCTCATCAACCAGTGGGCCAACGTGGTGCGCTGGGAGATGAAGACGAGGCTGTTCCTCCGCACCACCGAGTTCCTCTGGCAGGAGGGACACACCGCGCACGCCACGGCGGAAGAGGCCGTGGCCGAGACGCGCCAGATGCTCGAGGTCTACGCCGACTTCGCGGAGAAGGTGCTCGCGGTCCCGGTGGTTCGCGGGGTGAAAAGCACGTCGGAGCGCTTCGCCGGCGCCGTCGACACCTACTGCATCGAGGCGATGATGCAGAACGGCTGGGCGCTCCAGGCGGGCACCTCGCACTTCCTCGGGCAGAACTTCGCGAAGGCCTTCGACGTCACCTTCCAGACGGAGGCCGGCAGTCGC
>VGRE01000162.1 GCA_016875435.1 Deltaproteobacteria bacterium | reverse complement strand
CCGGTACGTGATGGAATGTCACCTCGGCCGGAGGTTGACGGCCGACGAGGTCGTCCACCACGTCAACGGTGACCGGATGGACAACAGGATCGAGAACCTTGCCGTGCTGTCGCACCAGGCACACTCAGAGCACCACAACCAGAAGCATCCATTGACGCGCAAATGCGACGTCTGCGGCGTGGAGTACGCGCCACACCCGACAAAGCGGGCGCGGAGCAAGACGTGCTCGCGGGCGTGCTTCAAGCGGCGGATGGCTGACATCGCGGTGGAACGCGGAAAAGACCCGGCATGGCGCGAGGCGGCGCGACAGCGCGCCCGCGAGAATGGAACCGCAGAGCGCGCACGCTTTCTCGTGCTCTACCGCTGGCACCCAGAGCAAGTACCTGCGCGTGCCGAGGCGCTGGCCCGCGCCGTCGTCGAGGCCGATTCTCGCCCCCACGATGCCCCCAGGAGCCGCGATGTCTAGTCGCCCCTGCCGATACCCTCGCCGCCTCGCGCTGCGCCTCGTGGGCCTCGCCGCCGCCCCCGTTGCCTACGCGGGCGCCGCCGTCGCGCTCGCCTACCTCGGCGCGTGCCGGTGGTGGCCGCGATGAGGGCGGGGAAGTGGCGGCGCGAGATGGGCACATGGTGCCGCGACGACGTGGACGGCGACAGCGGCTACCAACTCGCGGCGGTCGCCTATGACCCGATCCGGGGCGAGATCGTCGCCACCATCAGCACCATGTTCTGCGCCCCGTTCGGCCACCCGGAGTTCCGGCTAGAGCGGTCGGCGCTACACCATCACTGGTCGATCCGGGGGGCGAAGTCGTGGTGCGACGCGCAACTCGCGCTGGCCGGGTACGACTGCGAATGAGTACCGCCCTCGGCATCGACCCCGGCGCGAGCACCGGGATCGCCGTCGTCCACCTCGGCGACGACCGCGTGCTGCGCTGCTCGCTCGCCGTCGCCGCCCACGGGAAGAAGTGGCAGGCCACCGTGACCGAGACACTTGCCTATCTGCAGCCCGGCGTCGCCTTTATCGAGCGGCCGGCCGACAAGGTGCGAGCGGTCGGTGCCCGCCACCACGTCGCGATGTTCGGGCTCGGCAGGCGCTTCGGCAGGCTGGAGCAGTTGCTGCTCGACCGCGGCCACGAGGTGCGACCCGTGACCACCTCGGAGTGGTGGGCCGCCCTCCCGCTGCGACTGACAGGCAAGCGGGGCGACGGCCTGCACCGCGTCCACGAGGCCTCGTCGATCGTGCAGGGCGCGTCGGCGTGGCTCGACGGCATCACCGCCACGCACCAGCCCGACGCCGCCGAGGCGATACTGCTGGCCGCCGCTGGGTGCCTGCTCCTGGGGAGGGAGAAATGAGCAAGCCTGACGGCGCAGTTCGCCTCGACGTGGTGCCGCTCACCCTGCCCGTGGCGAATGAGCACCTCGCGATGCCAAAGGCCCGGTGGGGCCTCACGTTTCGCGATGCCATCCCGCTGGATGGCCACGGGGAGACGGCGCCCGAGACACACCAAGTCGGCCTGTTCGGCGGTCACCGCTCGTAAACATGACGCCGCGCGAGATCGCCGAGGAGGTTTACCACCGGGCCTGCCAGCGGTGGGTCACCTCGCGCGGGCTGACGTTCCGCGATGCCTTCGTCGCGGAGATTGCCGCCGCGCTGAAGGAAGCGGCGGAGAAGGCGGGGCGCCGTGGTTGACTTCCCGGCCCCGCCAGGTCGTTTTCCCCGCCCGTGGCAGGTCGAGGCGATGGCCGCGATCCGCGCCGCGGCGACGGACGGGCGCAAGACGTTCCTGCTGTCGGCCGCCACGGGCACGGGCAAGGGCACGGTCCTCGCCGCGCTACTCGCCCTCGCCGAGCGGAAGGGTTCGCGCCCGGTCCTCGTCTCGCACACCGAGGAACTGGTGGCCGACCTGCTCGACCGCTGCAAGGGCGCGGGCGCCTCCCCGGGGCTGGTGAAGGCATCGGCCGCCGGGTGGGGCTCGCCCTCGGTCGTCGCCTCGCGGCAGACCCTGGTGAACCGGCTCGACGACCTGCGCGCCTACGCGCCCAGGCTGGTCCTCTACGACGAGGCCCACCTCGCCCTCGACGCGCAACTGGTCCTGCGCGAGCGCGTGCCCGGCGCGACGTGGATTGGTTTTACCGCCACCCCGTTCCGCAGCGCGGGGAGAGGCCAGACCGAGGGACTGGGCGACCTGTACGAGGCCTGCGTCTACGAGTACTCGCTGCGCCAGGCCATCGACGCGGGCGACCTCTGCGACGTGAAGGGGCGGCGCGTCGTGCTCGACGTGGACCTCTCCGGCTGCGACATCGACGACCCGGACGACCTGTCGGCCCGCCTCAACGTGGACGCAGTCAACGAGGCCGTGGCGGCCGACTACCTGGCCAACCACGCGGGCGTGCCCGCGCTCTACTTCTGCGCCGACGTGGCCCACGCGCGAGGCCTCGCCGCCGCGATGGGCCCGCGCGCCGCCGTTGTCTCGGGCGACGACCCGCTGCGCGCGGAGAAGATCGCGGCCCACCGCGCAGGCGAGCTTGACGTGCTCTGCAACCGCGACCTGCTGGCCTTCGGCTACGACGACCCGAGGATCGCCGTGGTGGGCATGGCCGCGCCCACCGCCTCGCTGAACCGCTACATGCAGGTGCTGGGGCGAGGCACGCGGAAGGGCAAGCCATCCTGCATAATCGTGGATTACGTCGGTAGCACCGAGACACTGGAGATAGTGAACTACGCTGACCTCTCCAGGGCCGAGAAGAAGGCGCTGGCCGCGCGCAAGCGGGAGGAGGAGCGGGAAGCCAGGGCGCGCGTGGAGACGGTCGGTGGCAAGGTGGAGGGCTCCCGCGCCTACGAGGTGTTCATCCTGGGCGACGCGGCGGCGAGGCGGCTCGGCGCGCACTGGTACGAGTGGCAGCGCGCCTTCGTGCTGGCAGGGCGGCGAGGCGAGCGCAAGGGCGCCGCGGTCGTCCACCGGGACGGCGCGGACTGGGTCGGCATCGGCATGTACCGGGACCAGCCGCCGACCAGGACGCCGTGGGTGAAGGGCGAGGCCCGCTCGCTGAACGACGCGCACGACCAGTTCGAGCTCCTGCACCGGGGCACCCTCGACGACTGCGCCTCGGCCGGTGCCGAGTACCTGCGCCGCCTGGACGTCCCGGCCTCGACCCTCCCCGCGGCGTGGAAGCAAGCGCCAGCGACCGACCGGCAACTCGGCGCGCTCCGCTCGTTCGGCGTGAAGAAACCAGGCCTCTCCCGGGGCGAGGCCGTGCTGCTGCTCGACGCCGCGATCGCGATCCGCAAGGCCCGGCAGTGGCAGCGGGACGGGGGCGGGGTATGATCCACTTCATGGTGCCGCTACCGCCATGCACAACCACCTTGCTCGCCGGGCGACCCGGCGGGAGGCTCTGCCGCGCGGGGGAGTAGCGGCCCCCGCGCGGTATCCTCGGGGGTATCGTGCCTGACCGGAACGACGAGAAGGAAGCCCGCGCCGTGCTCAACGCGGCATTGGCGAGGAGCAAGCGATGATGATGCTCGACCGCGCGCTGCGCTACGCCGCCCACGGGTGGCCGGTCTTTCCCCTGCTCCCCGGCGAGAAGCGCCCGCTGGTGAAGTCGGCCCACCCGCCCGGCACCGCGTGCAAGGGCGAGTGCGGCCTGCTCGGGCATGGCCTGTACGACGCGACCACCAGCGAGGCCACGATCCGCGCGTGGTGGGGCGACGACGGCGAGCCAGCCGCGAACATCGGCCTGCGCGCCGGTATCCGGTGGTGGGTGCTCGACATCGACGCCAAGCAGCCGCCCGGCGGCGTGTCCGGGCTGGAGATGGTGGCGCTGCTGGAGTCCATGCACGGGCCCCTGCCGCCGACCCTGTGCGTGCGAACGCCCGGCGGCGGCGAGCACAGGTACTTCCGGCTCCCGGCCGACCGCGCGATCGGCAACCGGGCCAAGATCAAGACGCCGGATGGCCGCCCGACCAGCCTGGACGTGCGCGGCAACGGCGGCTACGTCGTCGCGGAGCCGTCGTCGGTGGGCGGCAAGGCCTACGCGCTGGCCAGCCGCGGTTCCATCGCCGAGGCCCCGGCGTGGCTGCTCGACGTGGTGGCGCCGCCCCGCCCGGAACCCGCTCGAGCGCCGCGCGAGATCCCGCGGTCCCGCGACGCCACCGGCACGCGCTACGGCGCGGCAGCACTGGCCGGTGCCTGCCGCCGCATCGCGGAGAGCGCCCAGGGCGACAGGCACGACGCGATCCTGCACGCCGCGCTGGGCATGGGCTCGCTCGTGGCAGGGCGCGCGGCAGGCCTGTCCGCCGAGGCCTGCGAGGAAGCCCTCGTCGCGGCAGGCATCGCGGCCGGGAAGCCGCAGCGCGAGGTGGTGCGAACCGTGCGAGACGGGCTCGCCAGGGGCGCCATGTCGCCACGGGTGGCGGACCTCGCCGACCGGCGGGCGTCACCGCCACCGTCCAGCTCTCGCAGGCCGCCGCCCCGGGACGACGGCGACGACCAGCCGCCACTGCCCGGCGACGGCGACATGCCACCGGGGGTCGGCGGCGGCGATGGCGACGGCGGCGAGGCGACCACCAGCCGCGAGCGGCCCAAGATCGTGGCCAACAGGGACCGGCTGCTGGTGGTGGTCGAGTCGTGGTCTGCCATCCTCGCGGCCAACGTCCCGGCCGCGCTGTTCGTCCACGGCGGCAACCTCGCGCTGGTCCGCCGCGAGAAGCCGGGCGACCCGGCCGTCATCGCGCCCGCGTCCATCGCCGACACCGGCGGCGTTGCCCTGCGCGCCGCCGCCTACGTGGCGCGCGTGCGCCGGGGCGAGGAAGTCGCCTCGGTGCCGGTGGACCCGCCGCGCTTCGTCGTCGCCGACCTCCACGCGAACCCGCACCCGTCGCTGCCCGTGCTCGACGCGCTGGTCCGCTGCCCGGTGTTCGACCGTGACCGGCGGCTGGTGGCCACGCGCGGCCACGACGCGCGCTCTGGCCTCTACTACGACCCGCCGAGCGGCTTCCACGTCGGCGAGGTGCCGCGCTCCCAGGAGGACGCCCACCTCGCCCGGCAGGTAGTGCTCGAGGAGTGGCTGGGCGAGTTCCCGTTCGCGGCCGACGTGGACCGCGCCCACGCGCTGGCCCTGTTCCTGCTCCCCTTCGCGCGGCGGATGATCGACGGGCCGACGCCGCTGCACCTGGTCGAGGCCAGCGAGCGCGGGACCGGCAAGAGCCTGCTGGCGGAGTTGCTGCTGGCCCCGTCGATGGGCCGCTTCCCCGACGGCGCCCCGCTGGCCGACGAGGACGACGAGGTGCGGAAGAAGCTCACCGCCTCGCTGGTGGCGAGGCCGCAGGCGATCTACTTCGACAACCTGGACGGGCGGGTGGACAGCCCCTCGCTCTGCATCGCGCTGACGTGCTCCAGGTGGGAGGACCGGGTGCTGGCCTCGTCCCGCAACGCGAGCGTGCCGGTTGACTGCGCGTGGCTGGCGACCGGGAACAACGCGGACCTGTCCACCGACCTCGCGCGCCGCACCGTCCGTTGCAGGCTGGACCGGGGCACCGAGCGGCCGTGGGAGTACGTCCCCCGGCGGCAGGGCATCCGCCCCTGGACCCTGTCCCACCGGGCCGAGCTGGTGTCGGCGGCGCTCTGCATGGTGCAGTCGTGGATCGACGCGGGCGCCCGCCCCGGCGCGGCCTCGCTGGGCAGCTACGAGGCATGGAGCGCCACGATGGGCGGCATCCTGGAACACGCCGGTCAACGCGGCTTCCTCGCCAACGCGCGCGAGATGTACGACATGGCCGACCCGGCCCAGGTCGAGTGGCGGCAGATGGTGGTGGAGTGGTGGCACGCCCACGGCACCGCCCGCGTCAGCGCCGGTGCCCTCGCGAAACTGGCAGACGACCACGAGATGCTGAACGCCCTCCTGGCCACCGCCACCGGCGACCGGGCCAAGGTGATCCGCATCGGCCGCGCCCTGGGACGGCAGCGAGGCCGCATCTTCCACGGCCTGCGACTGGAGCGACACGACGACCCGCACGCCAACGCGACGACGTGGAGCCTCGCCGTCGCCGAGGAATCCGCGGTCCCAGCACCGCGAGATCCACCAGCCCCGTACCACCGGCGCGCGGCGTGGCACGGCGACTAGCTCGTAAAGACGCTAGAAACGAAAATAGTGGTGTAGCGCAGGCTACAGCCGCGGATGTGCCGCGGATGTGGGCGCCTCGACATCCGCAAGACGAGAACGCAGGTCAATCCTCGGCTAGCGACGAAAGCCGCGGATGTGGCGGATGTGAAACGTACTCCGGCCAAACACCGGGTGCGCGCGTGCGCACGCATGGGCTGAGGGTGAGTCGCCTGTTGCGACGACAAACACTTTCCAGAGTCAGAAAGGTCCGGGAGAACGCCGGTAACAGGTCTTGCGGATGTGTAAAGAACCACATCGGGACGCCTTGCGACGGTCGCCTCTAGGATGTCGATGGCAGGCTGATTGCGGAAGTGCGGATGTGCAACAAACACTTTCTGCGCCACATCGGGACGCCTTGCGACGGGCTATCAAAGACGTGCGCTTGTACCTGCATGAATCGCTTGCGGATGTGCAAAAACAAACGAGTCTGCGCGGGACGACACGACGCGACGACGAAGGGGCTTGACACGTTTCGTGTCGCGGTCTATGAATCGTGTATGAACGCGGCTACAGGGGGACGCCCACGCGCACGCGCGAAGTCGCTTGACGAGTGCCGATCCAAGGCCACCGTCGTGCAGGAAGTCGTCGAGGAAGTGACCGACGCCTACGGCCACAAGCTCACCGCGCTCCAGTGGCGCATCCTTGAGGAGCTGCTGGACGGGCAGACCTGCAAGCAGGTCGCGCTCAAGCTCGGTGTCTCCCGCCGCCACGTCCTAAACGAGACGCAGGTGGGCCCGGTCGCGGCGGCGCTCGAGCAGAGCAAGCGCGAGGTGCTGGCGGCGATGAACGAGAAGCGGCTGCTGCTCGCGGCCACGGCGCTCGACTACATGGGCGACCTGATCCAGCGAGACGGCGTGGACGAGTCGCTGAAGGTCGAGGTCGCGCGCGACCTGATGGACCGCTGCGGCATCCCCCGCGCGGCCACGCAGAAGGTCGAGCACACCCACCAGGGCGCGGTGGTACAGGTGACGGGCACGCTGCCGGACCTGCTGGCGGAGATCCGGCAGCTCTCGGAGGCCCGGCGGCAGGTGGTCGAGGCGTCCCCGGTGGAAGATGAAGGGGCGTGACTACCGGCTGAACGCCTACCTGGCCCGGTCGCAGTACCTCGCGATCGAGCTCGCGGCCTCGCAGGCGAAGCTGACCGTGGCGGAGTGGGCCCGGTCGAGGCTGTTGCTCGCGGCGGAGAGGGAGGGTTTCTCGGCGGAGGCGGAGCAGCGGGTGGTCACGACGCCGCGCGCGGACTGACCGGCCGCCCCGTCACCGGCTCTCGGCTCTCTCGCGCCTCGCGGCCTCGGCCATCGCGTCGGTCACGCGGTCGAAGGTCGCCACGACCACCGCGACGACGGGAAACGAGCCCTCCTGGACGGCGACGACGGCCCACGGGCGGGGATGGGCATGCCCCGCCCGCTCGACGTGGAAGGTCAGCACCCGAGGCTCCTGAGCGCGCGTCGCAGGGTGTCGGACATCGACTCCCCGGGGAGGGCCACCGCCTTGATGGCGGCCAGCTCCTCCTCGGTCACGCGGAGGTTGAGCAGGCGGGTGGTGCCTCTCGCCCCGTCTGCGCGGGTCCAGGCAGGCTTGAGGCCTCGTTTCTGGCTGTCGGAATACATGGGACTCCTGTCAGGTGAGCGGAAGGGAGGCGACCGGTCGCCCCGTCACTGGCTCCCGGCCTTGCCGGGGGCGAGGGTGACCGCGGCGACCACCGCGAGGGCGATCAAGACCGTCCAGGTGGGCGGGTAGTTGAGCAGGGCGATCATCGCGCCACCTCGAGCCGGGCCCGGCGCAGGGCCTCGAAGGGGCCGAGGGCGCGGTGGGCGCTCCCGGGGGACTCGTACCCCAGGAGCGCGCCCACGGTCACCGGGTCGGCCCCACGGAGTACCATGTGGACGGCGGCGGACTGGCGCAGCAAGCGCGCCTTCACCTGCCGCTGGATCGTGGCCGCGACCGGGAAGCCGTCGTTGCCGGTCGCCCCGAGGTAGGCCGACACCGCCTCGCGGGCGCAGCGACCGAGGGGACGCAGGTGCTCGCCCACGCGGACGGTCCTGGCCTCGATGTCGAAGTCAGCGGCCGTCAGGGCGGCGACCTGCGTAGCGTCGATGCAGCACGAGTAGGCTAGTTCAGCCGCCGCGCGCTGCCAGGTGTCCAGCGGGTGGGCCTCGATCATCGAGGCCGCATCGCTCTCGGAGACGTGCTCCAGCAGGCCTCGCCGGTCCTTCTGGACGGCGAGACTGGCCGCCCCGGGGAGGTCCATGCGGCGGGCAAGCTGCTGGCGCAGGCGGACCCGCCAGGGCTCGCCGCCGGAGCGCACCCAGCCCCGCACGTCGGCCGCGGAGGGGGAGGGGGGGAGCCGGGCTAACTCCCGGGCATAGGCGGGGCTCACGGCAACCCCCCGGCCCATTCAAGCTCGGCGATGGCGGCGCAGTAGAGCCTCACCTGCTGGTTGCAGCGGGCGATGTCGAGGGCCAGCCCGAGGGCGGCGCTCGCCGCCTGCCGGTCGTCGCCCGCCTCAGAGGCCAGGTCGAACCGGAAGGCGGCCATCCGCTCGCGCTCGCGGTCGAGCAGCCGCTGCAACTGGTCGCGCGCCTCGACGAGGGCGGGGCTCACGACAGCCCCCCGGCCCACCTGGCGTAGCTCGCCCACTCCTCCGCGATGTCCTCGCCGCGCTCGACGACGAGCTGGGCGAACTCCTGGCGCGACTGGTCGCCCACGAGGCGGTCCCAGTCCTCGCCGGTGACGTGCTCGTCTAGCCACTGCAACGCGGCCTCGATGGCGGGGCTCACTCGGCAGTGACCGGGCCGGGCGCCCCGCCGGTCGGCCTGCGTGTAGGCGAGGTCGGCCACCTCAGCGCGGGTCGCCCAGGACGCCGAGGTGTCGCCGCCGATGGTCCTTGCGGAGGGCCCGGCGGTGACGTGCTCCGGGGCGAGGAGCACCACGAGGGCGTCCCCGTCCTCGCTCTCCCAGCCCGGGAGGTCGCGGTCTAGGTCCGCGTCGTCGCAGGCGCCGACGACGTGCCCGAGGCGGACCAGGGCGCGGGCGGGCCTCATCCGAGCACCGCGTCGATCTCGCAGATCGCGGCGCTGTAGAGCGCGGCCTGCTCCCGGCGCCGCGCGATGTCGAGCGCCAGCCCGAGCGCGGCCATGGGGCCCCCCAGGACCGCGCCGGGGCCGCTATCGACGCGGGCC
>VGRE01000161.1 GCA_016875435.1 Deltaproteobacteria bacterium | reverse complement strand
ACGAGCCCGCCACCGGTGACGAGAACGCGCTGGATTCGTTCGCCGCGCCCCACCGACAGGGTGCCGCTCGCCGCGCTGGCCCACAGGCGCACGCACTGCGAGAGGTTGTGCAGGTCGATGGTGCCGCGTGCTGGGCTCGCACCCGGCTCGGCGGAGGCGGGCAGGTCGAGGCTGCGCACCAGCGACGCGAGATCGAGTACCGAGAACGGCCGCACGAGCACGTGCCCGGTGCGGGATTCCTCGCAGGCGCGACGCACCGCCTCATCGGCGTAGTTGGTCATCAGGATGGTGATGGCCGACTCGCCGCCGGGCTGGCGCCGCAAGTCATTCAAGAACTGGACGCCACCGCCGGGGCAGGACACTTCGGCACTGACCAGCACCACGTCGGGAAGCACCGCGCCGACCACGCTCAGGGCGCCGCGAGTGTAGGGCACCGCGACCACGTCGTGACCCTCGTTCTCCAGAACGGTCACGAGGATCCCGCAGAAATGCTGGTCTTCGTCGACGATGAGCAGCTTCACGAGGGATCCGGGCCCGCGGGGATTATAGGGACGGCCCCCAGTGGGGCAAGCCTTCCACCTAGTATCCCGTGACTCCGGCCGCACTCTACCGCCTCCTCCGCCGGGAGTCACCCTCGTTCTGGGCTGACTTTGGGCACGAGGGGAGCGTGGTTGGCGCAATGCGAGCGAGCGCGTGCAAAACCCGCGTCGAGTGGTCGCATGGCACCTCGTTTGGTGCAGCGGAGGGTCGCTCGCCCTTCGCGCGCGGCGCCGTGGGGTGGCTCGGCTACGAGGCCGGGGCGTGGTTCGAGCAGATGCCGTCCCCGGTGTCGGCGCCGTCTCTCCCCCAGGCGTGGTGGGGCACGATCAGCTGCTGGGCGCGCTTCGACCGGCTTGGTCGCCGTGTAGCCGGCAACGCGCCGGTCGCGTCGTCTCCCTCCAACGGGCCGCGGGCGCCCGGCGGTCGTCTCGTCGAACGTCCCAGCCCCCGCACCTTCACCGGCGGCGTGCGCGCCGTGCTCGATCACCTGCGGCGCGGCGACGCCTACCAGGTGAACCTGTCACGCCGCCTCGTCGTCGCCACGCCGGGCGACCCCCTCGACGCCTGGCTGCGGCTGCGGGCGCTGAACCCCGCGCGGCGCGCCATCCTCGTGGAGACCCCGGTCGGCGCGGTGGTGAGCAACTCGCCCGAGTTGCTGCTGCGCCAGCGGGGGCGGAAGCTGCTGAGCGTGCCCATCAAGGGCACCGCTCCGGCCGGCGCCGCCCGCGCCGCGCTGCTGGAGAGCCCCAAGGAGCGCGCTGAGCTCACGATGATCGTCGACCTCGTGCGGGCCGACCTCGGCCGAGTGGCCGCCCCCGGCACGGTGCGAGCCGGCCCGCGGCGGGTGGGACGGGTGGGCCACCTGTGGCACGCCATGCAGCGCGTGCACGCCGAACTTGATGAGGGTCGCGACACGATCGACGCCATCAGCGCGCTCTTCCCGCCGGGCAGCGTTACCGGGGCGCCGAAGGTGCGGGCCATGGAGATCATCCGCGCGCTCGAACCGGTGCCGCGCGGCGTGTACTCCGGGGGCGTGGGCTGGATCGGGCCCGGCGGATGCGAGCTCAACGTGGCGATCCGGACCATCCAGTTCGCAGGAGGCGAGGCCCACGTCCACGTGGGCGCAGGCATCGTGCTGGGCAGCGAACCCGAGCGCGAGCTGCTCGAGACGGACCTCAAGGCCGAACGCCTCCTCCAGGCGCTCCTTGCATGAGGATCCGCGGCCTCTACGGCATCGCCGACCCGTCGCTCGGCAACCCCCTGGCGCAGGCCCGCCTGCTCGCGGAGGAGGGGGTGTCGCCCATCCAGCTTCGCTGCAAGGCCTGGGCCCGCGAGCAGCGGCGCGCGCTGGCCATCGCGTGTCGCGACCTCGGGCCGGAGCTGATTATCAACGACGACGCCGTGCTCGCGCTCGAGCTCGGGCTGCTGGCCCACCTCGGCGACGGGGACGGCGCGGCCCTCGGCCCGCACGGGCGCAGCACGCACACCCTCGCCCAGGTCGCCGCGGCCAGCGGGGCGCTCTACATCGGCTTCGGCCCGGTGTTCGGCACGGCGAGCAAGGTCACGCCTTGGCCCCCGCGCGGCGTCGAGTTGCTCCGCGATGCGGTGGCGCGTGCGCCTTGCCCCGTGGTGGCGATCGGCGGGATCGGGCTCGACAACATCGACGAGGTGCGGAGGAGCGGCGCCCAGGGGTGGGCGGTGATCGGCGCTATATGGCGCTCTCGGGATCCTCGGGCAGCGATCCGGGCGCTGCGCTGACGCCCAGCCGGCGCAGGTCGGATTGCAGGGTGTTGCGGGCCATCCCGAGCAACCGCGCCGTCGCCTTGCGGTTTCCATGGGTGCGCGCGAGCGCGAGGCGGATGAGCGCGCGCTCGCAGGCCCCCGTCACCAGCGCGTGCAGGTCGGTGCCCCGGCCCTCGTGCCAGCGCTCCACCACCGGTGCCAGCCGGGCCGCCACCACCTCCTCGAAGCCCTCCAGCCCGAGGCCCGCCACGCCGGCCGAGGGGTCGAGCCGGGCGCGGAGCCCCCCGGGCAGGTCTCGACCTCGCAGCAGCGGGCCCGGCATCGACTCGATCAGGTCGCCCACGAAATGCTCGAGCTCGCGCTCGTTACCCGGCCACGACCACGCGGCGAGCAGCGCCATAAGCGAGCGGTCGAATCGCCGGCGGCTGGTGCCAGCGCGCCGGGCGTGGGACGCGAGGTAGTGGTGGACCAGCGGCACCAGGTGCTGCGGGCGCTCCCGGAGGGGCAAGAGGCGAAGGACCACGGCCCCAGGAAGCGTGCCGGGGGCGAGATCGGCGCGCGCACCGCAGGCGAGGCGGTAGCGCCCCAGCGGCCGGTCGGCGAGCCCCTGGGCGAGGTGCGCGTTCTCGACGTAGACCGTTCCCACCGCGTCGGCGGGGATGCTCGCCTCCGGGCCGAGCACGAGGAACGGCGCCTTCGGTCGCGACAGGGCGTGGATGGCTCGCGCGACGAACTCCTTGCCCGTCCCCCGCTCTCCCACGATCACCACGGGACGCTCGTGCGCGGCGGCGGCCGTCACCTCGGGCAGCGCGAGTTCACCGAGGCCGCACCAGCGCAGGCGCGCCCGCCAGTCGTCGTCACCGGCCTGCCGCAGTCGTCGCAACAACGGAGCCACCGCCGAGTGGCGCGGAGGGATGGTCGCCGCGCCCCGGAGCGTTCCATCGATCACGCGCACGAGGGGCCGATGGGCGAGGGAGGCGGCAAGGGGGAGGATCAACTCGGCTTCCAGGCCGGGAAGCTGGGGATCGAGCAGAACCACGCGCGCGCGCGCGCCCGCGAGGGCGGCCACGAGGCCGCTCCAGTCGGTCACGGTCGCGACGGGCGCGTCGCCCGTGGCCACGAGGGTCCACCAGCGGGCTCGCAGATCTTCGCGCGAAGTGGCCAGGACCAGCACGCGTCGGGTTATCCTGTCCCTCCCTCCGCCATGTCCTCACTTCCCCGTCGGCCCTCCCTCCTCCCGGGGCCCCTCCAGGTGGTCCTGCTGCTCGGTCCCTTGCTCGGGGGCGTGCTCGCAGCGCCGTCCGCGCACGCGGGCGGTCCCCTGCTGTCGCCCAACGACGTGCTGCACCCCGACGCCGCCGCGTCGGACGCGGCCGCTTCCGAGCCCGCCGGGGAGCGCGGCGGTAGCGAGTCGTGGTCGCCGCTCGAAGACGGCGAGGCCGCTCCGCCCACGCTCACCGAGTCCACGCGCGAGTTGGTAGAGGAGCGCCTCGCGGAGCTCGACTACGTGGGCTTCGTGGGCGCCGAGGCGCCTGTCGAGTACTACCTCGACCCGCTGGACGCCACCGACCTCGACCCGCTCCACCTCGACAGGGTCAACCCCGCTGAGTTCGACATTCCCATCGTCGTCAACGACATGGTGAAGAAGTGGATGGTGTACTTCCTCGGCAAGGGGCGGAAGTACTACACCCGCTACCTGATGCGCTCCACGAAGTGGATGCCGCTGATGCATGCCGAGATCGATTCGCGCGGCATGCCTCGCGATCTCGTGTACCTGTCGATGATCGAGAGCGGCTTCACCACCTCCGCCACCAGCTACGCCAGCGCCGCCGGCCTCTGGCAGTTCATGCCCGCCACCGCGCGCCAGTACGGCCTCCGGGTTGACTGGTGGGCCGACGAGCGCCGCGACCCCGTCGAGGCCACCCGGGCCGCGCTCGAATACCTCGCCTACCTCAACCGCCTGTTCGAGGGCGACTGGTGGTTGTCCTGGGCCGGCTACAACGGCGGCGAGGGCCGGGTGATGAGGGCCACCCAGCGCCATGGCACCACCAACTTCTGGAAAATCGTGGAGGCGAACACGCTCCACGAAGAGACCGAGAACTACGTCCCGAAGCTCATCGCCGCCGCGATCATCGGCAAGCACCCCGAGCGCTACGGCTTCGTGGGCGTGCCCTATCAGGAGCCCTGGGCCTACGAGGAGGTCGAGGTCCCCGGTGCAACCGGGATCGAGGTGATCGCCAAGTGCGCCGGCATCACCGAGGAGGCCCTGCTGGAGCACAACCCGTGGATCCGTCGCTGGGCGCTACCGCCGGAGCCCACGGCGCACAAGATCCGCCTGCCGGTCGGCACCACGGAACTCTTCGCCGAGAACTTCGCGAAGGTGCCGCCCGAGGAGCGCGTCACCTTCGCGCGGCACGTGGTCAAGCGCGGGGAGAGCCTCGGCAGCATCGCCAAGAAGTACTCGGTCAGCACCGAAGAACTCACCGCGATCAACCATCTCAAGACGAAGTCGAAAATCGTCGTGGGCCAGGAAATCCTCGTTCCTCGCAAGGGCACCGAGGAAGTCACGCTGGCCTCGGTGGCCCAGATGCAGCCGGGCGAGACCGGGACCAAGGCCAAGACCGAGCCCAAGGCCGAGTCCAAGACCGTGTCCCGGTCGCACACGGTCCGCAGCGGCGAGACCCTCTCGGGCATCGCCAGAAAGTACGAGCTCGGCGTGCGCGATCTGAAGGCGCTCAACGGCCTCAAGGGCGATACCATCTACGCCGGGCAGAAGCTGAAGGTGGGCACCACCACCGTCACCGAGAGCACGCCCAGCAGCGGGAGCACCGCGTCGAAGGCCTCGTCCGCCTCGAGCTCGAGCGGCAAGACCGTCACCTACTCCGTGAAATCCGGCGACACGCTTGGCAAGATCGCCGAGCGCTACGACTGCACGGTCTCCGAGCTCCAGTCGTGGAACGGGCTCAAGGGCTCCACGATCTACCCAGGACAGAAGCTCAAGATCAAGCAGTAGGAGGCGGAGATGCTCTCTGTGGAGGACGCGGTCGCGCGGGTGATGGCGCATGTGCCGCCCGGCGCCACCGAGCGGGTGTTCCTCGCCCAGGCCCTCGGGCGCGTGCTGCGCGAGGAGGTGCGGGCCGCCGCCCCGGTGCCGCGCTTCGCGAACTCGGCGATGGACGGCTACGCGCTGCGCGCCGCCGACGTGCCTGGCACCCTGGCGGTCCTCGAGACCATTGCCGCCGGCCGCGTGGGCCGACGCATCGTGGGTCCCGGCCAGGCCAGCCGCATCATGACCGGCGCACCCGTGCCCGAGGGGGCCGACGCGGTGGTGATGGTGGAGGACACGCGGGCCGAGGGCGAACGGGTTGTCGTCGCGGCGAGCGCGAACGCCGGGCAGCACCTCCGTCCGGCCGGCGCCGATGTCCGCGAGGGCGAGGTGGTGTTGAGGCCAGGGACGGTCCTAGGCCCCGGGGCGATTGGGCTGATCGCCACGCTCGGGTGCCCAAGCGTGCGCGTGGCGGCGCGCCCGCGGGTGGCGATCCTCTCCACCGGTGACGAGGTGGTGGAGCCCGGATTTTCGCTCGGACCCGGGCAGATCCACTCGTCAAACACCCACGCCATCTCGGCGCAGGTGCGCGCCGCCGGGGGCCTGCCCGTCGACCTCGGGACGGTGCGCGACGACCCGGCGGCGATCGGCGAGGCCTTTGCCGACGCCGCGGGCGTGGGCGACCTCGTCGTGTCGACCGGCGGGGTGAGCGTGGGCGACTTCGACCACGTGAAGGGGGCGATCGGGTCGGGCATGGACTTCTGGAAGGTGGCGATGAAACCAGGGAAGCCACTCGCTTACGGCCGCGTGGGCGGCAAGCCCTGCTTCGGTCTCCCGGGCAACCCGGTGTCATGCATGGTGAACTTCTACCAGTTCGTTAGGCCCGTCCTGCGCGCGATGATGGGCGACCCAAGCCCATTCCTCCCGGTGGTCGATGCGCACTTGTCGCGACCTGTCAAGCGCGCCACGGGGCGGGTAGAGTTCCTCCGCGTGTCCCTGTCGCGACAGCACGACCATCTCGTGGCTACGCCAGTGGGAGGCCACCAGGGCAGCGGCAACGTACGGTCGATGGCCGAGGCTCACGGATTCGCCTTGCTCGACGCCCACAGTGCCGTCGTGGAGGGTCACGTGCCGGTGCAGGTGTTCGACTGGAGCTTCGAGGCCGCGGCCGGGGCTGGCTACCGGTGGGGCCATGGCGCGGGCGGCGAGGGCGAGGCTGGCTGTTGCTGACGGCCGCCTACGTGCTCGCCGGGGGCCTCTCCTCCCGCTTCGGATCGGACAAGGCGCTCTTTCCCGTCGACGGCGTCCCCATGGCCTTGCGCGTGGCCAGCGCGCTAGCTTCCAGCGGCGTTCCGGTGTCGCTAGTGTCGCGACATGCACGCGGCCTAGGGCTTCCCGAGTTGGTCGAGCCCGACGGGCCTAGGCACCCGCTCTGGGGCGTGGCCCACGCCCTGCGCCAGTCACGCGGGCTGGTGCTTTTCGCGCCGTGCGATCTCCCCTCGCTCAGTCCCGAGCTGGTGGCGCGGCTAGTCGCCGAGGGCCGGCCCGCCCACGCCCTCGCGCAGCCGCTGGTGTGCGTGGTCGAGGCCAGCCGCGCTGCGCTCGCCGCCCAGGCCGCCGAGCGCGGCGCCTCGGTGAGCGCCTTCGTTGCGGCCACGGGGAGCCTCGCCGTCGATCTCGGCGAGCTGCCGAATTTCAACCAGCCGCCAGCGGGAGGCGGAGCGTAAAGCAGGTGCCCTCCCCAGGGCGGCTGCGCACGTCGATCTCGCCGTGGTGGGCGTGCACGATGCGCTGGCTGATGGCCAGCCCGAGCCCGGTGCCGTCGCGACGGCGGGTGAAGAAGGGAACGAACAACTTGTCGATATCTCCGGGCTCGATGCCCACGCCGGTGTCTTCCACCTCGATCTCGAGGCAGGCCGCGCCGCGGGTGCGGGGACCCACGAGCGCGCCCCGCCGGGCCCGGAAGCGTACCGTCCCCGAGGCGCCCACCGCCTGCACCGCGTTCTGGGCGAGGTTGAGCAACACTTGCCGGATCTTGGGCTCGTCGGCGTGGACCTCGGGCGCGTTGTCGTCCACCTGCGCCTCGACCTGCACCCCCGGAGGAAGGCCCTGCGCGTGCAGCGCCCGCGTGGTCGCCGCGAAGAGCGCCGCCGCGCCGAGGGGCTCGGCATTGACGCGAAGATCGCGCGCGTAGTCGAGGAACTGCGACACGATGCGGTTGAGGCGGTCCGTCTCGTCGACGATCACCCGCACCATCTCCGCGTCGGCGCCGCTCCGCGTGCACTCAAGGTACTGCGCCGCGCCCTTGATCCCGGCCAGGGGATTTCGGATCTCGTGGGCGAGGCCGGCGGCCATGGTGCCGAGCGCGCTGAGGCGGTGGTCTTCCTTGAGGCGATCGAAGCTCTGGATGTTCTCCAGCACCACCGCCACCCGCGCGCCAAGCCGGGCGAGCCTGGCGAGCTCCTCGTCGGAGAAGCCGTCGCTATCGGGCTCATCGGCGAGCGCAAGCCAGCCGAGGACGAGGTCGCCGGACTTGAAGGGCACCGCCAGGCTCGCGTTCATGTCGGCCATGGCGCGGAGCCGAGTGGCGATGAGGTCCGCTCTTTTCGTGTCGCGACGTGCCACGCGCTCCTGATCGACGCGGTGGTAGACCGGCTCGCCCTCGACGAAACCATCCACGAACGGCTGCCGTCCCACGGCCAGGATCGCGGGGTGCTCGACGCCGCCGCGCTCGTGGACGAGCCGGTACACGCGGCGCTCATCGTCCCAGAGGTAGAGGCCCGCGCTGGGGGCGCGGCCGGTCGCGACCAGCGGGTCGATCAGCGTGGCGGCGAGGCCAGGGACGGAGATGGCACGGCCGAGGCTGGCCTCCACGCCGCGCAGCGCCTCGTCGAGCACCTGTCCGCGCGGATTGAAAAAGGCGCCGAGCCAGCGCTCGAGGTGCGCGCGCAAGGGGTCCCAGGCCAGGAGGAAGAGCATGCTCGCCACGAAGGCCTGGAAGAGGGCGTGCGTGGGGTAGGGCCCGAGCAGCGACACGGCCGACAGCGAGTCGACGACGACGAGCATCGCGGCGGCTATGGCGACCGCGCCCACGCGCGAGAAGATCTCGGCGAGGTCGAGCAGACGGTAGGCCGAGATCACCTGGAACAGGAAGTAGAGGAAGGTGGTGGTGAGCAGGGCGCCGAGCGGCGGGATGGCGCCCTGCACCGAGCCCTCGCGCATGAAGAAGCTCGGGTTGTCGGCTGCTGGGTCGCCCGCGCCCCGGACCAGGGCCTCCGACGCCGACGACACGATGGCGCTGCTCGCGAGCGCGAGCAGGTACCGGATGCGGGCGCGCTCCACCCGATGGTGGCTCACCTGGTGCAGGGCCCAGAGCCGTCGCAGCGACACGGCGAGCCCCCCGAAGACCCACAGGCCCAGCAGCAAGTCGCTCGGCCCCGCCTGTCCCCAGCGCCAGGGGACCAGGAGCTCGGCGGCCACGTAGGCCAGCGCGACCACCGGGGCCAAGCCCAGCAACTGCGCCAGCCTCGCATCGCGCGGATCGTGGGCGAGCGCGAAGAAACGGTGGACGAAGTTGAGGAGCGCGTACGGCAGGAGCGTGGCGGCCGCGCCGTTGATGAGCTTGCCGACGCCCAGGCCGGGGATCAGGTACAGCGTCCACCCAAACCAGGTGAGCGCCACGCAGCCCGCGAGCAGCGCGTAGGCCCGGCGCACCGGGTCGTCGCGATCGGCCAGCGGCGCCCGCACGGCGAGGGCGCCGCAGGCCACGGTCGCGAGCGCGTAGAGCAGGACGATCACGGCCGGGAGGGGTATCGCGGCGGCGTTAGCTTTGAAAAATGCCTCACGACCCCCGCCGACGGCTACCCGCCATCGGCAAGCTTGCCGCCCAGCTGCCCGGCCTGCCCCACCCTCTGGTCGTGACCGAGGCCCGCGCGATGGTCGAGGCGGTGCGCGGCGGCGCGGCGGCCCCGGCCGACTGGGCGCTCGCCGTGCGCGAGCGCGTGGAGGCGCGGCAGGCCATGGG
>VGRE01000160.1 GCA_016875435.1 Deltaproteobacteria bacterium | reverse complement strand
GTTGCCGGTCGTGGTCTTCACTGCGCTCATGTTCGCCGGGGAGCCGCAGCCGATCGCCGATGTTGGTCGCGTGGAAAGGGAGGCCGCGGCGTGGAACGCGGGGTTGCGGCCGGGCGATCGCATCGTGGAGGTCAACGGCCAGCCGGTGCTCACCTGGGTCGACGTCATCGACGCCTTCGCCGACGACGAGGCCGATCCTGTGCAGATCGTGGTGGAGCGAGAGGAAGCGCGCCTGCCGATGACGCTTGGCGCCGCCGATGTCGATCTCCCGCTCAGCCCATGGGACTACGGCTTCGACAACGACGCGCCCGACACCACGCTGGTGGTCGACGACCCTGCGAGCCCCGCGGCGCGGGCGGGCCTGCGCACCGGCGACCAGATCACCCAGATCGACGGCGCCGCAGTGCGAAGTTTCTTCGAGGTGGAGCGCGCGCTGTCTCGCGCCGAGAAGGTCCGGGTGAGGGCGAGCCGCGGCGAGGAAACGGTCGAGGTCGAGGTCGCGGCCGAACCGGGCTGGGCGCCGAGCCCGGCGGTGGTCGACGACGACACCTACCGGCGCTACGGCCTCGCCAGCGCCACCCTCTCGGTGGCCTCCTTCGCGGACGACGCCGCCGCCGAGAAGGCCGGCGTGCGGGTGGGCGACCGCCTCCTCCGCGTGGCCGGTCGCGACGTGTATGCGTGGACCGACGTGGTGCGTGCCGTGGCCGATTCGAAGGAGGGCGAGGGCGAGGCGCAGGCCGCCCGGCCGGTCGAGCTCGTGTTGCGTCGCGACGGCACGGTGACGACGATCGTCGCCACGCCCGATGTGCAAGAGGTCACCGACGACCTTGGCCGTTATCGCATCCGCCCCATGCTCGGCATCGGCGGCGGGGGAGCCTGGATCGCGGCGCCCGAGGTGCCACGGGAATACCCCTTGCCGCAGGCCTTCCTGCGGGGTGCCAACGAGACCTACCTGCTCGGGAGCTTCGTGGTGAAGCAGGTGGGGCTGCTCGTCACCGGGGGTGCGTCGGTGCAGAAGAGCCTCGGCGGCCCGCCAGAGATTTTTCGCCAAGCCATGGCCGCCGCCGAGCGAGGCGTGTTCGACTACGCGCGCCTCATGGGACAGCTGAGCATCAGCCTCGGCGTGCTCAACCTCCTGCCCGTACCGGTGCTCGACGGCGGGCAGATCGTGATGTACGCGGCCGAGCTGGTCCGGGGGCGGCCGCTGCCGGTGCGGCTGCGCGAGCGCCTGCAGCAGGTGGGCGTGGTGTTCCTGCTCACGCTGCTGATGTTCGTCCTGGTGTTCGACATCCACCGCTGGATCACCGAGTCCTGAGCGGCGATGCCGGCCGGAATCGTCATCGACACCGCCTCGCCCTGTATCGGCGTGGCCGCTTTCGACGCGGACGGTCGCCTGTTCTTCCACTGGTCGAAGCGCATCGTCGCCGGCGCCGATGGCGCGTTGAGCCCGGCCCTGGCCGAGGCGGTGCGCGTGCTCGGCCCCGGCGACCTCGCCATCGCCGCTGTCGTTGGCCCGGGCGCCTTCACCGGCCTGCGCGTGGGCCTCGCGCACGCGCTCGGGCTCGCAGAGGCTCGGGGCTGCGGCCTCATCCCGGTGAGCTCGCTGCTCGTGCGCGCGATGCCGTGGCGCGGTTTTTCGAGCGTACTCTCGCTGCTCGATGCCAAGAAAGGACGCGTGTACGCACAACGTTTCGATGTGAGCGGCGGGATGCCCGTGCCGCTCGACGAGGCCCGCGACGTCGACCCGGCCTCGCTCGAGTTTCCCCGGCACACCCTCGCCACCGGGGAGGGGGCCGAGGTGTACCGGTCCCTCGTGCTCGACCGCGACGCGCTCGTCGCGCCGGGCGCAGGCGAGAGCGCGCTGGAGCACGCGGGGGCCCTGCTCGGCCTGCCTGCTGTCGATCCCGCCACGGTGCGGCCATTCTACGTGCGCGAGCCCGACGCGAAGCCGCGAGCGCTCCCGGGTGGAACTCTGGTACAATCATAGACGCCCGCACTCACCCGGAGGTCGAATGGAGCGTCACGAGGTTGAGCTAATCCAGTCTCTGGCTTCGCAACATGATGAGCTGCGCTATCTTTGGTCGCGACACAAGACCATGGAGAAGGACCTCGCCCGGCTGGACTCGATCCGCAATCCCTCGCCGTTGGAACGCAAGGAAATCTCAGAGTTGAAGCGTAATAAGTTGAAGGGAAAGGAGCGCATGCAGGCGATCCTCGACGCGCACAGGGGCTTGTAAGCGGAGATCGCTCGGATTGGATAGGCGTGGGGCGCCATGACGGGCCTCCGCATCGCAGTCCTCGGCGCTACCGGGTCGGTGGGCGAGGCGATCTTGTCGCAACTCGGCGATTCGACCTTCGCCGAGTGTGAAGTTCTCGCGCTCGCCTCCCGCGCCGCGCGCGTGGAGTCGGTCGCGATGGGGGAGCGCACGCTCCCGGTCCGGCAGCTCGCTGATGTTCACGACCTGCGGCCTCGCCTCGCCTTCTGCGCCTTGTCCCCCGGCATTGCCCGCCAGGTGGTCCCCGAGCTCGTGGCACGTGGCACCTTCGTGATCGACGTGGGCAACTCCACGGCTGGCGTCGTCGACGCCCCGCTCGTGCTGCCCGCTGTCCGCCCGCCCAACCCGGCCGACCTCGCCGCCGCCGGCGCCGCGCGTTCCCCCTCCGCCGCCGGCTGGCTGCTGGCCACCGCGCTCGCCCCGCTGTTCCGTGCCGGGGTGGCCCGGGTCACCGGCCTCGTCAACCTCCCCGCCACCGCGCACGGGCGGGCCGCGAGCGCCGAGCTCTCCGAGCAGGTGGTGGCGTCATTCAACCTGAAGGACCCTCCCCGGCGCATCTTCGCCGAGGGGCTTGCCTTCGACACGCTGCCGGAAGACACGCCTGCCGGGGAGTGGAGCGAGCGCGAGGGCCTCGCCGCCGCCGAGGTGGCGGAGATCCTCGGCGTCGACCCGGGGCGCCTCGGCGTCCAGGTGGTCACCCAGCCGATCTTCGCGGGCATCACCGCCGCCCTCTACGCCCGGGGCACGGTCGACGCCTCGGCCGCCGAGGAACTGCTCCGGGGCTCGCCCGGCCTCGCGTCGGCGGCACGGTCCACGCTGGTGCGGCCGCGCAAGGTGATGGGGCGCACGCCGGTGTACTGGACGGGCTTGCGCGACGATCCTGCCAACGAGGGTGTCCACTTCTGGATCGCGGGCGACAACCTGGCCGGCGCGGGTGCGGCCGTGCCCATCGCCGTGGCCGAGGCCGTGCTCGAGGCCGGCCTGCTCTCCTCGCTGGAGGCCTGATGTTCTCGCTGCTCGTCGTCTCCCTGCTCGTCGGCTCCGCGTGGGCCATCCCCGACCACGAGGTGGCTGCTTTCGGTACCTCCTCGCCGGTAGAGCGGGTGGTGTCGTCGCCCGAGGGCGGGTGGATCGCGTGGACCACGGCCGACGGCCAGGTCGTGGCGCTCGACACCACCACCTGGAGCGAGTGGGCGGTGGATCTCGAGGGCGGCGGCAGCGCCGCTGGGGCGATCGCGCTCGGCGGCGCCCCCGGCAGCACCTACCTCGCGGTGGCGACCGCCGACGATGCCGTGGAGATCTACGCGCTCAGCATCGACGGCGGCGTGGTTCACCAGCGCACCGTCAACGCCGCCGACGGCGTGCTCGACCTCGCGATCGACAGCGAGAAGCTCTTCATCGTGGCCGACTCCAGCGGCTACCCCTCGGTCATCGGCTACGGCGTGAGCACGGGCACCCTCGACAGCGAGAGCGCATCGCTCAACTACGGCGGATTCGTGTCTGTCGGGGCGCGGGTCAGCTCCACCGCGAGTGGGGACAGCGGAGACAGCGCCTCCGACCCAGTCACCACCGCGAGCTACCTGTACGTCCTGCATCCCGACGGGTACCTGTCTCAGGTCAACGCGGCCTCGTACGTCGACACCTCGTCCACCTACGCGGGGGGCGACGACCTCGTCGACATGTGGGTCGACAGCGCCGACGCGATCTGGATGGCCGATGGCGCGGCCGACAACGGCAGCTTCGCCTATGTGATCGGCGACGCCTCCGAGCTCGAGATCTACTGGGCCAGCGCCGACATCGGCGCCGTGTCGCAAGTCACGGGTAGTAACACCGGCGGCTACCTCGCCGGCGCCGCGAGCGACGGGGTGCACCTGTTCTCGGTGATCGACGGCGTCCAGCTCGGCGAGGAGGTGGCCCGGGTCGACCTCGCCGGGGTGACCGACATGACCGGCGCCGAGGGCCACTTGTTCGCGGGCGGCGACGACGGCGTGCGCGTGCTGTCCGATCGCCCCTGGGTGGAGATCCTGTCGCTTTCCGCAGACTCCGGTGCGCCGGGCGAGGAACTGGCGGCCGAGTTCACGTCCGACACGGAGGGTGCCTGGACCGCCTCCCTGATGGATGCCAACGGCGGCGGCGGCGACGAGGTGGCCGGGGGCGAGATGAACGCGGGCGAGACCGTCGAGTTCAGCTTCACCCTGCCCGAGGAGCGCGAGGGCGAGTCCGACAACGTCGTCTACCGGCTCGAGGTGAGCGTCGACCCGCCGTCCGAGGCTCCATCCGGTCGCGACGCTACATTCGTCGTTCGCGACGCCGCGCCCGACCGCGTGGTCCTTGGCAGCGACAATGTCATCCCGGGCGACCAGCGCATCACCGTCACCTTCCCCGGCGTCGACGAGGGCGAGGCCACCTCGTACATCGTCTACCTCACGACGGTCGAATTCGCGGCCCGCGACTACCCCGTCGGCGGCCCAGCCTACGAGGGTCCCGACGCCTGGCTCGCCACGCGCACGATGCCACTGGAAGACACCGCCGACGAGTACACCAACGCGGTGGTGTGTAGCCTCGACCCGCTCACCAACGACACTACCTACTACGTTGCCGTGCGCGCGATCGACGCCAGCACCGGCACGCCCCAGGAGGGGCCCATGTCCAAGGTCGTTCCCGTCACCCCCTCGGAAACCTACGCCGTCTCCGAGGTCCGCGGCCTCGCGGGTTGGTGTGGGCTGCCGTTGCTCAACGCCGGTTGGCTGGGCGTGGTCGCGGCGGTCCTCGCGGTGTGGCGCCGTCGACCGGCGGCCGCCGCTCTCGCGCTCCTCGTCTTGCCGGCCGCGGCCGAGGCCAAGCCTCACGAGGACGATCTGACCAGCCGCCGGTTCGACCTCGAGCTGCGCTACGGCCCCTTCCTCACGCAGGAAGACGCGCTCCTCGCCGACGCCTTCGGTGGCGAGAACAACCGGCTGCTGCGGGGCGATATCGGCTGGGCCAGCAACTACGCCGAGCTCGACATCGGCTTCGGCCTCTGGGCCGACGAGGGCACGCTGGTGAGCATCGACGGGCTCTCGAGCGCCGACGCCGACGCGCTCACCGTCATCCCCCTCTCATTCGACGCCACCCTGCGCGGCGACTTCTGGAAGGAGCAGCCCGTGGTGCCCTTCGCCCGCGCGGGCGTCGATCTCTGGCTCTGGAACGAGCGCTGGGAGGCCAAGTACGACGAGGGCGGCGGCGACAGCGTGACGGCGGGCACCTTTGGCTACCACTGGGCCGCCGGGCTCTACTTGCTGCTCGACCCACTCGACCAGGGCTCCGCGAGCCACCTCGAGACCATTGCCAGCGTGAACGACACCTACCTCGTGGCCGAGTATCGCCGGAGCTACGCGCTCGGCGACAAGGACGAGATCATCGACTTCACTTCGAGCGACCTGACTTTCGGCCTCAAGTTCGACTACTGAGCATGCCCGCCACCTGGCGTCTCGTCATCGAGTACGACGGCAGCGCCTTCTCCGGCTGGCAACGGCAGCCTCGCGACCCCAGCGTCCAGGCCGCGCTGGAGGCGGCGCTGGGGACGCTCTTCGGCGTGCCCCGCGTGATCACCCACGCGAGCGGTCGTACCGACGCCGGGGTACACGCGCTTGGGCAGGTGGTGAGCTTCACAGCCGATAAGCACCGTGATCCCGAGCACGTCCGCCTCGGGCTGAACACGCTGTTGCCGCCCGAGGTGAGCGTGATCGCCGCCGCGCTCGCGCCCACTGGCTTCCACGCGCGCCTGTCGGCCGTGGGCAAGACCTACCGCTACCGCGTGCTGCACCGTCGCGACCGCAGTCCCTTCCACCACCGTTATGCCTTGCAACTCCGGGTGGCCTGCGACTGGGGTGCCGTCGAAGCAGGCATGGCCACCCTCGTCGGTACGCACGACTACTCCGCCTTCCGGGGCGCCGGGTGCACCGCTAAGTCGCCGGTTCGCACCGTCGACTGGGCGCTTCACCGGCAGGAGGCCGACGAGCACTTCCTGGAGTTCCACGGCAACGGCTTCTTGCGCTACCAGGTGCGCCGGATGGTGGGTACGCTCATCGAGGTGGGGACGGGCAAGCGCCCGCCGTCGAACGTGGCCGAGGTCCTCGCCGGTCGCGACCCGCGGGCCGCGGGTAAGACGGCGCTTCCCTGTGGCCTGTACCTCGTGAGCGTGGACTACCCGCCCGGGGCGCTGCTACTCGACGCAGTCGCCGGTGTGCAGGAGCCAGGTGGTGTCGCCCACCTCGATGGCCCCGCTGCCGATGCAGGCGCCGGTGACGAGTAGGTCGAGATCGCCGTCCTTGTCCCAGTCGAAGAGGCTCCACGGGATCCTGGTGGCGTTGCAGTCGAGGTTCGAGGAGGGGCTGGCGAAGGAGCGCAAGCCGCCGGTGGCGTACACGGCCGGGAGCGCGAAGCTGTAGGCCTCCTCGGCGAAGCCGGTGCTGCCGTCGCCGAGGTGCGCGTACCAGTACTCGGCGCCGCTGCCGAGGTCGTCGCACACGTCCATCAGGATCAGGTCGGTGATGCCGTCGCCGTCGATGTCCTCGACCGAGTGGCCCGGCGTGCCGTCGCCGCAGGCCACGAGGTCGACCCCGGCGGAAAAGGGCGTCGTGCCCTCGGCGCCGTACGCGGCCGGGAGCGCGTAGCTGAGCCCGTCGCTGGCGAAGCCGGTGCCGGTGTTCCGGTGGACGAGCCAGCGCGTGTCGCCGACCGTCAGGTCGCCGTCGCAGGTCTCGGTGATGACGAGGTCGCGCAGGTCGTCGCCGTCCATGTCCATAAACATGTGCCCGGGGATGCCCTCGCCGCAGGAGGTGGGGCCCATCCTGACCGTGAAGGGGGCCTGGCCCTCCTCGCCGTAGGCGGCGGGGAGTGACCACTGGATGGCGGCGGTCTCCAAGCCGCTGCCGTTGCCCAGGTACACCAGCCACTGGGTGTCGCCGGTCGCGGTCTCGGTGCAGGTCTCGGTGACGACGAGGTCGGGCAACCTGTCACCGTTGATGTCGGCCAGCGCGTAGCCGGGGATGTTCACCGCGCAGTTGGGCTCCTCGCTGGTGGCGGTGAAGGCCGGGTAGCCGGCTTCGCCGTAGCCACCGGGGAGCGCGAAGCTCGCCGGCGCCTCGGCAAAGCCCGCGGCTCTGGCCGCGTGTACGCGCCACTCGGTGGCGCCCACGGCCTCGTCATCGCAGTCCTCGGTGATCACGAGGTCGGCGAGCAGGTCGCCATCGAGGTCGGTGAGGTCGTGGGCGGGGATCCCGTCGCCGCACACCGCGCCGCTGACGATGTTGGCGAAGGGCGCGGCCCCCTCGGCGCCGTAGTCGCCCGGCAGCCCGTAGTCCGAGGCGCTCTCGGCGAAGCCGTCTGCGGTGGCCGGGTGGACCAGCCAGCGGGTGTCGCCGGTGGCCTCGTCGTCGCCGCAGACGAAGGTGACCACGAGGTCGAGGGCACCGTCGCCGCTCATGTCGAGAATGGTGTGCGCCGGGGTGTTGCCGTCGCAAGAGGCGTAGCTGCTCACGCTGGCGAAGGGTAGGCTGCCACCATCGCCGTAGGCCTCTGGGAGCGTGAGCATCGTGGGCTCGGCGGCGAAGTTGCCGGCGTAGCAGGTGGCCGGGTCGCAGTCGTCGTCCTTGCCGTTGTACCGGACCTCGACCGCGCCGGGGAACACGTCGGCGTCGGCGTCGTCGCAGTCGACGTCGCTGAGGTACCCATCGGCGTCGGCATCGACGGGGCCGCCGCCGCCGGTGGCGGCGCCCTTGGGGTCGTCGTCGGGGCAGGCGAGTAGGGCGACAAGCAGCATTGGATCCACCCGTGGGGCGGGCAGTCTAGCGCGCTCTCTCGATCGCATGGTGCTCCTGCTCGCCGCCTGCGCCGAGCCGGTGACCCCCGTGCGACCGCGCCGAGCCGAGCGGCCACGCCACCGCCATCAGCGAAGACCCCTGCGATCCCCACTGGGGGCGCCTACTGGCCGAGCAACATCGCCTCGTAGGCGGCGCGCAGGTCGCGCACGTCTTCTCGCGACGGGTCCAGCTTTTCGGCGGCCGCGAGGGTGATGAGCGCGCGGGGAAGTTGCTCGCGCTTCTCGTAGGCGCGGGCGAGGGCCACGTGGTCGTCGACGGTGTGCAGCGCCTCGCTGGGGATGCGGGGGAAGCGTCGCAGGTCGCGAAAGTTCGTGGTGCTGGTTTCCTTGTGGAGGTTGCGGGGCGCGCTGAACTCGACGAGCAAGTTGTCGTCGGTGTTCAGGGGCACCTCCCCCGCGAACTCCAGCAACGTGTCGCGGTCGAAGAGCCAGGTGGACAGCAAGAGCCAGCGGTCGTTCAGCTCGATGGCGTCCATGTCGCGGGTGAGCACCGGGTCCTTGTCGCGCAGCGCCTCGAGGGCCTCGGCGCTGAGCGGCAGCGGGCTGTCGCTGCCCACCATCACGAGGTCGGCGTCCTCGATGGTGGCGAACACGTGCACGTAGGGGAACACGGTGGCGAAGGTCTTCATCACCGCCCGCAGGTCGCGGTTGTCCATGCCGTACATCTGCACCCACTGTGCCCACACCCCGCCCTCGGCGAGGCGGGCCTTGCCCATCTCGAAGAACTCGCGGGTGAAGAGGTTCGACACGCCGGTGAGCCAGGGGTTGGACGGCTCGCAGACGATCACGTCGTAGCTGCCCGGCGGGGTGAGCAGGAGCTGGTTGCGGCCATCGTTGGCGATCAGATTCACCCGCGGGTCGTCGAGGGCGTCGTGGTTCCAGGGGCGGAAGAACTCGGTCGCCTCCCGGATGCGGGGCTCGATCTCCACCACGTCGATGGCCTCCAGCTCCCGGTGGAGCGTGGCGGCGCCGAGGGTGATGCCGCTGGCGAGGCCGATGACGATGGCCTTGTCCGCGCGCTGGCCGGTGAAGGCGAAGGGCAGGTGGGTGACGAGGATTTGCGTCGGCATGTCGGTGGTGCTCGACGCGTCGATCTTCCCGTTGTTGGCGAGCCAGACGTTGCCCGTCTTCTTGTTCTTTGCCACCGTCACCACCGTGGACAGGCCCTCGGCGTAGTACAGCATGTCGTAGCGCTCGATCATGTCGCGCTCGATCTCGGCCTGGGTCGGTTCGGTGAGGTTGTCGACGTACTTGTACACGCCGGTGGTCATCAGCATCGGTTCCCACGGGGGCGCGAGCCTGGACACGGCAAGGGCGAGGCCCGCTGCCAGCAGGCCGGCCGCGCCGCTCTGCACCGGGTGACGGTGGCTCTGCGGTCGCGACAGGACGGCGGCGACCATGGCAGCGAGGTTCACCGCGATGCATAAGATCACGGTGCCGCGCACCTGCAACTGCGGCAACAGCACGAAGCCCGCGAGGAAGGCCCCGAGCAGGGCGCCCACCGTGTTCGCCGCGTAGATGC
>VGRE01000159.1 GCA_016875435.1 Deltaproteobacteria bacterium | reverse complement strand
CGAGCGCGGCCTTGGTGGCGGCGTCCATGTTGGCGAGGCAGGCGGTCATCTCCTTGATGTACTGGTCGCAGGAGGCCACGCCCACGTCGCCCGTGGTGGTGGTCGTGGCGGCCGGCGTCGTGGGCGTCGTGGGCGTCGTGGGCGTCGTGGGCGTCGTGGGCGCCGTGGGCGCCGGGGGAGCCTCGGTGGTGGTGGTGGTGGTGGTGGTCTCGCCGCCGGTGCAGGCAAGTGCAAAGAAGCCCACCACGGCCACGGAGGAGAGGAGTCGGAGTTTCATTTTAGCCTCGGAAAAAACGGGGGATGGGCCATAAACGCGACCCTGAGCCTATCATGGCCCTCTTGCGGGGTCAAGTGTTGCACCCAGAGCAGCACCCCGATAGCCCGCGGCGCCCGCACGCGCCCCGTCGCCCACCACGCTGGGCAGCAGCCCGTCGGCCCAACCGCGAAACTCTCGCGCACTCGTCTTGGAGTAGCCGTGATCACCGACCTCAACTTGATTCGCAACATCGGCATCAGCGCCCACATCGACTCGGGCAAGACCACGCTGACCGAGCGCATCCTCTTCTACACCGGCCGCATCCACGCGATCCACGAGGTGAAGGGCAAGGACGGCGTCGGCGCCACGATGGACTCGATGGACCTCGAGCGCGAGCGCGGCATCACCATCCAGTCGGCCGCCACCCACTGCTCCTGGAAGGACACCGAGGATCCCAACGGGAAGCTGCACCACGTCAACATCATCGACACCCCGGGGCACGTCGACTTCACCATCGAGGTGGAGCGCGCGCTGCGCGTTCTCGATGGCGCCGTGCTCGTGCTCTGCGCCGTGGCCGGGGTGCAGTCGCAGTCGCTCACCGTCGACCGCCAGATGCGCCGCTACAACGTCCCGCGCCTCGCCTTCGTCAACAAGTGCGACCGCCAGGGCGCCAACCCCTACCGCGTCACCGAGCAGCTCCGCGAGAAGCTCGGCCACAACGCGGTGATGGTCACCCTGCCCATCGGCCTCGAGGAGAAGCACAACGGGATCATCGATCTCGTCAAGATGAAGGCCTACTACTTCGATGGCGACAACGGCGAGAACCTGCGCGCCGAGCCGATCCCCGCCGACATGGCCGCGCACGTCCAGGATTACCGCGACCTCTTGCTCGACAAGGTGTCGATGTACTCCGACCGGCTGATGGAGGAGATCCTCGAGGAGCGTGTCCAGGAAGACACGATCAACGAGGCGATCCGCGCCGGCGTCAACTCGCTCAAGCTCGTCCCCGTGTTCTGCGGCAGCGCCTACAAGAACCGCGGCGTGCAGGTACTGCTCAACGGCGTGGTGAAGTACCTCCCGGCGCCCCCCGACGTGAAGAACGAGGCGGTCGACCTCGGCAAGAACGAGGAGAAGCTCGTCATCCCCTCCGATCCCACCGGTCCTCTGCTCATGCTCGCGTTCAAGCTTGAAGATGGTCGCTATGGCCAGCTCACCTACCTGCGCGTGTACCAGGGCACCGTCCGCAAGGGCGACACCATCGTCAACGCCCGCAACGGCCAGAAGCTCAAGGTCGGCCGCCTCGTGCGCATGCACAGCAACGAGATGGAAGACATCGAGGACTCCAGCGCTGGCGACATCATCGCCATCTTCGGCGTCGACTGCTACTCGGGCGACACCTTCCACGACGGCTCGCTCAACGTCGCGATGTCGTCGATGCACGTGCCCGCTGCGGTCATCGACCTCACCGTCAAGCCCAAGACCAACGCCGGCCAGGCGAACATGTCGAAGGCGCTCCGCCGCTTCAGCAAGGAAGACCCCACCTTCCGCGTGTCGAGCGACCCGGAGACCGGCGACACCATCATCTCCGGCATGGGCGAGCTCCACCTCGACGTGTACGTCGAGCGCATGAAGCGCGAGTACGCCTGCGAGGTGCTCACCTCGCCGCCGCGCGTGGCCTACCGCGAGACGATCAGCCAGCGGGCCGACTTCAACTACACCCACAAGAAGCAGACCGGCGGCTCGGGCCAGTACGGCCGCGTGGCCGGCTGGATGGAGCCGATGGAGGGCACCTACGAGTTCGTCGACGACATCGTCGGCGGCTCGATCCCCCGCGAGTTCATCCCGAGCTGCGACAAGGGCTTCCGCAAGTGCCTCGAGAAGGGCGAGCTCATCGGCGCCAACATCGTGGGCATGAAGGTGGGCATCAACGACGGCCAGTTCCACGCCGTCGACTCGAGCGACATCGCCTTCCAGCTCGCCGCCATCGGCGGCTTCCGCGAGGCCTACGCCAAGGCCAAGCCGGTGGTGCTCGAGCCGATCATGAAGGTGGGCCTCGAGGGCCCCGCCGAGTTCCACGGCGCCATGGTGGGCACGCTCATGCAGCGCCGCGGCATCATCATCGGCAGCCAGGAGGTCGATGGCTTCTCGCAGATCGATGCTGAGGTGCCGCTGGCCGAGATGTTCGGCTACTCCACCACCCTGCGCTCCGCGACGCAGGGCAAGGCCGAGTTCACCATGGAGTTCGCGCGCTACTCGGTGGCGCCGAACAACATCACGGACGAGCTCGTGAAGAAGTACCAGCAGGAGAAGAAGGACAAGTAGTTGGCGCACCCGGGGCCCGAGCACAACCAGGCGGCGCTCCGGGCGCTGCAGGCTTTCCTGCCCGGCGGCCTCCGCCCCGGGCAGCTCGGCGCCATCGTGTCGCGACCCGGGCTGGGGAAGACCCAGCTCCTGATCCACCTCGCGCTCGACCGCCTCGTCAACGGCCAGCCCGTGCTCCACGTGGCGGTGCGCGAGCCGACCGCGGCCGTGCGCGACGCCTACGACTCGATGATGAGCGGGATCTACGGCCACCTCAAGCCGCTGGAGCGCGCCGAGGCGGCGCTGGCTGTGGAGCGCCTCCGCGTGATCCACGCCACTCGCGGCCGGGCCCTCGACGTGTCGCGACTCGGCGAGGTGCTCGATGTCCTGCACGACATGATCGACGCCCGCCCCCGGATGCTGGTGATCGACGGGATGGCACCGCCGGCGAGCAGCGCGCTGCGCGAGCTCGCGGCGCAGCGAAACGTGGCGGTGTGGACCGCGTTCTCGCGCGAGGAAGAGGGCGACCAGGTGCCCGCCGACGTGGTGCTCGAGCTCTACAGCGACGGCGGGCAGCTCGCGATCCGCGCGCTGGCCGGCTCCGACCACGCGCCGGTGCGCCTCGGCGCCGGGGCCTTCGCGGGCGCCCCGGTCGAGCCCGACGCCACCGGGCGCCCCGAGGCCGCCGGCTGCACCCTCTACTCGGGCGGCGCGGCCGGCGCCGAGGCTGCCTTCGGCGAGGCCGCGGAGCACCACGGCGTGCGCGAGGTGAACTTCACCTTCGACGGGCACGCCCAGGCGCGCAAGCGCGGCGCGCACCCGCTCACCGCGCGCGAGCTGGCCGAGGGCGACGTGTCGCTCGCCTACGTGTCGCGACGACTACGGCGCGGCTACAGCGAGAGCGCCTCGATCCGGCGCGTGCTCCAGAGCCTGTGGCACCAGGTGCGCAACGCGCAAGTAGTGTACGTGGTGGGGACGATCCAGGAAGACGGCACCGTCACCGGCGGCACCGGCTGGTCGGTGGAGCTGGCGCGCATGTGGAACAAGCGCCTGTGGGTGTTCGACCAGGACAAGGAGCAGTGGTTCCGGTGGGCGGGCGACGAGTGGTTCGCGGCCGAGCCGGTGATCGACGCCGCCGCCATCTGCGGGACGGGCACGCGCCAGCTCTCAGGCCCCGGTCGCGCGGCGATCGACGCCCTCTTCGCGCGCTCCTTCGGCGAGCCTTGACGCCCGGCCGGGCACTCGATAGCAGCCGCCGCTCTCAGGATTAGGTCGAATGTACGCAGTCGTGATGACCGGCGGCAAGCAGTACCGGGTCGCGCAAGGCGCCGAGGTGGTCGTCGACCGTCTCTCCGCCAGCGTGGGCGCCTCGGTCGAGCTGTCCGACGTGTTGATGGTGGGCGGCGAGAAGCCCCAGGTCGGTACCCCCAGGGTCGCGGGCGCGAAGGTGACGGCCACCGTCGTCGCGCACGAGCAGGGCGAGAAGACGGAGTACATCCGTTACATCCACCGCCAGCGCCGTCGCAAGCAGAAGAACGGGCGTGCGAAGCTGACCGTCCTCAAGATCAACGCGATCGAGGTCTGAAATGGCACACAAGAAAGGTCAAGGCAGCTCCCGCAACGGTCGCGACAGCAACCCGCAGTACCGCGGCGTCAAGGTGGGCGACGGCCAGGCCGTCACCACCGGCTCCATCCTCGTGCGCCAGCTCGGCACCCAGTTCCACGCCGGCAAGAACGTGGGCATCGGCAAGGACTGGACCCTCTTCGCCCTGCAGGACGGCAAGGTGAAGTTCGAGGACCGCAAGAACCAGCGGCTGATCTCGGTCTACGCGGCCGAGTAGCCGGGCGGGCGTGCGGCCTCGCTAGGCCGCCGCCTCGTCGCCCGTGCTCGCCACGCCGAAGGCGCTCTTGATCGTCGACAGCGACAGCTTCTCCTGGTTGTAGAACAGGAAGCTGAACAGGCTCGACGCGCTCGCGTACTTGTACACGTCGCGCCAGCTCTTGATCGTCTCGAGGTGCCGCGCCAGCGTGATGGGGCGGAAGTAGAACTCGCGGTAGAAACGGCGGTGGAACTCGATGATGTCGTCGGGTTCGAGGCCCCAGGGCACGAAGGTGGGCTCCCAGAAGCTCTTCTCGTCGGTCGACTCCGTCACCAGCCGTCCCCACTTGGTGCCCTCGCGCTCCCAGATCTCCATCTGCGGCGTCTTCGGCAGGAGCGTGTTGATCTGCACGGTCACGTCGTGCAGCGGCAGGGTCTTGGCAAACTCGATGGTCTCCTCGATGGTCTCCCTCGTGTCGGGCATGTGGCCCACGATGAAGAAGGCCTTCGGGCGCAGGCCCACCTCGTGCGCGGCCGTCACCGCCGCGCGGATCTTCTCCTTGGTGATGCCCTTGCTGATGAAGTCGAGCACCTTGTCGGAGCCCGACTCGATGCCAAAGCGCGTGCGCCAGCAGCCGGCGTCCTTCATGTTCTGCAGCAACTCGCGGTCGACCACTTCCACGCGCGAGGAGCAGGTCCAGCTCACCTTGCTGGCGATGTCGCGGCGCTTGAACTCCTCCATGACCCCCATCACCCGCTTCTTGCTGGCGCAGAAGAGCGAGTCGACGAAGGCGATGTCTTTCGCGCCGAAGTCGCGCACCAGGTACTCCACCTCGTCGGCGATGTACTCGGGGCTGTGGCTGCGGTAGCCCGACTTCGACTTCTGGCAGAAGGCGCAGGCGTGGGGGCAGCCGCGGCTGGTGATCATCGCGAACTTCGGCGAGGCGTGCTCGTCGATGGGGATGGGCTTGTAGAGGTCGTGCGGCAGCAGGTGACGCGCCGGGAAGGGGAGCTGGTCGAGCTCCTTGAAGCGCGGCCGCGCCGGGGTGAAGTGCATGGCGCCGTCGGGGCGGCGGTACACCACGCCCTGCACGTCGTCGAGCGCGCGGCGCCCGGCGTACACCTCGGCGAGTTCCACCATGGTGAACTCGCCCTCGTGGATCACCCCCACGTCGAAGGCCTCGTGGGCCATGGCCTCGTTGGGCAAGAGCGTGACGTGGTAGCCGCCCAGCACGATGGGGGTGTCGGGCATGGCGCCCTTGAGCGCGCTGGCGAGCGCCTTGGCGGTCTCGAACACCACGGTGGTGCTGCCGATGCCGATCACGTCGGGGCGGGTGCCCTCGATGCGCCGCACCGTGCCGGCGACGTCGAGCTTCTCCGCTGCCGCGTCGATGGCAAACACGGTGTGCCCGTGTTTTTCCAGCATCGCCGCCACGTAGAGGATGCCCAGCGGCGCCGAGTTGTAGAACAGGTAGGCGGTGACGGGGCTCACGCTCCCGTTGGCGAGCACGGAATCCAGCGGCGGGTTGACGATCGTGATGCGCATGCACGGTCCTCGGCGCACCTACGGTAGCGCAGTCCGCGCCGGCAAGCCGTAACGGGCGCCACCTGCGACGAAAGTGGTTGACATCGCGTGGGCCTCGTGTAGAAGGCGCCCCACTGAGGACTCCCCCCATGCGCACGGTGCTCCCGGCTCTGCTCTTGCTCGCCTGCAACCGCAACTTCAGCGAGGACACCAAGGACCCGCTGGTGGCGGAGGACGACACCGGCGAGCCGGTTTGGGTCGACACCGGCGACAGCGCCCCGCCCGAGGAGACCGGCGACAGCGCCTCCGAGCTCGTCGATGCCGACCGGGACGGCTTCTACAGCCTCGAGTCGGGGGGCGACGACTGCGACGACGGCGACCCCGCCACCTACCCCGGCGCTCCAGAGCTGTGCGACGGTCGCGACAACGACTGCAATGGCAGCACCTCCGCCGACGGTGGCGAGGGCAACGACGACGGCGACGCCCTGCTCGACTGCGAGGACTACTGCCCGGTGTACGCGCAGCCAGGGGCGGCGGGCGACGGCCGGGTGCTCGATCCGCTCGGCACTCTCCAGGCCGCCGTCGACCTCGCCGGCGGGAGCGCCTGCAACGAGGTGCGCGCCTACTACGGCACCTACGCCGAGAACGTCGACCTGATGGGCCACGGCGTGAACATGGAGTCGCTGTCGGGCCCCGAGGCCACCACCATCGACGGCGGGGGCGTGGACTCCTGCGTGGCCATCGAGGAAGACGGCGACGGCGATCTCGACGAGGACAACGCCCGGATCTACGGCTTCACCCTCACCAACGGCGGTGGCCCCTACGGCGGCGGCGTGCGCGTGGTGGAGTGCGCGCCCACCATCGAGGGCAACATCATCACCGAGAACAGCATCGACAGCGGCGGCCAGGGGGGCGGCATCCGCAGCTACAACGCCTCGCCGACGATCATCGACAACGACATCTCGTGGAACGACGCCTGCCACGGCGGCCCCGAGAGCGGCTGCGACGGCGGCGCCATCGCCATTCGCGGCGGTGCGCCCATCGTGAGCGGAAACTACATGGAAGGCAACAGCGCCGGCGACGGCGGCGCGATCTGGACCGCCTACGCCGACGCCTGGATCGTCAACAACTACATCCTCGGCAACGAGGCCGACGACAGCGCCTACGAGGACGGCGAGGGCCGGGAGCGTGACGGCCAGGGCGGCGGCATCGACGTGCAGATCGGCGGCGCCACCGCCACGGTGATCGCCAACAACATCATCGCCGACAACATCGCCTCCTCCCTCGGCGGCGGCATTGTCGTCTACGAGCCCAATGACACCTACCCGAACACGACGATCGCCAACAATGTCATCGCCTTCAACAACGTGCTGGAAACCGACTGGGGCGCCGGCCTCACGCAGTGGAACAGTACCGCGCCGGTGGTCTACAACAACGCGGTGTACAGCAACCTCGGCGTGGGGGTGTACGGCGACGACCCCACCACCGACTGGACCCTCGCCTACAACGATGTCTACGGCAACTTTCCCGACTACGACGGCGCCGTGAGCGCCGGCGACGGCACCGGCAACTTCAGCCGGGCGCCCGGCTTCATCTCGGCGAGCAACGACGTGGACTGGACGAATGACAACTTCCGCCCCGCCGCCGGCTCGGCGCTGATCGACGCGGGGGATCCCAGCGTGTCCGATACCGACGGGTCGCGGAGCGACGTGGGGGGGTTTGGCGGGCCTGAGGGATCGTGGTGACCGATCACACTGGTTGAACACTGACCATCCGCGTCGTGGCAGCGGCGCGGAGGCCGACCAAACGGATCATGGCCGCGCTATCCGACCACATCCCGAAGGGCCGAGTCGCCCTCACGCGCGACCCCATCCTCAAGCTCGGCGAGTCCGCGCTCGATGAGGATGGCCGCGAGCTGCGCAGGGCTCACCGAGCGACCGCTCGCCGTCAGGCGCGCCGCGAACTCTTCTAGCTCGGCCCAGCCGGCGGGCCGGAACGGCACCACCCGCCGCACCGTCCAGTCCGGATCCGTCGGTCGCCCGCCTGTCGAGCGAAGCCGATCTGCGACCTCCGCGCGGAGCTGCAGAAGTCCGAGCGGGCCCTGCCCGCCCCCAGGCGCGAGCGTCACGCGTCGGCTGGCACCAAGCGCCCCCGCGATCCTGTCTGCACCCTGCTTGCTCATGAGGTTCCTCCTTCGTCGAACTCCGTGATCCCGTAGTACTCGCTGCCGATGACCACCCCGATCTCTCCCTGACGACCCTCGCGCCCCATCCTGTGCAGGTGTGCTCGCAGCGTCGCGAGGGCCGCCGCTGTGAACGCGTCGGCGACGACGTAGGCGGTCACCATCACCGTGTCGTCGAACACGAGCTCGCCGGCCGGGTCGTTTCGCCAGACGCCGCGTCCCGGAGGGAAGGCGGTCGCGCCGCGGAACAGCGTGCCAAGGCAGCGCAACGTCTCCTCGCGCCAGTACGCCTGGTCGATGCCGACGCCGTCGCGGTCCACGCTCGGGATGAAGACCGTGATCTGGAGCGTCCCCGCAGGGGGACCGGCGCCGAGGGCAGTTCGCAGTTCAGGCAAGGCGGTTCGACTCTTGCTTTCAATATAGAAAGGCCCCCAGCGCACGTCAAGCCACGCGAGCGTCGAAGCTGAAGGCATCGCTTACACGTTCGAGCTGCGCCGCCTGCACCTCGGCCTCCTCACCCCCTCCACCGCGCACCAGCCCCGGTTTCGCCCCCCTGCCACCGACGGCGGGCCGAACGGATCATGGCCCTGATTTTTCGTGCCGCTGCCGCCGCAGCGGTAGCGGAGCACCACCGCGCCAGGGTGCAGATCCACTCGCTCGACGCACTGGCCGGGCACGCCGACCGCCGAGTCCACCACCCCCGGATCACCTTGGCTGCCCCCGCCGCGATCTGTTCAGGCGCCCCCTGGCAGCAGGGAGCCCTGGTGGGCCGGTGAGAATGAGTTTGGCGGCACCGGACCACTCAGCCGCTTATAGGAGGTCCAAGGAGGATGACCCATGTCTCGTAGACCTCTACCCTATTCCTTCCCCGCGGGGGTCCTCGCGTTGGCCCTCCTCGCGCTCCCGGCGTCCGCGAGCGCCGAGCCCGCCGACGTGCAGCGCCTGCGCGAACTTGCCTCGCTGGTGGAGGTCCAGAGCGCCGAATCCAGTCCATCCGCCAGCAAGATCACCGCTAAATTCATGGCGGAGTTGCTCACGCGCACGAAGGAGATCGCCGCCCAGAACGGGCTGCCCGCCAGCATCGGGCTCGACGGCGGGGGCTTCGCAAAGCAACTGAAGGCGCGCATCGAGGGCCCGGTGGAAAAGGCGCTCGCGATGCCGCGCGCGGAGCGCAGGACCGAGCTGTACAAGCTCCTCGCCGACATCACGCAGCAGGAGGAGGCGCACAACCAACTCGCTTTGTGGCTCAACACCGACCCCATGTCCACGTACGCAAAGGCGGCGACCGACGCGGCGGAGGCCGAGCGTGTCGCTGCGCTCGAGGCGGAGCGGACCAGGGACGCCGAGGCGCGTGGTGACCGTCCGCTGACCACCGCCGAGCGGATCGCGGAGGCGCGCCTGCAGGTGCTCGAGTCCGCCCGCGCCGACCAGGCGGTCCTGGCTGAGCGGCTCAACGAGCGATTCCGTCGGACGCTATCGGTCGCACAGGCAGATGGCGACCTGCGGCTGCTCCCCAACGAGGCCGTGCTGGTCGATGATCGCGGCGGACCGGGCACCAGGAACGGGATCGCCGACGCGGGCGAGTGGGTGACCGTCAGCCTGCCCATCGTCAACGCCGGTCGTACGCCGTGGTTCAGCTCCTCGGCGTATGTGCGCACCGACAGTGACTGCCTC
>VGRE01000158.1 GCA_016875435.1 Deltaproteobacteria bacterium | reverse complement strand
GCGAGCCTGGCGTGCCGCTCAAGCTGGAAGGCCCTGGGCGCCCGCGATAGCCGACTTCCCCCCCGAGGCCACGGTGTTCGAGCTCCCCGAAGACGTCCAGCAGGTGCAGTCCGTGGCCCGCGAGTTCGCCCGCGAGTCGGTGCTCCCCGGCGCCCAGGCGCGCGACCACGCCCACGCCTTCCCGGCCGAGATTGTCCAGCAGCTCGCCGAGATGGGCTTCCTGGGCATGTTCGTCCCCGAGCAGTACGGCGGCGTCGGCATGTCCACCCTGGCCTACGTCGTGGCGCTGGAGGAGATCTGCTACGCCGACGCCTCGGTCGGCGTCACGATGAGCGTCAACAACTCGCTGGTCTGCTGGCCGATCCTCGCCTTCGGCAACGAGGCGCAGAAGCAGAAGTACCTGCCCGACCTCGCCAGCGGCCGGAAGCTGGGCTGCTACGCGCTGACCGAGCCCAACGCTGGCTCCGACGCGGGCGCCCAGCGCACCAAGGCCACGCCGGTCGAGGGCGGTTACCGGCTTTCCGGCAACAAGATCTGGATCACCAACGCGCCGAAGGCGAAGGTGTGCGTGGCCTACGGCAACCTCGCCCCCGACGAGCGGCACCGCGGGGTCTGCGCCTTCATCCTGGAGTCGCACTGGGAGGGCTACGGCGTGGGCAAGGCCGAGGAGAAGCTCGGCATCACCTCGTCGGCCACCAGCGAGATGGTGTTCGACAACCTGTTCGTGCCGAGCGCAAACCTGCTCAACGCCGAGCGCAAGGGCTTCACCGTGGCGATGGCCACGCTCGACGGCGGTCGCATCGGTATCGCCGCCCAGGCCCTCGGCATCGCCCAGCGGGCCTTCGATCTCGCGGTGGCGCACGCCAAGCAGCGCGAGGCCTTCGGCAAGCCCATTGCCGCCAACCAGGCCATCCAGTGGATGGTGGCCGACATGGCCACGCGCATCGAGGCGGCGCGGCTGCTCACGTGGCGCGCCGCGGTCTACAAGGACGGCGCCGACAAGGCGCGCGCCTCGCACTATTGCTCGATGGCCAAGCTCGCTGCGTCGGAGACGGCGAACTTCTGCGCCGACCGGGCGCTGCAGATCCACGGCGGCTACGGTTACAGCAAGGAGTACGAGGTGGAGCGCCTCTTCCGCGACGCCCGCATCACCACACTCTACGAGGGCACCAGCGAGATCCAGCGGCTGGTCATTGCCCGCAACTACCTGGGCTAGCCGATGGACCGTCGTATCCGCGTGCTGGTGGCCAAGCCGGGCCTCGACGGCCACGACCGGGGGGCCAAGGTGGTGGCGCGCGGCTTGCGCGACGCCGGGATGGAGGTGATCTACACCGGCCTGCACCGCACCCCGGAGCAGATCGTGCGCGCCGCGGTCGACGAAGACGCCGACGTGGTGGGCCTGTCCGTGCTCTCCGGGGCCCACGATCGGCTGCTCCCCGAGGTGGTGGCCGGCCTTCGCGCGATGGGCCGCGGTGATGCCCTCGTGCTCGCCGGGGGCATCATCCCCGAGGCCGATCTCCCGGCGCTCCGCTCGGCCGGCGTGGCCATGGTTTTCGGGCCGGGCACGCCCATGGCCGACATTGTCGCCTACATTCGCGCAAACGTTCGGCCGATCGACGAGTAGGAGCTTGCCGCCGCGCTACGCACGGTGTAGTTCACTCCTGGGAACAGGTGCTTGACGGCAGGCTCGACCATCACAGCGGGGGCGGAGGCGTGCCTCTCGCCCGCGATGCTCGCGAAGACCGCGCGAGAGCTGCTGGGGGAGCGTCCGCTGCCACGGATCTTGCAGAGTCGTCCCGTGGTGTTCGTACTAGGCCCCCACGAGGCAGGAAAGAGCACGGTTGCCGGGCGATTGCTGCGTGGAACCGCGTTCAAGCGTTGCGATGCGGAGTGCCTGCGGCAGGCGCTGAACAAGGCCGCGCGCACCCGTCGCTGGTGCGAAGAAACCGTGGAAGTCCAGGGGCTCTGGCTCGACGCCGTCGACTGCCTGCATGGCCGCTATGGCGCGATCGAACTGCTCGGGCGCCTGCTCGTCGAGCGTGCCGCCGCCGGCCGCCGCACCGTGCTGTGCCAGGGCCCGGCCGACACCTCGGTCACCCTGCTCTACCCGAAGCTCGCCCCGGAGCTGGGCGCCACCGTGCTCCTGCGTTTCCCGGTGGGTCGCGGGCGCCGGCGCTACGTGGCGGAGCGGTGCCGCGCGCGGGGGCTAGATCCCAGCCAGGCCGCGCCGGCGGTGGCGCTCGACCCGTGGAGCTACGCGCGGGTCGACGCGTACATCGAGGGCTTGCTCGCGTAGGCGGGATGCGCACCTCGCGCGGCGACGGCGACCGCGTCGTGACCACACAGTGTTGGCGGGCCCAGCGACGACGCCCGCCGGACGTGCGTTCATCCCGGCGCGCGGCGCCCCTACGGGTCGCCCACGGGCACCCAGTAGTGCCCGTTCGACGCATCGATCGGCGCGCGGCTGAGCGCGATGACCGTTCCGCGAGTGAGCACGCACCGCTCTGGCGCGGCGGCGTTGTGCCCATTCGCCGCGCGCGGGTAATCGGCGCGCACCCGCGCGTCGCGACCTAGGGTGATCGTGTCCCCCGCGTCCCCCGGGGACGAGCGCCCGGCGTAGAAGTAGCCGGAGCAGGCCGAGCGGCCCGCCGGCCGCGTGGCAACGGCGGGAGCGGGCTGCTTCGCCTGTGCGGGCTCCTTCGCTTGCGCGGGCACCGTCCCCGGCGCGGTCGATGTTGTCGTCGACGTCGGCGCCTCGGCCGGCGCCTCGGCCGGTGTCTCGGTCGATGTCGCCGTCGATGCCGGCGCGGTCGATGTCACCGTCGATCTCGACGCCGGCGTCGTTGTCGATGTCGCCGCCGAGGTCTCCTCCCCCTGGCCGTGGTCCCACGCCAGCACCGCGCCTACGACCAGCACCATCCCCAGGAGCCCGAGCACCAGCGGCGAGGGCGAGCGGGTGCTCGGGGCCGCCGCCACGCCGAGTGCGCGGGCGAGGGCCACGAGGTTCTCGTCGCCCGGGGCGGCTCGGGCGAGCGCTCGCGCCAGGTCGACGAGCCTGCCACGGGCCTGCGCGGCGCGCAGCATCTGTTCCCAGGTGGCGCTCGCGTCGTCCATCTCGGTGGGGTCGGCGTCGAGGCCGACCGCGCGGGCGAAGGGGCGCTGCGACTCGGCGGTGGGGAACCGACGCGCGCAGGCGCGGGCGAGCCCATCGAGATCGGACTCGTCGATCTGAGCTTCGTTGCTGGGCATCGGCCAAGCGTATTGCGGCGGGACGGGCTTTTCACACCGGGAGCGCGCGCCTGCGGCATAGTGGGAGGCGTGTTGGCTTCGCTCTTTCTGATCGCTGCCTGTCCCGTCGAGGCCGACGTACAGCAGAGACCGGTCGACTCGGCCGAGCCAAGTCGCGACTTCGCCGTGTCGTTGTCCCTCGCCGAGGTCGATGGGCTCACGCTCGCGGCCCTGTCCAGCGTCGAGTTGAACTTCGAGGCCGAGGTGGCGATCCAGGTCGTCGACCCCAGCGGCACGTCGCGACGTACGGCTTACACGGCCGCTGGCCGGAGGCACAGCATCCCCGTGGTGGGTCTTCGCGCCGACACCGCCTACCAGCTACGCGCCCTCGCTCGCGACGGCGACGGCGCCTACCACGCCAGCGAATGGACGGGGTGGAGCACGGGAGCCCTCCCCGACGCCCTGCTCGACGCCGACTTCGCAATCGGCACGGCCTCCGAGAGCGACGAGGGCGTGACCCTCTTCGCCCCGTCGCCGCTGTACGGCAGCCCGCAGTTGCCCTACGTCGTCGGCATCGATGGCGAGGGCGAGGTCGTCTACTACTACGACGATCCCGAGCTCTACGATGTCGACGAGACGAACCGGCAGGTCCGCGCGCAAGACGATGGGATGATCGGACTGCTGCTCCCCGAGGGTTTCCGAGCGTTCGACGTGCTTGGCCGCACCCGGCTGGCGGTGTCGAAGCCCGACGTCCACCACGACGCCCTGTTGATGCCCAGCGGCAACGTGCTTGCCCTCGCCTACGACGACCACGAGGTGACCGACGAGCTGACGGGCGAGACGTCGATCGTCCGGGGCGACGTGGTGGTCGAGATCAGCCCCGAGAACGAGACGGTCTGGTCCTGGGCGGCCTACGACCATCTCGATACCGACCGGATGGGCGAGTACACCGAGGACTTCGAGACGGCGGGCTTTCTCGACTGGACCCACGCCAACGCCCTCGACTACGACCCTGATACCGACCGCATCATGATCTCGTTGCGCAATCAAAGCTGGTTGGCGATGGTGGACCACGCCACCGGCGAGTTGCTGTCACGCATGGGGCCGGGCGGCGACTACGCCCTCCAGGGCGGCGACTGGTTCCACCTGCAGCACGGTGCCAGCGTCGTCGATGGCGGCGTCACCGTGTTCGACAATGGTTACGACGATGCCTACCACAGCCGAGCCATCCACTACCTGGTCGACGAGCGGGGACTGACCGCGACCGAGGCCTGGGTCTACGACGTGGGCTTCTACGCCCGCACCATGGGCGATGTCGACCTCCTGCCCGACGGCAGCTACCTCGTCACCGCCGGCGCCTCCGACCCGGCGGCAACTGCCGACGACCGGCGAGGGTTCTACCGGATCGGTCCCGACGGCGCGACGCTCTGGTCGGCGTGGCTCACCCACTCCAGCATGTTTGAGGTCTTTCGCGCCGACCGGACCTACTGGCTGTTCGAGCTGGACGAGATCGAAGCGGCGGTGCCGTAGCTCAGGGCAACCACCCCTCCCGGCGCAGGCTCTCGGCGACGGCCTCGGCGAGCAAGACGTGACCGCCCCGCGAGAGGTGGCAGTCATCGAGGAAGGCATCGCCGGCCCGGGGGTCGAGAAGCACGCCATTGGCGTCGAGGTAGCTGACGTGCTCGCCCTCGCCCAGGGACGCCATCATCGCGCCGTAGTCGGCGAGCGGCGCCGGGTCGGGCGAGATGGCCTCGCGCACGAGCAGCAGCTTTCCCCCCCGGGTGTCCATCAAGTCGGCGAGCGCCTGGTAGTTCTCGCGCGCGTCGGCCACGGGCACGGCCGCGTCGCCCGGCGTCGCGACCAGCGCCTGCACGAAGAACCGGAGGGCCTGGTACACCCGCAGGCGCCCCAGCACCTTCGACGTGGCCACGCTCGCGTCGTTCCCGGCGCGCCACGCCTCCAGTAGCTGCTTGTAGGGGCGCGGCGAGGGGGTGAGAATGTCGTTGTGACCCAGGTACACCACGAGGATGTCGGGGTCGACGAGGTCGACTTGCGTTTCCATGTAGCGACGCACGTGAAGGCTGGTCCAGCCGCCCACGCCCTGGTTGATCACCTGCGCGCCGGTCCCGAGCGCGCGCTCGAGATCTGCCGGCCAGAACTGGTCGATGTCGTCGTTCTGGTAGGCCCCGGCGGTCGAAGAGGATCCGAGCGCCACCACCCGCAGCGGCGCCGACCTCGGGGGCGGGCGCACCGGGTAGTCCCGGTCGGGGTAATCGCGGAAGGCGCGGGTGTTCTCCAGGGCCTCGAAGGTGTCGAAGGCCGTGCCCACCAACTGGGCCTGGCCCCGGCCCGCCGCGCGGCTCGACACGCCCACCAGCGACGCGCCGTACTGGGTGCGCGCGAGGGCATGCTCGCCGAGGAAGAGCGCGAGGGCCACCGCGCCGAGTGAAACGAGGTTGTAGCCGCGCAGTCGCGTGGCGTTGGCCCAGGCGAGCAGGCCGACGCAGGCGCCCATGCCCGCCGCGAAGGCGACGGCGGCGGGAGCGCGAGGGCCGAGCGCCCAGGCCGCGCCTCCGGCGAGCACGCCCAGCGCCGCGATGACCCCGAGCCCGCCCGCGATCCCCGGTCGCGACAAGCGCCAGGCCGTCGTGAGCGCGGCGAGCGTGACACTGGCGATCAGCGGGCCATAGAGCCCCCAGCCCGGGGCGGCGGGGAGACTCAGGCGCGCCCCGTCGAGAAAGCGCGCCACGTCGGCGTGGGCCAGCGGGCCGACCAGGAGCAGCGGGGCACAGGCCAGTCCGAAGGCAGCCAGCATGCGTCGCCGCGCCGCGAGGTGCCCGGCCCCCGCGAGGAGCGTCGCCCCGAGCACACCGGCCCCCAGGCGCAGCGGCCAGCCGCTGCCGGGCGCCTCGAAGTCCGCGTCCGTGCCCGTGACCGATCGCACGCCCACTCGACGGAGGCCGGCTTGGATGGAGGGCATCGCCTCGCCCACGCTGGCGGTGCATCGGGCGCGCTGCTCGCCCACGGTGGCCAGCACGGCGCCGCCATCCACCGCGAGCGAAGCCGTCACGCCAACGGTCCCCGAGCCCGCGAACAGCGCCGCGTCGAGCTCGTCGTCGCAGGCCAGCACGGTGCGCCGCGTCCCGGCCTGCGTGCCGTCGCCGGGGGCGAGCACCGCCGCGCCCCCGTCCCCCACGTTGCTGAGGCGCAAGGCCGCGGCGTTGCCGAGCCGGAGTTCCACGGTGCTCCCCTCGGGAAGCACGACCGATGCGCCGAGGCCCGGAGCCCCGCGTGGCCCGAGCAAGGCGGCGTGCGAGTGGATGGCGTAGCCCTCCTCCAGCAACAGCGGCGGCCCGGCGATGTCGGCGAGCTGGCGCGGGATCGGCGGGAGTTGCCGCTGCCAGCCAGTCGGCACGCCCTCCTGGTGGAAGCGCATCTGCACGACTGCCGCGCCATAGCCGGCCGACCACCCCGCCGTCGCGAGAAAGACCATGTCGCAGGGCCGCACGCGCCGAGCCTATCGCGCCCCGGTGATACCCTTGGTCGCCGGAACGAAGTCGCCGTGTCTCACCTGCTCGCCAACTGGCCCCTCGCCTTGCCCGCCTGTGCCCCGGATCCCCAGCAGGCCCTGCTCGGCTCCGCGCCGATTTTCTTCGGCTTCGACAGCGAGAACGCGGCCGGCCCCCGGCGCCGCACGTGTCGCGCATGATCCTCGTCGCCGCGGGGCTCTTCGACATGGGTGACGACGCCTCGCCCGACGCGTCGCCACGCCACCCGGTGGAACTGGCCGCCTACCGGATCGACCGCGTGGAGGTGAGCATCGACCGCTTCGAGGCCTTCGTGGCCGCGGGCGGCTACGCCGAGACGAGGTGGTGGTCGGAGGCGGGACGCGAGTGGCTGGCCGAGCACCCGGACGGCGTCGGCGCCGCTGCGCGCGCGAGCAAGCGCGCGGGCACCCACCCGGTAGTGGCGGTGAGCTTCTGGGAGGCGGAGGCCTACTGCCGCGCGCAGGGGGGCGACCTGCCCACAGAGGCGCAGTGGGAACGTGGCGCCTGCGGGCCGGGCCGATTCCCGTGGGGCGAGGGCGAAAACGTCGACGCCGCCTGGTTCACGCAGGGAAAGGGGCAGCACCTCGTCGGCGTCAACACGCGCGCTGTCGATGATGCCGCGCCGCGGCTCCTCTCTCCGCTCGGCCTGGCGCACATGGCCGGCAACGTGCTCGAGTGGACCCGCGACACGTACCATGTCGGTTACGACGGCGGCACCGCCAAGGATCCCATCGCCACGACGCCATCGCCGTGGCGTGTGGCCCGCGGTGGCTCCTTCCTCGACCTGCCCGCTTACGCCACCTGCACCCACCGCGAGCCGGTTGAACCGGGGGAGCCGCGCCTGACGCTCGGCTTCCGGTGTGCGTACCCGCCATGATCGCCACCACGCTCCTGCTCGCGTGCACCGGCGACGCGCCGATCGAGGCACGGACGGCCTCCGGCGAGGCGGTGCCCGGCATGGTGGAGGTCCCGGGCGGGCGAGTGAAGCTGGGCATGCCGCAGCCACCGGGGGCACCCCCTGGCCCGCCACCCGGTCACTCGCCGGGACAGGCGGGCGGGGCCGCGAACCCTGCCGTCGCCAACGGTGCGATGCCGCTGCCCTTGCCGGAGCGCGAGGTGGAGGTGTCGAGTTTCCTCGTGGATGTCACCGAGGTCACCCGCGTGGACTACGCGGCCTTCCTCGAGGGCACGGGCTACCGCCCGCCCTACGTGGCCGAGGCATGGGCCGACGAGGGCTGGAACTGGACCGGGCGCACCTACCCCGAGGGCACCGGCGACCACCCGGTGGTGCTGGTGAACTGGTACGACGCGCGCGCCTACTGCCACTGGGCGGGCAAGCGCCTGCCCACGGGGGCGGAGTGGCAACTCGCGGCGTTGGGTCCCGCCGCGGAGGGTCGCGCCTGGCCCTGGGGCACTACCTATGAGAGAGGCCGTCTCAACCACGGAAAAAACGACGTCCCCAACTTCGACGACAGCGACGGCTACGAGCGCACCTCGCCCGTGGGCGCGTTCCCGGCGGGCGCCAGCCCCTACGGCTTGCAAGACGCCTTCGGCAACGCCTGGGAGTGGGTCGCCGACATTCGCGTGTCTGACTGGGCCGACACCACTGCCGGGGCCGGCGAGGGCCTCGCCAGCAACCCCCGCACCGGCACGCTGGGCCTCTACGCCGGGGCCCGCGGCGGCTCGTACTTCTCGGGCTTCGAGGGGGGTGCGCTCGCCCAGGACAACGCCTTCCCCGTGCAGCTGCGTCGTAAGTCGAGCGGGTTCAGGTGCGCCCGCGACCTCTAGGGTAGAAGTCGGTTCTCTCGCAGGAAGTCGGCGACGGCCCGGGCGTAGGTCTTGTTCCCCTCGGCGTCGGGGTGGCCGCCGTCGTAGAACAGCGGCTCGTAGATGCTGTCGTCGCGCTCGAAGAGCTCGACCACCCGGCGATCCAGCGCGCCGGGCGTGGCGTCGGCCAGCTCGAGCAGCACCTTCCGCGCTGGCAACTCCACCACGCGCTGGGTGCGTCCCTCCAGTTCCAGCACCTCGCCGGGGAGGGGCAGCGCGGCGCGGAACGCCGGGGTGAGGTCGAGCGCGGGCGCGGGCGCCCCGCTTGGCAGTCCCCGGTCGTCGCCGATGGCGCGCACGTCGAAGGTGGACAGCGGGTGCGCCACGATCGCACCTCGCGCGGGCGCCACGGCGCGCAGGCAGTCCCGGAAGGGCTGCCAGGGGTCGCGCGAGCCACCATCGTAGCGACGCGCGATCACGTACAGGTCGGCCTCGATCTGCGACGCCACTTCCTGGCAGCGGCCCGCGATCTGGCCGGGCTGGAGCCCCGGTCGACCGGCGGCGACCACCTCGGCGCCGGTGTACTCGGCCAGCCGCGTCGGCAGGCTGTCGTCGTCTTCGCTGCCCCAGCCGAGCGACACGGAGTCGCCCACGAGCACGATTCGGAAGCCTGACTTCTTCGCGCTCACCTCGGTGCGGCTGCGGAAGCCGTGGCTGTCGGTGCTCAGGTGGAAGGCCCGGCGGCGCGTGATCTTCTGGCGCTGGGCCGGGTCGATGAACTCCCGCGGGTCGTGCGGGCGCTCGGGTACGACGATGCGCACCGCGTCGAGGTTGGGCATCAGCTCGTTGGTGAGCCCGCGCGCGCCGGCCTTGAGGAAGCGGGCCGACTCCATGTCGGCGTCGGCGTGGCGCAGCTTGTAGAGGTGCCAACCTGCGAAGCCAGCGGCCAGGAGCACGAGGACAGTCAAGGCCTGGACGGCACCAACCCAGCGCGGCATGGACCGAACGTAGCCCGCGCGGCAGGGATCGCCCGGCAGCGCTACGTTCGCGACGCTTGCGCCTCGCCCGCCACGCTCTTGCCCGCCCGGTCCTCGCCCGCGCCGGTGCTGCCGCCCTCGGCCACGTCGCCATCGGCGCCCTCGCCACCTGGCCGATGCTGGAGGCGCCCGCCACCCGCCTCGTTGGCCATCAAAACGTCGACGTGTGGAACCACGCG
>VGRE01000157.1 GCA_016875435.1 Deltaproteobacteria bacterium | reverse complement strand
CAACACGGAGAGTTCTAATCGCACGGTCGCGGTGGAGGGGCGGGGCGACGTGTACACGGAGTAGGTTTTGATCTGCGCGGGCTGGCTAGCCCGCGCTCACTCTTGCGGCGCTCGCTGTCGCTCGCGCGCGCTACATGATCGCGACGCGCTCACCCACCAGCACCTTGCGCACGTTGCGCACCTCGGCCCAGGGCCAGGGGCCGTCGAGGGGCACGCCCAGCTCGGCGAGGACGGCCTTGACGGCGACGGCCAGCGCCGCGTCGTTGCCGCTGTGGACCTTCACCGCGATGCCCTGCCGCGCGGCCGGCCGCGCGATGCAGAACAGGCCCTCGGCGCCCACCTTCACCGCGAGGCGCTCGCGCGCGCCGGTGACTACGGCGAGGTCGAGGCGACCATCCCCCGACATGAAGAAGGGCTGTCGCGACATCGCGAGGCCGATGCGGCCGGCGGGCGTGGCCTCGGCCATCTCGGCGGCGAGCCGCGCCCAGGCGCGCGCCTGTCCCGAGAGCGGTGCATGGAAGGTGGGCACCGAGCAGCCGTCCACCGCCACCCGGTGCGTCACCCCGGCCCACTCGTCGAGCCGAGCGCGGTTACGACGTTGCAGGGGGTGATCCGGCGAGCGGTAGTCGGGGTCCCAGCCCTGCGCGCGCGAGGCCGCGAGCATGAAGGTGTGCTTGCCCGAGCAGTTGTTGTGCAGCACCGTGGGCTTGCCCACCTCGCGGGCGGTGGGCTCGTGCATCGGCGAGTGCGCGCCACACTGGAGGCCCTCGGGCGACAGGTCTAGTCGCGACAGAAGGCGCGCCACCACTTCCAGGTGCGCCCGTTGCCCCGAGTGCGACGCGGCGCCGACGGCCAGCTCCTCGTCGCCGAAATCTATCCCCGGCAGGCACTCCAGCGCCGTGGCGAGCTGCATCGGCTTGCACGCGCTGCGCCAGAAGGAGGCGATGTCGACGCCCACCTGCCAGCGCACGCGGTCGCCCTCGACGAGGCAGGCGCTGGCGGCGTGCTCGGCCTCGAACAGGCCATCGCGGAGGCATCGGATGCTGAGCGTCACGCGCCCCCGTAGCGCGCCCCGGGCGCTGGCGATAGCGCGCCGGCATGGACTACGTCCGCCCCATCACCGCGCGCTACGTCGACCCGCTCGAGGTGATCTGGCTCGCGACGGCGCGGCGCCTCGGGCTCCATATCCGTCGCAACCAGGCCATTTTCTCGGCCACCGACGGCACCGGCCTGCTCGAGCTCGGCCCGCGCGACACGCTCGACCCCGACGACACCCTGGCCCAGATGGTCTACCACGAGTTCTGCCACTGGATCACCAACGGCGCCGACACCTTCCACGAGCGTGACTGGGGCTTCGCCCTCGACGCCGAGCTCGACTGGCGCGAGCACGCCTGCCTCAGGCTGCAGGCGGCGCTCAACGACGAGCACGGCCTCCGCCCGCTGCTCGCCCCCACCTCCGGCTTCCGCGCCTACTACGACGCGCTCCCCGCCGACCCCTTCGGCCCCGTGGAGGGCTGGCCCCACGAGGACCAGGTGGTTCCCCTCGCGCGCGAGGCCTTCGCCCGCGCCCACGGCCAGCCCTGGGGCGACACGCTGCAGGCGGCGCTGCGCGCCACCGCCGCCCTCCGGGGTACCGTCGCCCCCTTCCTCGTCGACTACGCGAGCGAACGCGGTGACGACGCGTTGCCGTCGTTGTGGGGACGCCCGCCGGGGGCGTGACTACAATCCGCCGGCCATGCCGGTGTACCGCCTCGTCGACGAGATCGTCTTCCCGCCGCCGGAGCACGCCGAGCACGGCCTCCTCGCCGTGGGCGGCGACCTGCGCCCCGAGCGGCTGGTCGCGGCCTACCAGCAGGGCATCTTCCCCTGGTACAGCGAGGGCGAGCCCATCTGGTGGCACTCGCCCGACCCGCGCTTCGTGCTCGACCCGGCCGCCATCGACGTGCCGCGGTCGCTGCGAAAGCTGATGAAGAAGCGCCCCTTCGAGATCCGCTTCGACACGGCCTTCGGCGACGTGATCAGGCGCTGCGGCCAGAAGAGGCGCCCCGGGCAACGCGGCACGTGGATCACGCGCGAAATGCTCACCGCCTACCGGCAGCTCCACGAGCTCGGCCTCGCTCACTCCGCCGAGGCCTGGCAGGGCGACAGGCTGGTGGGGGGACTCTACGGCGTGTCGATCGGCGACATGTACTTCGGCGAGAGCATGTTCGCCGACATCGACGACGCGAGCAAGGTGGCCTTCGTCACGCTCGTCGACTGGCTGCGACGGGCGGGCATCCAGCTCGTCGACAGCCAGGTGCACACCGACCATCTCGCGCGGTTCGGAGCGGTCGACTGGCCGCGGTCAACCTACCTGGCGCGGCTCGCCGAGCTGGTGAACCGTCCCACGCGGGCAGGCAAGTGGGTGTACACCCCGCCGCAGGAGGGCGCCGACGAGGCGGGATAAGCCCCGCGCCCATGCACCCCGCCCTCGAACCGCACGCCACCGGCATGCTCCGCGTCTCCGAGATCCACAACCTGTACTGGGAGGAGTCCGGCAACCCGCGCGGCGTCCCGGCAGTCTTCGTCCACGGGGGACCAGGCGGCGGCACCGAGCCCGCGCACCGTCGTTTCTTCGACCCCCGCGTCTACCGGATCATCCTCTTCGACCAGCGCGGCTGTGGCCAGAGCACCCCGCACGCCGAGCTGCGGGAGAACACCACGTGGGACCTGGTGGCCGACATGGAACGCATCCGCGCCATGCTCGGCATCGAAAAGTGGCTGGTGTTCGGCGGGTCCTGGGGCAGCACTCTCGCGCTCGCCTACGCGCAGGCCCACCCCGAGCGCGTGTCGGCGCTGATGCTGCGCGGCATCTTCCTGTGCCGTCGCAAGGAACTGGAGTGGTTCTACCAGGGGGGCTGCGACTGGATCTTCCCCGACGCCTGGGAAGACTACGTGGCCGCCATCCCCGAGCAAGAGCGGGGCGACCTCATCGCCGCGTACTACAAGCGCCTCACCAGTCCCGACGCCGGCGTCCGCCTCGCCGCCGCGCACGCGTGGAGCGTGTGGGAGGGCCGCACATCCAAGCTCATTCCCTCGGAGACGCTGGTGGCGCGTCACGAGGAAGACGGCTTCGCCGAGGCCTTCGCGCGCATCGAGTGCCACTACTTCTACAACGCTTGCTGGTTCCGGCAGGACGATCAACTCCTCGCCGACGCGCAGAAGATCCGCCACATCCCCGGGGCCATCGTCCAGGGCCGCTACGACGTCGTCTGCCCCATCCGCTCCGCGTGGGACCTCCATCGCGCGTGGCCCGAGGCCGACCTGCACATCATCGCCGACGCCGGCCACTCCGCATTCGAGACGGGAATCACCGCGCGACTGGTGGAACTGACCGATCGCTTCGGGCAGATGCTGGCCGGGTAGTCGCGATGCCGACCTCGGGCACCTCGCCTCAAGCTCCCGCGCCCGCCGCCGATGAGGGGCTCATCCGGCAGGAGTACAAGCCATGCACTTCCTCCACGATGAAGGCGGCACAACTGCGATCGAGTACGCGCTGATCGCGTCGTTGTTCACCATGATCCTCGCCGGGGCTCTCGGTCCCCTCCGCGGCGGCCTGGTCGAGCTGTGGTCGTGCTCCGAGGCGATGAACGGCGCGACCAACTAGGGCGCGAACACTTCCACGGTGTAGGTGCGCGCGACCGGGCCGCTGATGCTCAGCTTCAGCCCGCCGGCGCTGATCGACCCCGAGTCAAGGGTATCGGTCGCGACGGCGGAGCTGTCGGCCTTGCCGTCGGTGCGGTAGGTGGTGCCGTCGGCCTCGACGAAGCTGCCCTTCGCGCCGGCGAACACGCGGATCACGCGCGCGGCGTCGGCGTCGGAGAGGGTGACCAGACCGTCGAGCGGGCCTTCCACCAGGGTATCGACCGGTCCCGCGAGGCGCGGGACGATCGCCCCCCCGGGCGCAAAGACGGGGATCTCGTCCCAGGCTGCGCTGAACGTGCCGCTTTTTACCTTGTCTCCCGTCCAGTAGTCGTACCAGGTCGTGTCTGCGGGCAGGTCGACCTGGCGAGAGAGCGCACCCTTCTCCAGCACCGGGGCCACCAGAAGCGAGGGGCCGAGCAACCAGGCGTCCATCCGTCCCCAGTCCTCGCCGGGGTAGTGCAAGAACAAGGGGCGAACGAGCGGCGTTCCCTGGCTCTCGGCCTCGGCCGCGAGTCCGCGCAGGTAGGGGAAGAGCTGGGCGTGTACCTGCCCCCAGGCGGCGAAGGTGGCGAGCGTCTCCTCGTCGCTGTCGAACTGCCAGTTCTCGTCGGAGTAGGCGCCATGGTGAGTGCGCATCACCGGGCTCATCGCCCCGAGCGTACACCAGCGCATCCACAGCTCCTGGTCGCTCGGGTCGTTGCCGATCGACTGGTAGCCGGCGATGTCGGAGCCGGAGAGCGGCACACCGGCGATCGAGCCGCCGAGCGTCATCGGGATGATCGTGGGGAAGCCGTCGTCGGTGTCGAAGCTGGTGCGCTGGTCGCCGGGCCAGTGAACCGGCGCCAAGGTCGGCGAGCCGCTCCACCCGCTGCGGGCGAAGAAGGTGGCGTCGCGACCGTCGAGCGCCTCCGCGTGAAGGGACTGCCACAACAGCGGGTAGGCGTTGTGATCGGCCATGACGTCCATGCCCTCGGCCACGCCGTCGGGCGGCAGCCACTCGGCGTAGTCGGCCATCCAGCCGTCGAAGCCGACATCGGCAGCGGCCTCGAGCTTGGATCGCGCCCAGTCCCAGCCCTCGCGGCTGCTGAGGTCGAGGGCCCCGGTCATGTCGAGGGTGGCGCCGGTGAACAGGTAGGGCTCGCCGCTGGCGGTCTTGACGACGAAGTCGCTGGCCTCCTCGTAGGCCGCCGTCCCCTCCGCGAGGAAGGGGGCGAAGTAGGCGAACCACTTGAAGCCCTGGGCCTCGAGGGCCTCGTCGATGCCGGAGGGGTCGGGGTAGATCGTCTCGTCGACCTCCCACTCGGGCACCGGGTGGTAGCCATTGGCGCGCTCCTCGCCGCCGCGCCAGTCTTCCGACCAGATGACCGACACGGGCGCGCCGGCGGCGCGCAGCCCGGCCGCCACCTCCTCCACGCGTGCCACGCCGTGAACGGCGTCGGCCCAGGGGGCAAAGGCCCAGTCCGGTGGCATGGCCGGCGCCCCATTGAGCAGGGCGTGAGCTTGCACCAGCTCCATCGGGGTGTCGGCGTCGAGCACGAGGAAGGCCGTGCTGCCCTCCCATGTGTCGAGACGCCAGCGATCGGCGGTGCACAGGTCGACGTCTACCCGGGCCTCGGTCAGGGCCATGACGCCCACCGGCTCGGGGCGGATGAAGAAGGGGTCGGGGTAGCTCGAGGCGTGGCGCGTGCCGGTGATGAACCAGTCGTCGGGCGGCGACTCGCTGTCCAGCTTGCCGATGCCGGGCTCGCCCACCCAGAGGGCGAAGCTCTCGCCCACGTGGTCGACGTCGAAGGCGTGCTCGCCGCCGCCCACGAAGTGGTCGTCGCCGGTGCAGGCGGCATCGAAGCGCACGCGGTTGCCGCCAGTGCCCTCCACCTCCACCAGGAGCGAGCGGGTGCCGGTGGCAGACAAGCGGAGGGTGGCGCACACGTCGTCACTCTCGTTGACAAGGTCGTAGAGCGCGAAGCTCTCGCCGCGCTGGTTGTCGGGGACAAGGCCGACATACTCGCTCCCGCCCGAGGCCACGCGGTACGAGCCCGCCTGCATCTCGATGACCTCGTCGCCGGAGCCGACGGAGAGGCGGAGGTCGGAGACGAGCGGCTTGCCGTCGTAGCGGGTGATGTCGAGGCCACCGGCCTCGTTCTCGGTCACGACGAAGTCACCCGCCGCGAAGGGCCCGGCGCAGCCGACGAGGAGGAGGAACATCGGCGCGCGCTAACGCGCGTGTCAGGTCGTGGGCGGCTCCTCCCCGGCTGGCTGGCTCGCCACCGCCGACACGGGCGCCTCTTCCTCGAGCGAAGCGCTGTTGCTCGGCTTGGCGCGGCTGCGCGAGCGCGACTCCTCGACGAGCACGCTGGGGTTCAGCAACCCGAGCGCGACCGCGACGACGAGGGGGGAGGCCCTGAACCGCATGCCTGCAACCTACGCGCGTGCCCGGGGGACCGAGGTCTCGGAAGGTCATTCCGCTGTCACCCGACGACAGGACTTGCACAGCGGCCTCGCTAAGCACCTTGCGGAATTTGCCGTTTGGATGTCCTGTGTGCTGAGCGCCGCAGTGGGTGAGGTCTCGCGCAGGGCACCTTGCGGAATACGCGGTTTGGATATCCTGTGCGCCCATGTCCGACGTCGAGCCATTCCTGACAGCGAACTGGCGCTGGCTCCTGATGCTGAACTACCGTGTTCCGCCCGTGCTCGTCCAGCCCCTCGTGCCGGCCGCCTGCGAGCTCGACTTCGACCGGGACGAGACCTTCGTGAGCGTGGTGGGCTTCCTCTTCCAGGACACGCGCCTCAAGGGCGTCCCCGTGCCGTTCCACCAGCACTTCGAGGAGGTCAACCTTCGGTACTACATTCGCCGGCGACACGGTGACGAGGTGCGGCGCGCGGTCGGCTTCGCGAAGGAGATCGTCCCGCGGTGGGCGATCGCCGCCGTGGCCCGGGTGCTCTACAACGAAAATTACGTGGACCTGCCCATGCGCCACACGGTGGACCTGACGGACGGCACGCTCCAGCCGGGCGCGCGGGTGTCCTACGGCTGGGAATCCGATGGGCGCTGGCACGACGTCTCGGCCCGCATCGCCGGGCCTCCCACGCCGCTGGTGTAAGGGAGCCACCCGGCCTTCATCGCGGAGCACTACTGGGGCTACGCCGGACAGCGTGATGGCGGCACCGTGGAGTACCGGGTGGAGCACCCGCCCTGGCGCGTGTTTCCGGTCACCGAGGTGCACCTCGACGCCGACATCGCCGCGACGTGGGGGCCGGAGTACTCCGAAGTTCTGTCCGGTCCGCCCGCGTCGGCCTTCGTCGCGGAGGGGTCCGCGATCTCCGTCTCGGACGGCGTTCGCCTGCCGCGCTGAACCCGCCGCCCACCGGGGCAGCCGACGAGGAGGAGGACCATCGGCGCGCGCGAACGCGCGGGTCAGGTCGTGGGCGGCTCCTCCCCCGGGGGGCGGAGGTCGCGGAAGGTCATTCCGCTGTCACCCCGTGTCGGGCTCGATCCAGGCCGGGGCCAGCACGATGCTGCCCGGCCCAAAGCCCTGTCCCGAGAGCAGGTGCGTGGCCGATCCCGTCACCGGTGCGCTCCCGCTGAACAGCAGGACCGCGCCGCTCTTGAGCTTCACCGCGCCGTCGCCGAGGATGCTCGCGCCCACGAGATCGTCGGCGCGGAGCTTCTCCCCGAGACGGCGGAAGGCCTCGGCCACCCGCTTCGGCTCCACCCCTCCACCCGGCACGCTGCGAAACAGCGCCGTGCCCGGCATGCCGCCCGGGGCAGAGGGATCGGGTCGGCTGGGCGGGTCGGCGAGCGTGTGCCAGAAGACGGCGCTGGCCCCGGCGGCGGCCGATCGCGCCACGATCGCCACCAGCCGCCGCGCCTGTTCCTCGGCGCCGCCGCGGTCGTCGGCGTTGGTCTCCGTCACCCAGATCGGCTTGCCGGGAAGCTCCACGCGGGCGGCGGCGATACCGCTGGCGAGCAAGGCGCCGTCGTCGTCGGCGTAGGTGTGGATGGAGACGATGTCGAGCGCCTCGGCCGCACCTGGCGTCGCGAGCACCTCGCGCAGGTAGCCCCGCCCGTTGGCCGCGTGGGGACGGTAGAGCCCGAGGCCGAGCACCCGCGCCGAGGGGTTGGCCTCGCGGATGGCGCGCGCGCTGGCGATGAGCACGGCGGCGTACTCGCCGGGGCGGGCGAACTGCCGAGGGTCGTAGTGGCGGGTGGCGCCCCGCGCGGTGTTGGTGTTCTTGAGGTCGGGCTCGTTGTCGACCTCCCAGAGCGACACCGGCGCGGGCAGGCCTGGCATGTCGTCGATGCCATCGCCATCGTATCGCTCGACGATGCCGCGCACGCAGGCCTCGTAGGCGACGAGATCGAGGGGCAGGTAACGCACGGTGTAGTTGCCGGTCTGGTTGCCCGGCCAGGGGCTCACCATGCCCACGAGCTGCACGTTGCCCGCCGCCGCTCGAACCCAGGCGTCGGCATCGGCGATGGCACCCGGCTGTCGCGACAGGTCGGAGCAGGAGATCGCGGGGAAGTTGCCGGTGTGACCGCGCACCAGGTCGGCGCCGAGCCATTCCACGGAGGCCATGTCGGCCGCGAGTGCCGCCTCCACCCGGGGCAAGTCGCCCGCTTCCCGGAACTTGCTGGGGACGGCCAGCGCCTCGTTGATCCCGAGTTGGAAGCGGCTGGTCGCCACCGGCGGTGGCAGGGCGGCCACCTGCTCGGCGGTGGGCGGCGACGCGTCGATCCCCGGTGGTTCATCACGCCACATCGGCCAGAGGCAGCCGGGCCCGAGGCAGCCGGCGGCGAGCAGGGCCCCGCCGAGCACGAGCGCGGCGCGCAGGCCCTACTCCTTCACGAGCCGCAGCACCGGCCGAGCCGGCTTCTTCTCCTCCGGCTCCGGCGGCGGGGCCGGCGGCGACTCGTCGGGCACGGTGAAGCTTACGCTGCGCACCGCCGCCCAGGGGAAACGGCAGGTGTAGAGCGCGTCGAAGGACAGGCGCACCACCAGCTCCTCGTCGTGGAACTCGGGCGCGTTGTGCCGGTGCCAGCGTGGTTCGAAGCGGATGGGCAGGGCCTCGGCGAAGCGCTTGTCGGCGAGCACCGCGCGCGGCACGCCGCTGTTGTCGATCCGGGCCCGCTCGAAGTGGACGAGCATGTCGAGCCCGAGGGCGAAGCCCTGCTCCACGAGTTGCTTGCCCACGCTGCCGTAGGGGTCGAGCCCGTGCACCCTCTCCGGCTCCAGGGGCGGTGGCTCGTCGATCACGGCGGGGCCCACGGCGCGCAGCGTGCGGGGGCCCGCCTCGGGCGGCGCGCCCGCGAGACCGGCCACTTCCTGTTGCAAATCCAGCGCCTGTGCCAGCCGCAGGAAGTCGTCGACCGAGAGGTCTTCCACGCCGCTGAGACGCCGCTTCAACGCCCCACGTTCGATACTCGCGCGGTCGGCCACCTCGCCGGTGGTGAGGCCCCGCTTGCGGATGGCCTCGCGCACCAGCGCGAGGAGCGGCTCGGAGGGACGGTTCGACACGGGCGGTGCCTAACCCGCCTACTCGCCGTCTTCCGGGTCCACCTTCTGCTCCACGCCCGCCTCGCGACCTCGCTCGCCTGGCTTCGCCTTGTCCTTGGCGGCCTGTCTCGGCGTGGCGGGGCGGGTGGGGCCCGTCGCCACCCGCCCGCTGCCGGTGCGCTGGCGGGCCTCGTCCTCGGTGTCGGGGGCGCGAGGCTCGCTGGGCGCGCGCGCGTCGGCGGCGCCCGAGCGCTGGCGTGCGACTTCCTCGGGGCTGTCCACGCGCGGCCCGGTGGGGGCACGGCCGCCGCCGGCGCGCTCCTTGATCTCCTCCTCGGGGTCGCCGAAGCCGAAGCTGCTCACCCGCACGCCGCCGCCCGCCATCCCGCGGGCCGCGTCGCCCGGCGCCGACGGCATGGCGCGGCTACTGCTGGCGCTCCCGCCGCTGGCGGCCGACTTGATGTCATCGAGCGTCACCCGGTCCATGGTGCTTCCCGAGCCGGGGCCGTCGGCAAGCGGCACCTTGCCGGTGCTGCTCGCGTTCCCGCCGCCGTCGAGGCCGTCCAACCCCGCCGCGCCCGGGGCCGCGCCCGGGTCGATGGTGGGTTGGACGCGGTCGCGCCCGGCCTGGCCCGA
>VGRE01000156.1 GCA_016875435.1 Deltaproteobacteria bacterium | reverse complement strand
CTGATCGACATCGACAACGGCCCCCTGGCCGAGGTTTCTGTCACCGTCCCCGCCGTCGCGACCGCTGGCCAGAGCTTCACCATGGCCCTCGCGGGCTTCGACGCCCACGGCAACCCCTACCTGGTCCAGTCCGACCCGGTCGTCGATCTCGCCGACGCCACCGGCACCCTCGACCTGGCCCTGGCCAACCTCGACGCGGCGGGAGCGGCGGTGGTGAGCGCCACGCTGACCATGGCGGGCAGCACGACGCTCACCGTTAGCCAGGGTGGCACGCTCCTCGGCGAGAGCGCCGCCATAGAGGTGAGCGCCGGGACGATGTCAGCCTTCGAGGTCGACCCCGGGCCGTGGATCGTCGTGAGCGAGGGGGCAGAACTGATGGTGCGCGCGACTGACGCCTTCGGCAACGCCGTCGCGGGCTACGCCGGCACGGTGACGGTCGCCGATGACGAGGGCGCCTGCGATGGGGCCACGCTCACCGCGTGGAGCGGCGGGAAGGCCAACGCCAGCGTGGACTGCACCGCCGTGGCGCTCGCCGACGTGTTCCGCGCCGTGGACGGGGCGGGGCGCACCGGCGTCTCGCCCCCGGTCGATGTCGTCGACCTCGAGTGTACCGGTGGCCCGGTGGCCGACCTGCTCGTCGATGGCGACACCGAGCGCGTGGCTTGCCTCGCGGGCGACGAGGTGACCGTGGATCTCGACGCGAGCGCCTCCTCCGGCTCGGGCCTGGTGTACGTGTTCACCGACAGCGAGGGCATTCGCGACCGCGGCATCGTCCCCGTCGTCGCCCGGACGTGGTTCGGCGCCGGCCCCCGCGACGTGGCGCTGCTCGTGGTGGAGCCCGACGGCTGCGGCAGCGTCGCCAGCGCATCGGCGTGGGTGGGCGAGGACGACGGCGAGCCTACCGGGCCGGTGGAGGTGTCGGTGGCCGCCACGAGCGTAGCCACTGGCGGTAGCACCACGGTGACGGCCGCCGCGACCGACTGCAACGGCGACGTGGCGAGCGGGCAACTCCTCTTCGCGAGCGTCGACCTCGGCAGCACCAGCGCCGCGAGCACGGGCGCGGGGCTCGCCATCACGCTCGACGGCAGCGGCGAGGGGAGCTTCACCTGGAGTTTCACCGCCGGGCACGCCGGTGTGGCCACGGTGCGGATGGGCTCGGCCAGCGCCGGGGGCTACGGCGACAGCACGGTGACGGTCACCCAGGACAGCGCGCGCCCGCACGTGGTAGCGGCGAGCCCCAGCGGCGTGGAGACCGAGGAAGTGACGGCGATCGTGGTGAGCTTCGACGAGAACATGCTCGAGAGCGCCAGCGCAGACGTGTCCCTCTCCGGCCCCTCGGGCGCCGTGAGCACCACGCAGGCGCTCGCCGGCGACATGCTGACCATCACCCCGGCGAGCGCCATCGACCCGAGCCTAGGCACCTACACGCTCACGCTCGGGACGGGCTTCCGCGACCAGGCCGGCAATCGCCTCGCGGGCGACTGGAGCAGCGGGGCCGCGGCGTTCACCACGGCTTTCGGCAACGTGGGCGAGGCGCTCCCTCTGGTGGCGGGCTGCGCCTACGACCTCGAACTCTTCCGCCCCGATGGCGACGATGGCGTGGGCGAGGAGGCCGACAGCGTCACCATCACCCCGGTGACCAGCGGCGCGCCCTGGTGGTGGTGGCTCCGGGTCGAGGACGGCGCGGGCGCCCACGTGCGCAGTCACCGGGAACCGGGGACCGCCGCCGACGTGGCCTGGGACGGCCGGGGCGACGATGGATTCGTCGTCGCGAGCGGGGAGTACACCGTCACCCTCTCGCCCATCGACATCAACGGCAACATCGGCACGGCCTGCACCTCCGCCGTCTTCGTCGATCACCGCCTGGAGCTGCCGTGAACCAGGACGACACCTGGCGCCTCGCCGAGCTGGGGCAGCGCGCTGCCGAGCTGGTGCACCAGATTCGCCAGCCGCTCTTCACCATCCGCGGCTTCATCCAGCTCGCCGAGAAGGATCCCGCCGCCGCCGCCGAGCACCTGTCGGCTGCCCGCGCCCAGCTCGACGTTCTCGAGTCGCTGGTCAACGGCTGGGCCGAGCTCTCTCGCGCGCCCGGCGCCACCGACGTGTTCTTCGACGCGCGGGCGCCGGTGGAGGGCGCGGCGGTCGTCCTACGCCACCGGGCGCAGAGCCTCGGCGTCCGTTTCGTCCTGGCCTCGGGGCGTGGGTGGCTGTTGTGTGGCTCGCCGCAGGCCCTTCAACAGGCGGTGGTCAACCTCGGCCAGAACGCGCTCGACGCCATCCAAGGTCGCGACGCGGCGTCGCTCACCATCCGCGTGGAGAAGGAGCTGATCGTCGTCGAGGACAACGGGCCCGGCCTCGCGCCCGAGGTGGAGGCGGCGCTGTTCCAGCCCTTCGTCACCACCCGGGCGGAGGGGACGGGGCTTGGGCTCCCGGTGGCCCGGGCGATGGCCGCGCGCTGCGGGCTCTCGCTGGAGCTCGAGCGCGCGCGGCCAGGCGTGCGCTGGGTGCTGCGCGCGGGCTGAAGCTACTCGCCGAGGTGGAGGCCGATGCCGCCACCGGCGATGAAGCGGGGCGACGCGTCTTCCAGCTCGGTGCGGAAGCCCGCCTCGATGAAGTAGCGGGGCGTCACGTACCAGCGGAGTTCCACGCCTGCGCCCACCACGCCCACGAGCCGGTTCTGGGCCGCGCGGCTGGTCTCGGCATCGGCGGAGCCCTCGGAAGTGGTGATCTCGCCACCCGGCGCGCCCTCGTCGATCACGCGCCCGCCGGCGCTGACGGCCAGCGCCGGGCGGAACTTCTCCCAGTTGACGCCGAAGCTCACGCGGCTGGCGAAGTTCCAGCGCGCCTCGGACTCGTCGCTGCGCGTCCAGCCGAGGCGGTCGACACCGACGCCAACGTTGGGATGCACCAGCCACTCCCCGGAGAGACCGGCGATGTAGGGCGACGCGCCGCCCACGGTGGGGTCCCACCCCGCGTAGGTACTCAGGGTCCCGCCGCCGCGAGGTCGGCGTTCTTCATGGCGATTCGCATTCCAGCTCGCATCGGCGATGGAGGCGCCGTAGAGCGCCGCCGCCCCCAGGGCCAGGGGGTCGGGGCCGGTGATCGAGCCGGTGAAGAAGGCGTCGTCGGGGATGCCGACGCTCCCGCCGAAGAGGAGGAAGGTACTGGCAAGGTAGAGGGCACCCTTGCCCCACTGCCCGTTGAACATCTGGCCGCCGCCGGGGATGAGGCCGGAGATGCCGCCGGCGACGAGCGGCGAGTGGCCGAGGTCGCGCGGGTTGACGACCTTGTCCCACGTGCTCTGGTGCTCCTTCGCGAAGCGCTGGAACTCGGCCACGTCGAAGTAGACCGCGCCCTTGCCCTTGGCGCTCTCCGCGGAGATCGGGGCGAGCGGCGACACCGGCACGCGGGCGCCGTCGGCGAGCATCACCTCGGCCTCGCGGAGCTCCTTCCCGGCCATGACGCGGACCTTGTAGTGCCCGGGCGCCAGCGCGAGCGTCACCGGCGCGCCCCCCTCCTTGGCCACCTCGGCCACGGGGGTGCGGTCCGGCAGCCGGATCACAGTCACTTGCCCGGCCAGCTCCGCCGGGAGCGTCACGTTGGCGCGCCCCTTGTCCACGCGGGTGAGCGCGAGCGCGCCGGTGCCGTTGATGCGGTAGTCGTAGTTCGGGTGCTGCGCGCCGGCGTTGGTGCCGCCGGTGTGATCGACCACGCGCGCGTAGGCGTAGTCGTAGGCCTCGTGCAGGGTCACGGCGCCGTCGTCACGGTCGGCGGCGCCGCGCAAGCCCGAGATGAGGTAGTGCGTGAAGAAGCTTCCCCTAAGGGTGTCAGATTCCTGCGCTGTCTCGTCGGCGCTGGCGGCGGTGATCCACGCCTCGCCCTCGGCGGCGAGGCGATCGTCCACCATGAAGGGCTGGCTGAGCTGGGCGCCCTTGAGGCGGGTGATCGTCCCCGAGCGGCAGGCATCGAGCACGCCGAGCTTGACCTCCGACTGCATGCCGCGGATGTCACTCCGCAAGGCCTCGAAATCGTAGTTGTCGGCTCCGATGCGCAGCCCGCGCGCGTCGGCGTGCCCCGAGTAGTAGAACAGGAACAGGTCGTCGTCGAAGCTCCCTGCCGTCTCCTCGTGGGCGTGCAGCGCCGCCTTGAGCTCCGCCTCGCTGGGCGCGTAGAGCACGGTGACGTACACCGGGTCGAAGCCGCCGAGCTCCACCAGCAGGTCGGCGAAGCGCTGCGCGTCGGTCTCGGCGTAGCGCAGCGGCTCGAGCCCGCTGCCGCCCACGTTGGCGCCCACGATCACCGCGTGACGCAGCACCGACGCGGAGGCGAGGGCAGCGAGGAAGAGGCTCAAGCTCAGTCCTTCCGTAGCACCAGCGACGTCACGATAGCCCCGTCCATTCGCACCGGGTTGCTCGACAGCGCGGTTTTCACCGCCTCGGGGTCGAGCCGGGTGTCGGACAGCAGCGCGAAGAAGGCCTGCTCCCCCTTGCTGTCGTCGAGCGTGAACGCGAAGGGGGCGCTCTGGAGACCGCGCGCGCCCGCGGCGATGGTGGCGTAGACTTCGACCACGCCGTTGCTGTCGCGACCGGCGAGGGTGACGAAGTTCTTGCCGAGAGCGTCGTAGCGCAGTTGCACGCGGGCGCCGGCGCCGAGCGACTCGCCGGGGTACACCGGTCGCTCGCTCTCTCCGGCCTCCACCCAGGCCTCGAGGCGCGGGATCGACGCGCCCTTGGTGCGGGTCGTCGGCTTCTTCGACGCCGACGTGGGCGCGGCGGGCTCGGGCGCCGCCACGGCCTCTGGTGTCGCGACCGGGTCGCCATCGACAGCGGCATCGACCCTGGCGGGAAGCTCGCCGGGAGCTGCCTCGTCGACGGGGGCGGAGGCGGGAGGCGTGGCGCCCGGCAAGAGCGCGAACAGCACGAGCGCGGCCGCCAGGAGCGGCATCGCGCCGAGCGCCACGCGCTGCCACCGGGGACGGACGATCGCCAGCGGGACGGGCATCGCCTCGAACTCGCGGCGAACCTCGGCCTGGTGGCCGTGGCGAGCCTGGCAGAGCGCGCAGGCATCGAGGTGGGCCTGGCAGCGAGCGGCCTCGTCGCCGGGCAACTCGCCGAGGCGAAGCTGGTGGAGCTTGAGGGTCGAGAGGTGAGTCATGCGTCCTCCATCCAGGGAGGCGGGTTGTCGCGCAAGGACGCGCGGAAGGTCGCGATGCGCTTGCGCACGGCGGCGCCGGAGAGGCCCACCATTTCGCCTGCCTCGTCGTGGGTCATGCCGTCGACGAAGTGGTAGACGAGGCACTCGACGGTCTTCTCGTCGGCGCCGTCGACCAGCTCGTCGAGCAGTTGCCGCACCGCGAGGGCGTCGAGGACCGACTCCGAGGAGGGCAGCGGGGGCAGCTCCTCCACCGGGTCCTCGGGACGGCGGCGCCGCGAGCGAAGGCGGTTGAGGCAGGTGGTGGTGGTGATGCGGTAGAGGAAGGTGGAGGGGCTCGCGTCGCCGCGAAAAGAGTCGCGAAAGCGGTGCAGTTTGAGGAACACGTCTTGCATCGCGTCGGCGGCGTCGGCGTCGTTGCGCAGGATGGTGCGGCAGCGGCCGAGCACGAGATCGCCGTAGCGGCGGTAGAGCGCGGGGATGTCGAGGTCGCCGTGCACGGTGGGCGCTGAGCTACGTACCGGGTGGTCCCTCGATTCGCGAGGGGACGGCAACAAGCGCAGCGCCGGGCGTGGCTCCCCCGGCGGCTGCGCGGCCGCGGGGGAAGGAGGCATCGACGCCCCCGCGCTCACTCGCAGCCGTCTCCGCCACCGCCGGTGGGGGCCTCGGCGTTGACGGTGATGGCGGCCTCGATGAGCAACACGTCGCTGCCGACGTGGAGCAGGATGTCCACCTCGTCGGCCACGGCGGCGGTGGCGTCGACGGTGACGGTGAGGATCAGCTCCTCGCCGCGGTTCTGCTCGGCGAGCAGGCTGGCGGGGCCGAAGACCTCCACCGACTCCACGGTGCCGAGGTCGAAGTTCTCGGCCGTGACGGTGGCGATGAAGGTGCTGCCTGCCTCCACCTCGGATGGGTCGATGGAGAAGCTCGGGTCCGGCACGGACAGGCCGGCCGTGTCGCCGCCGGCGTCCACGTCGTCGCACTCGTGATCCTTGCAGCGCTCGACGTCGTCGTAGATGATGCAGCCGCTGCCGAGCAGGGCCACGAGGGGGAAGTGGCGGAACATGGCGTCTCCAGGCTTGGGGTTGGGCGACCGCGGCCGTCGCACGCCCTACCGACACCGCTGCACCGGGGAGGCGCTACCGGCCGGGAGACAATAGGAGGGAATCTCTGCGTCCGCGTGCCGGGAGTTCAATGTCCAAGCCTCAGAAGGCATATAAAAACCTAGATTTCCTCAATAGTCCCGCCGCCCGGCACGTGCGGATCATGTGCGAGTACGAGGAGCCTCGCGCCCGCTTCCACAAGGAAGGGGTGCGCGACACCATCGTGATCTTCGGCTCCGCCCGCGTGAAGCCGCGCGAGGTGGCCGCCCAGTTGCTGGCGGAGGCCCAGGCCGGCGGCGACGCCGTCGCCATCCGCAGGGCCGAGCAGGGCCTGCGCCTGTCTCGCTACTACGAGGACAGCCGGGAGCTGGCGCGACGCCTCACCGAGTGGAGTATGAGTCGCGACCGGAAGCTGCGGAAGTACCTGATCTGCACGGGTGGCGGGCCGGGCATCATGGAGGCGGCCAACCGCGGCGCGGCCGACGTTGCTGGCGGGCGCACCGTGGGCCTCGGCATCTCGCTGCCCTTCGAGGAGAACGTCAACCGCTGGGTGGATCCCGACCTCGCCTTCGAGTTCCACTACTTCTTCATGCGGAAGTACTGGTTTGCCTACCTCGCGAAGGCGATGGTCATCATGCCCGGCGGCTACGGCACGCTCGACGAGATGGCCGAGATCCTCACGCTGCGGCAGACCAAGAAGATCACCAAGAAGCTGCCGATGGTGCTCTTCGGCAGCGAGTTCTGGAACGAGGTGCTCGACATCGAGGCCCTGATCCGCTGGGGCACCATCTCCGAGGCCGATCGCGAGCTGATGCACCACAGCGACTCTGTCGACGACGCCTTCGACTTTCTCACCAACGCCCTCGAGACCATCGAGAAGGAGCACGCCAAGTGACGCCCTGGGGAATCCGCAACCGCATCAAGTCCGCGCTCGGGCGCGGGGGAAAAGTCGCCAGCGACGAGCGCTTACGCGTGACGCTGGTGATGCCCGACGGCCAGAGCCACGAGGTCGACGCCGAGCCTCGCTACACGCTGGTGATGGCTTCGCAGTCGCTGGAAACGCCCATCGCCACCGGCTGTCCCGACGGCGGGTGCGGCACCTGCTCGGTGGACGTGATCGACGGGCGCGGGCTGGCCGAGCCGACCGAGTCGGAGAGCAAGCTGCTCAAGGAGAAGTGCAAGCCGGGGCAGCGGCTCGCCTGCCACGCGCGCATCACCGGGAGCGGGGCGAAGGTCAAGGTCTACAGCGTGTGGTCGATGGACCAGACGCGGGGGACGTGAGAGGGGGTAGGCTGTAGACTGTAGGGGTGATGGACCGGGTTTCGACGCTCGACGTGTCGGCGCGTCGAGGTCGAGTCCGAACCGGCAGGCCTCCCTCCCCGGGCAGGCGGCCCTCGGCGAGCGGGCGGGGAAGCGCGCCCGGCGCGTGCAGGTGCTCGGGGAGACGGAGCTCGCGCTTCCGCCCCGGGTTGAGGATAGATGGGATGACGCGGCCAGTGCTCCAAGTGGAGCACATCGTGCATCCTGAGACGAGCAACCGCTCAACGGAGTCACCGGCCCTGAACGAGCATAGCACCTTGACCGTGGGGATCGATCTGGGGGACCGTCGGTCCACGGCGTGCGTCGACGGGGCCGGGGTCGTTGTCCGCTGGTTCGAGTTCCCGATGACGCCGGAGGGCGTTCGGGAGGCCTTCACGAACCAGGGCTTCGGGCGGGTGGCGATGGAGGCCGGTGCGCAGTCGGGGTGGGTGATGCGCGAGCTCCGGAAGCTCGGGTACGAGCCCCTGGTGGCGAACCCGCGGAAGCTGAAGGCGATCAGCGCCAACGAGCGGAAGAGCGACCGGAACGACGCGTTGCTGCTCGCCCGCCTCGCGGTGGCGGACGCGTCGCTGCTCTACCCGATCCGCCACCGGACGGAGGCGCGGGGGACTCCTGCAAGTCCCGAGCCGCGGTCAGAACAGCGCGCCCTCGTACTCGTCGGCGGGCAGGGGGAGGTCGAGCCGGGCTGATCGGACGTGGTTGCCGTGTACCAGCCGTGGCCGCTCGCTGAACCGGGTGGGAAAGTACGAGAGCTGAAAGTGCGTGTTCATTCCGCGTGCACCCGTGGACGTGGCCGACTCGATGTCACGACGGGCGCCGGGATGGTGGCAGGCGCGGAGCGCGCGTTCGATGGCCTCGTCGTTCCAGGTGGTAGGCGACCACGCCTCCTCCGGATTGCGAACGCGGCAGGGCCGGGGGTGGTTTTCGCCCGAGGCCCACAGGGGGGTTTCACCCGGGCGCGCGAAGGGATCCACGTAGGCCCCGTCGAGCCAGCAGTTGAAGTGGAGGTGGGGGGTGCTCCACGGGAACAAGAGGAAGCCGTCGATGCCGCTGGCGCCGCTCAGGCCGAGCCGCTGCCCGCGCTCCACGCGCTCGCCCACCTGCACCTGTGCGCGGGCGAGGTGGTTGTAGCTGGTGAACAGGCCCTCGCCGTGGTCGACGAAGACCTTGAGTCCGCCCCGGTTGAACTCGTTCGACAGGCGGAGCACCAGCCCGGGCGCGGCGGCAACGATGGGCGTGCCCGGGGGCACGGCGAAGTCGGTGCCGTTGTGGCTGTCGTAGGTGAGGCGGCCCCCTCGCCAGTCGACGGCGCTCCGCACCTGGGTGCTCCACCCGAGCGCGGGGTCGGGCTGGTCGTGGCAGAAGAAGTTGTAGATGGGCGCGAGACGGCCGCCCGGCTGGCGGCCGAGCCAGAGGGGGATCGACAACGACGGGCGCAGCAGCGCCAGGCTGGTGTGGTCGAATCGTGAGCGGGGGGTGCTCGGGTCGCCGCGGAAGGTGATGGTCGCCTCGCGGAGACGCTCACCGATCGGCGAGAGCCCGAAACACTCGGCGATCCCGACGCGGTGCCGCCACACCGGATCTCAGCGACCGCAGCAGATCAGCGTGTACACCACGGTGTCGGTGTCGCTGTCACCCGAGCAGTCGGTGACGGTGAGGGTGAAGGTGTAGTTTTGCCGGGTGCAGGCGCCGGCCTCCTCCGCCGCGAGCTCGGGGAAGGTGACGTCGGTGGTGGCCGAAGTGGAGGAATCGATGGTCGGCCCGCTCGGTGACACGGTCCACCTGTAGGTCATGGTGTCGCCGTCGGCGTCGGTGGCGCTGCCGCTGAGCGAGTCGGACTGGGGGCTGCAACTGTCGCACTCGTAGACGTAGCCGCTCTCCCCGCAGTCCACCGTGTCGCCGCCCACGCTGGTGTCGCGACCGGCGTTGGCCACCGGGGCGCTGCCGCCGGTGTAGTCGTCGGTCTTGCCGTCGCAGTCGTCATCGTAGGTGGTGTTGCAGGTCTCGCGAACGCCCGGGCTCACCGCCGCGTCGTCGTCGTCGCAGTCGCCGGTGCGGGAGGAGTAGCCCTCGGAGGCCTCGCAGCTGCACACCTCGCGGTCGCTGCCGTAGCCGTCGCCGTCGTTGTCCTGGTACGTGGTGACGCAGTCGCTGGCGTTGTTGTCGACCTCGCCGTCGCAGTCGTCGTCCTTGTTGTTGCAGGTCTCGGTGGTGGACGTGTGTACCGACCTGTCGTCGTCGTT
>VGRE01000155.1 GCA_016875435.1 Deltaproteobacteria bacterium | reverse complement strand
CGAGTTCGAGCGCTACACGCTGCACAAGGGCAACGCCGAGTACCTGGTGGAGCTCACGATGGCCGACCCGCTTCACGCGGGGCTCTGCACCGCCGGGGGCCTGTCCATCTTCCCCCGGCCCGACCTCGTGACGGGAGAGTTGGCCCAGGTCGACGTGGCGTCGTGGTGTACGCGACTCGACGAGGCCGCGCGCAGCGAGAAGATCGGCCGCATCGCCGTCGCGGGCGGCAACACGCCGCTGGCCCCGCCGACTGCCGACGGTCGTGTCCTGCCCGCAGCCGTGGGCGCCGCCGCGATCCTCGCGATGGGGCTCGCGGCGTGGAGGGCACGGTCGGCGTGGCGGGAGGCCCTGCTCGCCGGGCTGGGTGCCCTCGCGGTGCGTCTCCTCTGCGTGGAGCCCGGGACCTTCAACGGGGCGGGGGCCCAGTTCGAGAAGCTCCTGCTCGCGTGGGGCGAGCTTCGCGGCTCGCCCTATGGCCCGGGCCACGCGGTGGCGAGCCTGCCCGCCACCCTGATACTCGGTGATACACCGGGAGCAGTATTCGCGAGTAACCTAGCGTACTCCTGTATCACAGTCGTGTTTCTCTATATACTCGTTTCTCGGGAGACAGCATCGCGATGGGCGGGCGCGGGGGCAGGCCTGTCGCTGGTGCTGGCCGCGCCGGCCCTGGTGCTGTCGCGCTCGGAGGCCATGCACGTGCCCGGGGTGGCGATGGCGGTGCTGGCGTGCCTGCTCGCCGCCGAGACCCGGCGCGCGGGCGGGCTCGGCTCGGCCGCGTTGCTTGGCCTCGGCAGCGGCGCGGCGTCGTGGGTGGCGGCGTGGATCCGCCCCGACCTGCTGGTGGCTGCCCCGGCGGCGATGGCCTTCGCGCTGGGCGGGCGCGGCTGGCCGGCGATGCTGGGGCTGGCCGTGGCCGCCCTTGGCCGGGTGGTCGCGCTCCACGGCGGTGGCGGCGAGCTGCTCCGTCCCGAGGCCTACGTGCAGCTCCCCACCTGGGTGGAGGGCCTGCGCCCGCGATGGGGCGTGCCCCAGGAGAGCGGCGGATTCGCGCTGGTCTCGGCCACCGGCTTCACCTCGCCGGCCTGGTGGTTGCTGGCGGCGCTCGGCCTCTTCGCCCTGCCCTACCGGGGCATCGGCTGGCGCTGGCTACCCTGGCTGTTCCTCGGCACCCTGCCGTTCGTGCCCAAGTCATGGCCGCTGGCCGATGCCATCCGCTTGCAGTACCTCGGCCACGTGGCGCTGGCCGGGCTGGTGGGGCTCGGCGCCGGCCCCCTGCGGTGGCGCGGGATCTTCCTGGCGGTTGTCCTGCTCCTGCCCGGTCTGGGGCGGATCCAGCCCCGGTGGGCCACGCATGAGGAGTGGCGTTTCCTGGCGCGGGCCGTCCCCGGCCTGCCCGAGGGGAGCGTGGTGCAGTCGGCGGCCTACGGGCATCGCAACGAGTCGTTCCGCCGGGTGATGGCCACCCTCGGCCCGGCGCGCTGGGTGGAAAGCGGCGAGGCCGACATCGTCTACCGGGGCATCGGCGAGCCGCCGCCCGGGGGGGTGCCGATCGTCGAGTACAGCTTCGAACACGAGGGCGACCTCGACATCGAGCTGCCCTCGCGCATGGTCACCCTCGGGTTCTACTCGGTGCGGCCCACGGCCTCGACCGGGCAGGACTCCACCGCGAACTGAAACAGCTTCTCCTCGGCCGGCCGGTGCTCGCGCACGAAGGCCCTGCGATCGCCGTCGCGGCCGAAGATCTCCGGCGAGATGTCGGTGCAGGTGTCGCAGCTGATACAGCTGAGATCCACGAACCAGGGTCCAGATACGTTCGACGGGTGTTTCTTTGATGCATCGGCCATGTGTCAGCTCCGGGCTCCCGACACCACGCGGGCGCTCTCGCGGTGGGGCTCGCTCACGCTACCACCGCCGGGCTGGCGCTGCCCGTGGTCGTCGGGCTGCTCGTCGCTGCGCTGGCCGCGCCGGGCGAGTACCCGCGCCACCAGCTCCGACTCGGGTTCCCGTCGCAGCACGCGGCGGATCACGTCGACCGGGTCGCCCGGCACGGGGAACAGCTCCGCCGGGTCGTAGTGGTAGTTCATCGAGTACAGGCCCGCGCACACCGGGTCGAGCGCGCAGGCGTCGCAAGCCGGGGCCTTGCCGTGCAAGAACTGCTTCTGGAGGACGAAGCCCTTCTTGTCGAGGAAGCGGATGCAGCGCTCCTCGTCCTTCACGATCTTGCGTGTTTCCGTGCTGCACTCGGGGAACTCGGGCATGAAACACAGCGGCACGCGCTCGGCGCGGAAGCTCCGCCCGGTACTGGCGAGGAAGCGCATCGCCCGTCGCAGGGACAGCTCGAACTCGCCGAGGCGGGGGATCACGTCGGGATTGCGCTCGGCCCGGTTCATGTTCGGGTCCATGTTGTTCCACACGAAGTGCCGCACGTGCGGGTGCTGGGCCACGACCCAGCGCACGGTGGTGTCGAGGTGGTCGCTGTTGAAGGCGTTGATCACGGTGTTGATGTCGGCCGTGATCCCCAGGCGGGGCACGTGGGCCAGGGCGCGGTCGATGTGGCCGTGGCTCCCGGGCGTCTGGGTGAGGAAGTCGTGCACGTCGGGGTGGTAGCTGTGCAGCGACAGGTGAACGTGGGTGAGCCCGGCGGCCACCAGCTCGGCGAGAAAGTCGTAGTCGCAGATGCGCTGGCCGTTGGTGATCATGCGGATGAACAGGCCGCGCGACTTCGCGTAGTGGATCGCCGGCAACAACAGGGGTGCGATGGTGGGCTCGCCGCCGGTGAGGATGATGCCGTCGTACTGTCGCGACACGAGATCGTCGATGTGAAAACGCAGCTCCTCCTCGGTGAGATCCACGCCCGAGGGCGGGTTGGAGCAGAAACGGCAGGCCTGCTTGCACTCGCGGGTGAGCTGGAGGTAGCCGAGGTTGGCCATCAGCTTCGGCGCCCCGCCTCTAGGTCGATGAAGGGCACCGGCGCCGCCCCGGGCACCGGGAGGCGTGGCGCGGGGGCTTCCGGGGGGGCGCCGTCGCGCAGCCGAGGGTCCGGTGTCGCGAGTTGCGCCGCCAGCTGCGACACGGCCTCGCGCGCCCACTCGCCGGTGAGCGGCTGCAGTTGCGCGAAGCCGCGGGCGCGGATCGACTGGATATGGGCGCCCTCGCAGCGATCGGTCGCCGGGCAGGCGCGACAGCGCAGCGACTTCGCGCGATACATCGACTCGATGTATCGATCCACGAAAGCATCTATACCAAGCTCGCCTTGCTCGTGATACATGTCGAGATGTATCAGTCTCGGGGCCGGTTCGATGCGGGCGCCGGGGCAGAGGCAAGCCGGCAGGTTCTGCGCGCGGGTGCCCGGCGGGAGGGCGCGGAACAGCGCCGCCCAGTCGGGCTCGTGGGCGGCGGCCTCCGAGGCCTTGGCGAAGGTGGTGCCGTGGATCGCGTGCCGCGTCGTGAGCACGCCGGGGTGCTCGACAAGCCAGGTTGCTAGCGCCCGGTCGGGGTGCACCTCGATCTCGACGTCGCCCGGCAACGAGAGGTGCTCAGGCCGCGTGGCGACCACGCGAGAGCCAGGGGGAAGGTCGATCCCCACCGCGTCGTCGGCGTGCAGGTACAGGGGACGATCGAGCAGGGGGGGCCGTCCCCGGCCGCCGAGCCACCGGGCCCCGGCGCCGAGGTGGGCGAGGTCCCAGCGCTCGCCCACGTCGAACACGTCGACCTTGCCCTCGCGGTGGGCGCGTACGTGGGTGTCGAGCGCAGTGCAGAAGGGCTCGATGAAACAGTGGGGGCACCGAGCCTTGTCGCGACAGTCGATGGGGGAGCCCTCGTCCAGGTATCGGCGGAACTGCACGCGACGGCCGCCCACCTCGTCGAGCATCTTGTGCGGGTCCTGGATCAGCTCCTCCATGCCCTCGAGGTGCGACACCGGGAAACGGTTGGTCCACACGTGAAAGCCCGGGTGCCGCGCGAGGCGGAACACGCGGCGCAGTGACTCGGCGTGGGCATCCACGTCGTAGAACAGCTCGTCGCGGTGCTCGAAGGCCACCCCCTGCGGGATCACGTGGAGCAGGTCGAATTCGCGCACGCCCACCCGCGAGCACAGGGCCACGATCGCCTCGAGGTGCTCCACGTTCTGCTTGTTGATGCACACGTCGACGTTGACCACCACCCGCCCGTCGCGCACCGCGCGGATCATCGCGCGCATCAGGTTTTCGAAGCCGTTCTTCGTCTGGGTGAGGCGGTCGTGCAGCGCCGGGGTGTGGCCGTGCAAGCTGAAGGTGATCTCGTCGAGCCCCGCGTGGACCGCGGCCAGGAAGAAGTCGCGGTCGGCCATGCGCTGGCCGTTGGTGACCGTCTGCACCCAGCGGTAGCCGACCTGCTTGCCAAAGCGCACCACGTCGTGGAACCGGGGATGGATGGTCGCCTCGCCGCCGCTGACCACCAGCCGGGTGGCCTGCTTGTCGTCGCGACCGCGACGCACCTCGGTGCAGATGTCGTCGAAGGCCATGAAGCGGCCGTCCTGGGCCTCGGCGTCGAGGCAGAACACGCACTTGCTGTTGCAGGCGGCGGTGAGGCGCACCCAGTGTTTGGCCTCGTTCGCGACGGCCTCGTGGTCGATGGTGACGGCAACAGCGTCGTTCATGGCGGGGTAGGTCACCGTAGCATGCTCCCCAGCGCGCCCTTCACCGTACCTGCGCCCCCGGTGGACAGCCTCACGTCCTACCGCGGCCGGCACCTGAAGATCGTGGCCCGGATCCTGCTCGACTGGCCCTCGCCGCTGCCCGGCTGGCTCGCGCGTACTTACCAGCAAGTGCGCCCGGCGCTGGCGGAGTGTTTTCGTGCCTCGCCGGGCGCGTTCTACTCGGCGCTGTCGCTGCCCACCGTGGCCGCGCCTGCCTGCGGGGCGGATCTCCTCGCCGCCGTGCCGCAGCTCCTCGTGGAGCTGGCGCGACAGCGTGCCTTGCCGGAGGGCGGGGTGTTCTGGGGTGCGCCCGTGTCGCGACTGGTGGTGCCCGCGCTCGCAGTAGCCCGGCGCTTCGAGTCTCCCCGCGTGGGCATGCTCTTTGGCAACGGCGTGGTGACCGTCTCGCCCACCGAGGAGTGGGTGCTGGCGCCGGGCGAGGGCGGAGCGTGGCCGCTGGCGGAAGGCGGATGGTTGCTGGGGGCGGATACCAACCCGCTGGCGATGATGGAGCTTCACCCCGACAAGTCGGGCAACGCGCTCGACTTCGGTCAGGCCACCCCGGCGGAGTGGGTGGCAAGCATCGACCGCGCCCGCGCCCGCGTGGCCCGCTACCTCCCCGCGCTCGCCGCCGAGCACCGGACCTTGCTCGCGGGCATCGTGCCGGTGGGGCAGCACGGCGAGAAGTCACTCTCCGCGTCGTACAAGGAGGCGATCGGGCTGGCCTACCTGTCGCTGCACCCGTCGTCGCTCACCATGACCGAGGCGCTGGTGCACGAGGTGCAGCACACCAAGGCGAACCTATTGTCGTGGAGCGATCCCCTGGTGGAAAACAGCGACGAGCGCTACCCGTCGCCGGTGCGCCCCGACCCGCGCCCGCTCTGGGGGGTGCTCCTCGCGGTCCACGCCTTCTTGCCGGTGGCACTGATACATCGAGCGATGTATCAGTCGGGCGACCCCGAGCACGATCCCGGTCGATACCGCGAAGTTCTCCAGGTGAACCACGACGGGATGGAGGTGCTGCGGGCACACGCTCGTCCCACGCCGCTCGGGCGGCAGCTCGTGGACGGCATGGACGCGCTCGAAGCGGCTTTCTGGGCCGAGGCGAACGGCTGACTTGCCGACGACAACGCCGCGGCGTAGGGGTGCGGCCTTCTCCGAGTTCAATGATGCGCGCGTTCTTCCTTCTCCCAATCCTTTCCCTGTTTGGATGCCCCGCCTCGGTCACGGCCGAGGGCATGGACGATGGCTTCGGCATGGGCTGGAGCGCGGTGTGGTTCCACCTCGAGATGAAGCAGGGCGACGCCGAGGGCATCACGCTCTCCAACGTGATGGGGCTCTGCGCCAAGCAGCAAGCTTACTGGGAGAGCTTCGAGGCCTACACCGACGCCTACGAGGACGCCGACGACGACTGCGCTGAGATCGAGCAGCCCCTCCGCGACTTCGTTGCCGCTGCGGAGGCCCTCACCTTCGACGGCGCCAACTACTCGAGCGGCGGCCCCATCGACGACATGGACGACGGCGACTACGATCTCGGCGAGGACGCCTACTGGAGCGTGTTTGGCTACACCGACGACATGGACACTAGCTACCTCGACGACTTCGACGCCGACGACAAGATCTCCGAGGGCTGCGGCATGGACGCCGACGACATGAACGAGGAGATCGACGGCGATGCCTGGGCCGTGGAGGATGGTGAGCTCGTCATCGACAGCGTGAACGACGAGGCCAACGTCAGCGGCTCGGTCGAGGGCGAGATGATGGAGGGCAAGGACGAGGAGGGCGCGTTCAAGGCCACCTTCAACGCTGCCTACTGCGAGATCGAGATCCCGGACTCGATGGGCTTCTAGGCAGGCTTCAGCACGCTGATCGCCACGATCTTCCCCTTGAGTTCACCCGGCCGGCCGAAGGTCCAGCCCTCGCCGGCCGCCAGCGTTTCCGCGTAGGGGAACCACTCCTGCACGTCGGGGTCGGTGCGGGGGGCGCTGGGCTTGTCGAGGAAGTCGAGGTCGGGCACGCGCACCGCGAGCCCGCCCTGCTTGGTGGTGAAGGCCTTGCCCTTCATGATGCGCACCGCGCGCCAGGGGAACTTCTCCCAGTCGTCGCCGGCATGGGTCTTCATCACCAGCGTGGTGCCCACGTCGGCGATGAAGACCACCGAGCGCAGCTCCTCGGGCTCGACGTCGGGGCCCTGGCGGCCGTTCACCGCCTGGACGTCGACGTGGCGGCGCTCGCCCGAGAGGTTGATCCCGGTGAAGCAGGCGATGTCGCAGCGCAGGCGCGGGGGGAGGTCCCAGATCATGCGCGAACGTAGCGCGGCCGGGGGCTACTCGCGCTCCAGCTCGAAGTCGCAGGCGCCCCAGTCCCCGGTGATGGCGTCGGCGCCGTCCCAATCCACGTCGTCGGGGTTGTCGCAGGGGACCTCGCCGCTGCTGCCGCCGATCTCGTACTGGCAGTCGTCGACGTCGACGTCGAGGTCTTGCTCGCCGAAAGCGCCCCCCGCCTCGACCTGCACCTCGAATGTCTGCTCGCAATCGGTGCCGAAGGCGTCGGTGCAGTCGAGCCAGCCCTCCCCCTCGTACTCGCCATCGCCCCACTCGAGGGAGAGCTCCACGTCCATCGCGTAGTCGCCGCAGTCCGCCTCGCCGGCCCAGTCGCCAACAAGAGGGGTACAGGCCAGCAAGAAGAGAAGCACGCTCACCTCGTGGACCCCGTATCTAGCGCGCGCGCCACCGCCGCCGCGAACACGGCCCGCGTCTCGGGGAGGTTCCACGCGATGGCCTCGCCCACGTCCCAGGCCTGGTGCGTCTCGATGATCACGCTCGGCATCGCCGGGCGCCGCAGCACGCGGATGCGCCGCTCCGGGCTGTGCCGATCGACGAACACCCCGGGCGAGGTGGTGTCGTACAGCCCCGGGTAGTCTGCGCCGTCGTAGGCAGTAAAACCATGGGCCAGCATCTCGACGGCGAGGCGCTGGGCCAAGTCCTTGCGGCCGGCGGCCAGCGTTGAGTCGACCGTCTCGTCGCTCCAGAGGATGGCAAAGCCGCCGTGCCCCTCGTTGCGGTAGCAGTCGCGACCCTGGACCTGCTTCCAGGCGTAGCCGGGGCCGCGCACGTCGCTGTGGAGGCTGATGAACGCATCGGCGCCCCAGTCCTTCGCCTCGGTGATGCGGTCGGCGTAGTCCTTGCGTTGCTCGCCCTGTCGCGACAGCTTCACCGCGAAGTCCCCGAGGGTGGGGAGTCGCCGCGCGAGATCCTCGGCGAGCGAGAGGGTGAAGTCCTGCTCGTCGACGCAGAACGCCGACTCGTTGCCCGGGTTGCCCTGCGCGCCGTGCCCGGCGTCGATGTACACGTTGACGAGGTCCATGCGGCTCCCGACACCGTAGCCGACGGCGAGTTCGCGGGCGCGCGCGTCCGCCGCTCGCCCGACCTGGTTAGCTGCAGCCCATGCTGATCCTCCTCGCGTGCACGACCCCAGGCGACAGCGCTCCCACCGGCGACTCCACCGCCGACACCGCCCTCGCCGACGGCTCCGCCTGGTACGGCGACGTGGAGACCATCGTGGTGGAAAACTGCGCGGGCTGCCACGCCGACGGTGAGGTGGCACCTTTCCCGCTCTCCACCTACGCCGAGGCCCAGCCCATGGCCGGGGCGATGGCCGACGCGGTGAGCGCCCGTCGCATGCCGCCATGGAAGGCGTCGCCCGGCTGCAACGAGTACCGTGGCGATCTCTCGCTGAGCGACGATGAGATCGCCCGCATCGTGGCATGGGCCGAGGCCGGCGCGGTGGAGGGCGACCCGTCGCGAGCGAGTGGCGCAACGGCGCCGACGTCGTCGCTCTCCCGGGTGGACTTCGACCTGCCCATGCCCGAGGCCTACACCCCGGGCGCGGCGCCCGACGACTACCGTTGTTTCGTGCTCGAGTGGCCGGAGACCGAGGGCAAGTATGTCACTGGCTACCAGGTGAACCCCGGCGACCGCGGCATCGTTCACCACGTGGTGCTCTACGTGGGAGCCTCTGAGAACGCGCAGCTCTATCGAGACGCCGACGCCGCCGAGGCCGGCGCGGGCTACACCTGCTTCGGTGGCCCGGGCGTGGTCGACCAGTCCGACGCCGAGTGGCTCGGCGGCTGGGCGCCGGGCGCGAGCAACGGCGACTTCCCCAACGAGACGGGCATCTACATGGAGCCCGGATCGGTGGTGGTGATGCAGATGCACTACAACACTTCCGCCACCGACCCGGTGCCCGACCTGTCGAGCGTCGACTTCATGGTGGAGGACAGCGTGGCCAACCCGGCCTACATCCAGCCCTGGGCCGACCCCGCCTGGCTCGACGGCACCGGCATGACCATCCCCGCCAACAGCGAGGGGACGAACCACAGCTTCAGCCGCACCATCCCGTTCTCCTTCCGTGTGCACACCGCCAACCTGCACATGCACACCTACGGGCAGACGGCGAAGCTCAGCGTGACACAGGGCGACGGCACCGAGCAGTGCCTGCTCGACATCGACGACTGGGACTTCAACTGGCAACGCACCTACGTGCTGGCCGAGCCGCTGACGGTGGAGAACCCGACCATCACCGTGGAGTGCTCGTGGGACAATCCCACCGGTGAAGATCTCGACTGGGGCGAGGGCACCGGCGACGAGATGTGCCTCGGGACGATGTTGCTCTCCTACTGAACGACCAGGCCCAGCCGCGCCGCCTCGCGCAGCAGGTTGTGCCACTCGGGATGATCGGCGTCGCCGTGCAGCGCCACGCTCGTGGCGCCCAGGCGCCGGGCGCGGACCAGCGCTTGCTTGAGCACGCGGCCGGGGGTGTCGCGCGACACGAGCAGGACGGTCGGCGTGGCCACGCTGGGGAGCTCGCCGTCGCCATGCCGCGCGAGGTAGGCGGCGTCGAGGCCGGGGCAGGCGTGGCGTAGCGTGCAGGGCTCGCAGGCCGCGGCGTAGGCCCGCGGTCGCGACGGCGACGTGCCAATGGCGAAGGCGTGGTGGACCGGCGGGTTGTCGAGGCGGTCGGCTGCGAGTGCCCGGTGCCGGGGCAACAGGCAGAGGGGGACGCCGGCCACCTCGGCGTCGAGGCGCGCCCCGAGCGCGGCGTCGAGCACCGGCGCCAGCGCCTCGGCCGCGAGCGACAGCCGGGGGACGATCATGCGCGCGTTCTCCGCGGCTCGGCCCT
>VGRE01000154.1 GCA_016875435.1 Deltaproteobacteria bacterium | reverse complement strand
ACGGCAGCGCGCACGGCGGCGCGCGCCTCGGCGAGGGTCGTGGGCGCGGCCGCGGGCACCGTGGCTTCGGTGTCGATGGGCGGCGTGTCGATGGGCGGCGTGTCGATGGGCGGCGCGTCGATGGGCGGCGCGTCGATGGGCGGCGCGTCGACCATCTCTGCGGCCTCGCCGGGCACCGGCTCGTCGATCGGCACGGTGATGGATCCCTCGAAGTTGACCTTGAGCACAGCGGCCGTGGGGTCTTCGGCAGAGGGGGGGAGTAGCTCCAGCGTCGCGACACCGCTGGCACTCTCCGTGGCCACCGACACGTTGGGGCTGATGTCGCCCAGGGGGTGCAGCGTCGTGGCGATGGCGCTCAGCGCCCAGCTCACGTTGCCGGCGGCGCTCGCCTCGACCTCGGGCACGAGCAGCTCGAAGTCACCGTAGCGCCGGAGCCCCCGGGTAGACACGGCCACGGCGGGATCGTCGTCGCTCTCCGCGTCGTCCTCGATGACGAACCACAGGTCGATCGGCCCCCGCGGGTCGCGCGTGGCCCAGGCCACGGCGCCGAAGAGGCTCTGAGTGTCGAGGTCTTCGACCCAGCCGCCGTTGGCGCGGGCGAGAGCGGCGAAGGCCCCATGCGCCAGGGCGAAGCTCTCGAGCGCCTGCTCTCTGGGCGCGGCAAACCACGCCAGCACCACCATCTGCGAGGCCGCGAGCGCGCCGGGGTCGTCGATGCCCACCCCGTAGGCTGTCACGAAGTCGGCGTCAGGGATGCCAAAGTCGGTGCCGCCAAGGCCCATGATCCGCTGCGGCCGAGCCACGTGATCGGAGAAGCCGTCGCTCGACTCGATCGATGCAAGCGCCGCGTCGAGGGCGTCGAGATCGTCGCCGGTGCAGGTGGGGTTGCAGTAGTAGGCGAGCGCGAAGCGCGCGTCGGGTGGCACGGGCAGCGCTGGCGACTGGGCGTCCGCGTTGGCCGAGGCGAGGGCGGCGAGGATCACGAACATCGGTACGGCAGCCGCCGCCAGTGTATTCACGCGGGTGGAGCGCCGCCCAGGCTGGCGCCGTTGACGCGTCAATACTTGCTTGAACCTGACTTTTCGTTACTGGGAGCTCTCTCTGGGACCTGCCGCTGCGACTCGGGACCATCCTCCGCTCCGCCCTCATCGCGATCGGTGTCGCGCTGCCGGCGGTACCACCGGGGGCCGCCGGCATGGAGGACGTGGGCGCGGCTCGCTGGCGCGGACCCGCTGCCATCATGCGCGCGCGCCTCGACGCGGCGAGGGTCCAGCCCGATGCCCGGGTGCGTATCGATATCGTCGACCATGCCCTCGCCGATCTCGCCGAACTTGCCACGGCGGGCGAGCGCCCCGAGGCCTCCCTGGTCGACGGCGAGGCCCTGCGCTCGCTGGTGCGCGAGGCCGCCACCCTGCGTGCCGAGGCGGCCACCGGCCTGGCCGCCTTCCCCGGCGGCGCGCGCGGCGAGTTCCTGCGCGCGATCGCGCCGGGCGCGGTGGTGGGCGACTGGCAGTTCGGCGTGCCAGCGTCGATCACCATGGCGCAGGCCATCCTGGAGAGTGGCTGGGGCCGGTCGGCGCCAGGCTACAACCTCTTCGGCATGAAGGGCGAGGGCACGGCCGGTTCCGAGCGGCGGCGGGTGGTGGAGTACAGTCACGGGCGGCGGCAGGTGCGCACCGCGCCCTTCCGCAGCTACCACTCCCTCGCGGAGTCGATGGCCGACCACGCCCGGGTGTTGGGCACATCCTCCCGCTACGCGCTCGCCCGGGCCGCGGGGGAAGACCCGCGCGCCTTCGCCGAGGCGCTCGAGGGCCGCTATGCGACCGACCCGCGCTACGCCGAGAAGCTCGCCGCTCTCAGCGAGCTCTACGGGCTCGAGCACCTCAACTGGCGAGGGCGGCCGCCCCTCGCGGAGCCGACCGGCCTGCCGTTCCTCGTCGAGTGAATCGCCGAGGGGTGAGCGCGAGGCCTACTGGCCCTCGCCCTCGTTGTAGGCGTTTTCCACGGCATCCGCGCAGTTGGCGTTGGCCGGGAATTTGAGCGTCTCGGGGTTGTTGAGGTGCTGCAGGACGCCCTCGCGCATGGCGTAGATGCCCCAGCCGGTGCCGAACCCGGCGTCGCTGATGGCCCAGGCCGCGCTCGGGTTGTAGGCCACGCCCACCTGGACGGCCACGATCGGGTCGGCACCGCTGCAGAGGCTCCCCACGACCGGGTCCGCCGCGCTCATCTCCTTGTCCTGGTCCTCGTCGAGGTAGACGGCCGGGGTGATGATGGTGGCGAGGAAGCCCATGTCGTCGGAGGGCTCCAGGTCGACGGCGCCGCTGAAGCTGAGGTTCCACTCTTCCTCGAGGACCGTGGTCCAGCCAACGATGGGGCCCTCGTCGCTCATCATGCCGATGCGGTACTCGAAGTCGCTCGGCTCGCCGAGCTCGCCCTTGGTGCCGACGATGTTCACCTCTGCGGTGGGTTCGATCGCGTCGCTCACCTCGATCTCGACGTCGGTGCTCCCGTAGTCGAGCTCGCCGTCCTGGTCGTAGCTGGTGACGTACCAGCCGCGGCCGTTACCGTCCGTGCGGATGGGCAGGTAGGTGACGGTGGCGGAGCCGACACCCACGTAGGCCGAGGCCTTGCCCTCCTCGTCGACGCTGCGAGCGAAGACGGCGTAGGTGACCGGGGCCTTGCGGTTCGAGGGGTCGAGGTGACGGCCCGGCGCCCGCGACGGCAGCGTCATCGTGGCCACGCCGTCGACGACGTCGCCGCTGGCGGTCGCGGAGCCGGCCCAGGACACCTCGTTGCCGTCGCCGAAGCGCACCGGGGAGTGGAACCTCGGCGTCGCCGTCGGGCTGGACGACACCGTAGCTGACGGGGCTGCCGAAGACCGCCGGGCTACCCGCCATGTAGGGGACGAGGTCGACGACCATCTCGCCGTCGACGGCGGGATCGTAGCTGTCGACGCGCACGATGAGGGTCTCCACCTCGGCCAGGGGGGCATCCTGCGACGAGATCTCGAGGGACTCTGGCGCGCAGGCGAGGAACAGTACGGGCAGGGTGACAATGAGCAAGCTCTCTACGACCGGGAAGGGATCGACCTGCGCGGCGCGAGAGGGGCGGGTTAGTGACCTGGCCTCCCGGAGCGGCCCTTGGCCTCGTACCTCGACTGGCTGAGCGACATCTTCGAAGAAGCGCAGGTGGAGCACGACGCGGGCACCGCCGCCTACCTCGACGTGGCGCTGCGGAAGATCGCCGGGACGCCGCCGGGCGCCCCCGAGGAGGCGGTGTACCGGCGTCTGCGCGAGCGCTGGCTCAATCACGGGCAGCCCGGTCGGCAGCTCCTTGCCAGCTTCCTGCGCGACGAGGTGTACAGCCGTCGCGACAGTCCGATGCGGCCCCAGGAGGGCACGGGCTACTTCACCAACGAGTGGGCGCGGTCCAACGCGAAGCTCCGCTAGCGCCCGTACAGGCCCCCACCTCGTCGCAGGCGCTGCAACTCGCCCCCGATGGCGCGCCAGCCGCGGTCGTCGTCGTAGTGCAGCCCGAGCAGGCCGGCGCGGCTGGCCCCGGCCACGTCGAACTCCTCGTCGTCGCCCACGTGTACCGCCTCGCGCGGTGCGACGCCAACCACGCGGCAGGCCTCCCGGAAGATAGCGGGATCCGGCTTTTCCAGCGCAAGCTCGGCCGACACGAACAGGTAGGGGAAGAGGCGGTCGAGCGCGAAGCGGTGGTAGAGCAGGCGAAGGCGCTCGTCCCAGTTGGAGATGATCCCCAGTCGGATGCCCTGTCGCGACAACAGGCCCAGCACGCGCAGGGCCTCGCTGTCGATCCACCAGGCCTGCGGGCGCGCGAAGGCGGCGTACAGGTCTTCGAAGAGGGCCTCGTCGTCGAGGCCCACCGCCTCGGCTACGACCGGGCGCCAGAAGGCCCGGCCGTCGCCCACCTGGGCTTGCCCCCGGCGCGCACGCAGCGCGGCGCGGAACCGAGCCTGTGCCACGACCGGGTCGACCTCGTGTCCGGCCCTCCTGGCCGCGCGCGCGTAGGTGATACCGACGGGTTCGCGGGTGCGGAGCAAGGTTCCCGCCGCGTCGACGAAGACCGCCCTCAACGCCATCCTAGCGCCCGCTGGAAGAGGTAACGGAGCCCCATGCCGACGCCCGCGCCCATCGCCCAGCCCGCCACCACGTCGCTGGGCCAGTGCTGACCGGTCGCGACCCGCGAGAGACCGGTGGCGAGGGACACGGCGGCGAGGGCCGGGGAGCCGAGGGCCGCGGCCAGCGCGGCGCTGTTGGCGGCGTGGCAGGAAGGCATCGACCGGCCGCTGCCGCAGGGAGAGTCGCCGCGTGCAGGTCGCATCGTCACTTCGTCGAGCACCGCGCACGGGCGGGCACGGTCGAAAGTAGGCTTCAGGACCCGCGCGCACGTCAGGTCGCAGATGCCGACCGCGATCAGCGCGGGCAGGAGGTAGCGGCGCTCGCCAGCGAACCAGCTTGCCGCAGCCACGCCCACCACGAAAATGGCGATGATGCTCGGGTTGTCGAAGAGACCCCACCACAGGTCGGCGGTCTCGTAGGTCCCGTTCAGAACGCGGAAGAGAGCTTCGTCCATGGGCAGGTCAGGGGTTCGGGTCTTCGACCTGGTGTTCGCGCGTGTCGACCACGCGGCCATAACGATCGTAGATCGTGGCACGGTCGCGCGTGTTGTTCCAGATTGGGTCGCTACTACCAAGATAGATGGCGAGCTGTGAGGTTGGGTCTAGCTGGTCGGCCCCCTTGCCACTGTGAATCTTCACTGTATTGCCGGCCGGCACGATCACCATGGGAAAGGTCCACGACGTGCCGCCGATGTCGGCGATGCGGAAACCGGCGAGGTCCTGCGGCTGGCTAGACACGTTGCAGATGCGGAGGTACTCGCCGTTGACGTTGCTCCGGTCGTCGCCGTCGGCGTTGGCGTGGAACGACGTGATGTGGAGCACGCCCTGGAAGCGCTCGCTCGACCAGATGCCTCGCCGCGCGCTGCGGGCCTTCTCCTGCGCCGCGATGAAGGGGGCGAGGTCGGTGCTGTCGGGCGGGATCACGAAGAGGTGCCCGAGCCCTTGCTGGAGGATGGCGATGGAGAGGTTGTTCCCTTCGAGTTCCACGCCGGCCAAGAGGCGCCCGTAGCCGTCGCGGGTGGTAGACCCGTAGAGGAGGCGCACGCTCTTCTGCAACACCATCTCGGCCACGAACTCGCGCGCTTCCATGCCGTAGGCTTCGAGCGGCTTGAGCTCCGGCGCGTTGACCCACCGCAGCCGCACGCGGTCGCCCGTGGAGAGGGTCATGGTGTCGCCGTCGTAGACCGAGGCCACGCTGGCGGTGTCGGGCGGCGGGCTCTCCGACGAGGGCTCGCCAGCCCACAACCAGCCCAGCAGCGCAAGAATCATGGCTTCTCCCATCCTTCCATACGACTCAGTTGCCATGTGAGATACGGGTCGTCGGGCGACAGGCGGGCCGCTTCGCGCGCCTGGAGGCGCGCCTCGTCCATCTCGCCCCGGGCGAAGGCGATCACGGCGGCGGTGTCGCGGAAGGCGCTGTTGTCGGGCTGGGCGGCGATCGCCCGGTCGATCCGCGCCTTGGCCGCGTCGAGCTTGTTGCCTTCCAGCGCCCAGTACCAGGCGTCGCAGTTGTCGCGATTTGCACCATGTTTAATCGGCGTGCAGTCGCGCGCGTAGCCCTTGGCCAGCCACGCGCGCGCCTCGGCCTCGTCGCCCACGACGTGGAACGCGGCGCCGACGAAGTCGTAGGGCTCCATTCCCGGGTGCAGCCGGGACATCGCGCGCGTCACGTCGGCGCGGAAGGTGGCCTCGTCGGTCTCGGCGAGGTGAAGCGCGTAGAGCCACAGCGACTGCCCGCCGATGGGGTAGAGGTCGATGAGGGCCCGGAGGGTGGAGATGGCGCCGTAACGGTCGCCGTCGGCGAGGGCGATCAACGCGCGCCGGAAGAGAAAGCCGCTGCCGCCGCGATCAATCGCGATGGCCTCGTCGAGCGCCCGCAGCGCCTCGGCGGGACGGCCCGCGGCGAGGAGGCGGTCGGAGAGTCCAACGAGTAGTTCCTGGCGCCAGTCGTCGTCGTCGTGACCGGTGGCGACAGCGGCCTCGGCGAGGGCGAGCGCCTCGCCGCCGCGTCCAGCCGCGCCCAGGCTCCCGAGGTAGCCCACCCACTCGCCCTCCTCGGCAAGCTGCGCGGCGCTGAGGGTCGCGAGGCGGGCCAGGGCCTCGGCTTCCTTGCCCTCGCTGCGGTCGAGGCGTGCCGCGAGCACCACCAGCCGGGGGTCGTTGGGGGTGGCGGCGAGCGCCCGATCGAGGAAGGCACGCGCGCCCTCCCGGTCGCCGGCGGCGATCATCACCGGCACGCGGGCCTCGGCCCGGGCGAGGTCGTCGCCGTGGCGGGCCACGTCGTTCGCGAGCCAGGCCGAGGTGGCAGCGAAGTTGCGGCGCTGGCGAGGCTTCTCCAGCACGAAACGGCCGTTCGCGTAGTCGAAGACGGCGCGGTGGTCCTTGATCGTCTCGTAGCCAAGCAACCCCGGTGTGACCTGGCAGCTCTCGGCGGTGAAGTCGGGCGAGTTCCAGCGCAGGCTGCCCTGATGCTTGATCTTCCTCCCGCCGGCGGACAGTGACAACACCGGGATGCGACGCGTTTCCGTCAGGAACTGGAAGTCGGGGACGCGGTCGAGGTCGGCGCCGATGCCGTAGGTGGGCTCGATGCCGAGGGTGGTGTTCCTGCGGAAGGGCTCGCCTGTCTGGCACCAGAAGGAGGTCTGCGCCGCGCCCGTGTCGATATCGATGCGCACCGGCGCCACCAGCCGCTGGCCGTCGCCCCGGTCGGCCTCGACGATCACGTCGGTGAGCACGTGGTAGCCGTCGGCCTCCATGGCGCTGCCCTGCCCGCGCGGCTGGTAGCTTCCCGCCGGGTAGAGCTCGATCCGGTCGGCCGGGTAGTCCACCACGAGCGTGAAGTTCGTCCACACGTTGTTGCCGAGGATGCCGTCGACGGGGAGCACGCCGGCGTACTCGGGAGCCCCGGGCACGCCTACCGCCACGTCGATGGCCTGCACCTCGAAGTTCCCGAGGTAGAGCGAAGGAATCTGCGCCCGTCGCCACGGGACGCTGCCCGAGAGCCCCGACACCCGTCCTGGCCCGTCGCCCACCTCGAGCCCGAGGCGCTCCGCGGCCTCGGCGCTCAATACAGAGATCGCCGCCCCGGTGTCGACGAGGAACAGGCCACGCTCGCCGTTGGGAAGGCGAGCCTCGACGAACACCTTGTCTGCCCCCGGCCACCCGCGCCACAGGTCGAGGAGCACGGGCGCGGGCCTGGCAGCGAGGGCCGTGGCGACGACAGCGGCGACGAGCATGTCCGGCTAACCCTCGATGTCGTCGAGGCGTTCCGGGTTCTCGAGCAGGGCGCGGCACTCCTTCGCCACCACGCCCGCATGGTAGCCGTCAACCACGCGGTGGTCGAAGGTCCCGTTGATGTGGAGCACGCGGCCGATGGCGATCTTTCCATCTTCGACGATGGCTTTCTCCTCGATGGTGCCGAGCGTGATGATGATCGGCGTCCGTGCCTGGGGGAAGAAGGGGGCGTAGCCCACCGTGAGCCCGAAGACGCCCACGTTGGTGACCATGGCCGAGCCGAAGGGGTCGCCCGGCGTGCCGAGAAATTTCGGGTTGATATTCAAGGTGTACTGGAGGAAGTCCAGAAAGCGCAGCAGGTAGTAGATGACGAAGCCGGGCATGGAGGCGAGCGAGTTCTTCGTGTTGTTGAATTCCTCGTCCTGGCCGGCACGGATCTTGGCAGCTTTCTCGCGGATCACCTTGCCGATGGCCGCCACGTCCAGGCGGTCGGCGTTCTTGATCTTCACGCCCGAGAGGTCGGCCTTGCCGATGCTGGTGGCGTCTTCCACCACCACCTGCACGAAGATATCGATGTCCTCGCGCTGGTAGAGGCCGCCAAGGCGCACCAGCGAGTTGAGCGAGCGGTGTTTCTTGATGATCATCGCCAGCGCGCGGGCCACCGCAGTGCCCACCGTCACCTTCTCGCCGGTCTCCTCGCGCTTCCTCTGGATCCAGGCCTCGAGCTTCTCGCTGCGAACCTCCAGCGAGCCGTAGACGTGGGGGTCGAAGGGGTGGTCCCAGGCGGTGGCGGCGATCTTCCGGTAGGTGGACGGGTTGGGGTAGGGCTTCAGGGCGATGTTGGGCATCAGCGCATACCTATCGGGGCGGCCCTACTTTTTCGTCGCGAGGATCTCGCGGCGCGCGTTTTCGACCATCGTCGCGAAGGCCTTGTCGAGCCGCTCGCGCAGGCCGAGCGTTTCCGCCACCACCAGCAGGTAGCCGTTGCCGTAGAGGTCGACGTGCAGGGTGACCAGTGTATTGGTGGACGGCTTCATCGTGCGGAGGCTGTACTGGAGCTTGCCGTTGACGTGTCGCCCCTCGAGGCCCACGTGTACCCGGCGGCCGCCGTGTTCCTCGTCCACCCGCTCGAAGCTGTACTTGATCGACCGGGGACGGGGCTTGCTGTTGCACTGCAACACGTAGTTGCCGGGCCCGTTGTCCTCGAGGCCATCCCACGCGCCTTCCAGGATCTTCGCGTGGTTCTGCGGCTCCGAGAGCCAAGCGAGAACATCGTCGCGACGGACGCCCTCGATCAGCGCGTCGTTGGTGTAGACCGACATGTTCGCTCCGGGGGAAAAAGCACAGCCGCCACGCCCCGAGGGCCAGCAGCGGGGCCGGGTTATCACGCGGCCCGGTACCCGCGTGCTCCCCTACTTTCACCTCCCCACCAAGACCGTCCTCGGCATCCCCCTCGACCCCTGGGGCATCCTCGTCACGGGCGGCTTTCTCATCGGCCTGGAGATCGCGCGGGCGCGGGCGATCAGGCGCGGACTCGACGTGCGCGACATCGTCGATGGCATCGTGTTCACCGTGCTCTCGGGCTTCATCGGTGGGCACCTCGTGCACGTCCTGGCCTACCACCCGGAGCAGTACGAGGAAGACGGCATCTGGTCGCTGATCTACGTTTGGAAGGGCTTCTCGTCCTTCGGCGGCTTCTTCGGCGCGGTTTTCGGCGCCACCGCTTTCTTCCGGTGGATTCGCCCCCGGTCGTTCTGGATCCATGCCGACCAGGTGATGTTCGCCTTTCCCTTCGCGTGGATCTTCGGCCGCCTGGGCTGCGCGATCGTCCACGACCACATCGGTCGGAAGACGGATTTCTTCCTCGCGGTGAACTTCGAGGAGCGCTTCCCCGGGATGGGCGTGCGGCACGACCTCGGGCTCTACGAGGCGCTGTACACCATGGTGATCGCGGCGGTGTTCTGGGCCTGCCGCGACAAGCCCTGGAAGCCCGGCAGCTACGCGGTGCTCTGGGCCTTCATGTACGCCCCGGTGCGCTTCATGCTCGACTTCCTGCGCAACACCGACCTCAAGAACGCCGACGTGCGCTGGGGCTCGCTCACGCCGGCGCAGTGGGGTTGCATCGTGATGCTCGTCGGAGGCGCCACGCTGTGGGCCTGGTTGAGGGAGCAGCCGCCCGTGACCCTGGCGGCCAACGTTGACCAGCCGGTGACGGCCAACGGCCACGGCGGTGACCCGCCCGCCACTGCTTGACGAGCGACTTTCCAGGCGCCCCCTGGGCTAGGCGGCACATGGACGACGACGCTCTCCTCGGTGTCGGCTGCGCGGCGACGATCACCGCACTCGCCGACGCCGGATGCTGGCTGGCACCCGACCGGATGCTGGTGGCCGTGCCGGACGCCGCCTTCCGTGATGCGCTCGGCGAGAACGGCGGCCGCCTTCCGATCCGTGCGGCGGCGCTGCCGCGGGTGCAGCCGGCGCTGCCACCGGTCCGGATGCGAGCGCTGCTCCGCGGGGCGCGCCAAGCGGGGCAGGACGTCGGAGTCGCGAGCCGCGCCGTCGTCGAGGCG
>VGRE01000153.1 GCA_016875435.1 Deltaproteobacteria bacterium | reverse complement strand
CGCTCCACCTACTGGTGCCCCGGCTGCCAGCGCTAGGCCAAGCGTAGGACTCCGGGCAGGAGACCGTGGGCCTGGTGGGCGCGAGCCAGGCGGTCACGGAGTGGCTGGAGTAGGCTGGAGGCTGTGCGGCGGCGGCGGATTCCGGTCTAGTGCCTCCTAGTTCTTGCCGTTGCCCTTCTTCTTGCCGCCGGCGCCCTTGTCCTTGTTGCCGCCCTTGTTCTTGAAGTTGCCGAAGTAGACCGACAGCTCGGCGCCGAGCGCTCCGTACAGGGCGGCATCGGACTTGGCGTCGGTGTCGAGGAGCGAGACGGCCGTTCCCTTCTCCTCGTCGGCCACCTCGCCGGTGGGACTGAACTTCTGCTCGCCTGCCACGTGCAGCGTGGCGAAGAGGTCGAGCTCGTACGCGCGGGTGCGATCGCGGAGCAGCGCGCCGATCTGCGCGCGCAGGGGGAAGTAGGTGACGTCGAGATAGGCGTCGGGGTTCTTGGCGTCGGCGAGGGCACCGAAGCGGTCGTGCCCGTAGCCGAGGCCGCCGCCCGCGAGGATCTGGAACTTGTCCTCCTTGGTGAGCACCACCTCGTACTCCAGGGTCAACTCCTGCGCGCCCCAGGTGGAGAAGTTGCCCGCGTACCAGAGACGCGTGCCGACGCGCGCGCCGCCGCCCAGGTAGTACACCGCGTGACCGCCCACCCGCAGGTCGCCGCTCACCGGCTCCACGAGATTGCGGCCCTCGTCGTCCTGGGCCAGCGGCGGCATGAGCACGGGGTACTCGACCGGGAAGGCCATGGTACCCACCAGCGGGCCCACGCCCCACCAGTGGTCGTCGCTCGCGGCGAGCGCCATGCTGGCGATGAGAGTCATAATCATGGATACACCTGCTTTCCTGTGGTGGCGTCGACGACGGTGATGGCACCCACGGGACAGGCCTCGGCACCCTTGAGAAGGTCGTCGTCCGTGGCGTCCAGGCGCGCGTGCGGGCTGGCGTGATCGTCCATCTCGTAGGCACGCGGCGCTTCCTCGGCACAGTTCGACGTGCCGACGCAAACCTTGCGGTCGATGCGCACCGAGAGCCGTGGCGACGCGCTCACTGCGGGCTGCCCCCCGCCGCGGAGTCGGGCGAGGACGCCGGCGTGGATCCGTCGCTGCTGCCCCAGACGGGCGACTTCTGCAACTCCACGCGGATGCCCTCGGTCTTCTTGATCCTGGGGCTCACCTCGATGCGAACCCCGATGCCGGGCTGCACGGCGAAGGGTTGCCCGGCGAAGACGTAGTTCCCCCGGGGCAAGAGCCCCGCGTAGAGTCCCCGGTCCGCGACGGTCGCCTGCGCCTTCTCCACCGCGGTCCGCTGGTCGGGGTCGAAGGGCATCTCCTCCACGGTGAGCACGACGTACCGGGGCGGGACAGCCACGAGGTCGACGCTCGAGTAGTTCATGTCGATCGCGTAGAGCCAGTCGATGACTTCCTTGGTGCTGTCGATCCGGGCGGCCTTCTTGAGCCTCTCATAGGCACCCGACATCTCGCCAAGCGCACGCGCGGCGTAGGCGCCGTGCATCATGTCGTCGTAGCTGAGCTCCACGCCGAGCTTCTCGAGCTCTCGGAACTTTTTCTCCACGCCCGACCACACCTGGCGCTCGGCCAGTTGCTCGATCTCGCCACTGATGCGCATGTGCTCCGCGTCGCCCCTGTCCGGCGACGACCCCTCGCCCCCGGCGTGCGCGGGCAGGGCGAGGAGCACGGCGAGCGCAAGGACCATTCGACCACTCCAGGGGTGTGGGCGAGCCAACTATTCCGCCGCGGGCCCCGTGGGGAGGGCCGCGAGGCCCACACAACGCCGCAGTGCCCTCCCCGATTCCGCCCGCCCGCGCGGGGCAGGCTAGTAGCTCCAGGTGATTCGCCCCTCAGCGGCAGCCCCCTGGGCCATGGCCTTCGTCGTCCCCCTACCCCACGGCGTGGTCGCGGGCGTACACCTTCCCGACGCGCCCGAGCCGGTCCCTGAGCTGATCCTGACACGACTCCTCGAACCGGAACGTCGTTACGCAGAGGCGTTGAGGGGATACCGGCAGGTGCAGTTCGCGGGGGGCCGCCTGGCCGTGGCGCTGGCGCTCGCCGAGCTGGGCTCGCGGCGCGTGCCCATCACCAGCGACGAGCACGGCGCGCCACTGTTCCCGCACGGGGTGCGCGGCTCGATCTCGCACAAGAACGACCTCGCCGTGGCGCTGGCGGCGCGTGGCGAGCTGATGCTCGGCCTCGACCTGGAAGACACCGACCGCGAGCGACCGGGCGTGGCGGAGCGGGTGCTGACGCCCGGCGAGCTAGACGCCAACCTCGCGCTGCCACCCGAGCGCCGCTGGGTCGACGCGGTGCTGCGTTTCTCGGTGAAGGAGGCCGTCTACAAGGCCATCCACCCGGCGCTGCACCGCTACATCGGCTTCGGCGAGGTGGAGGTGTGGCCACAGGGCGATGGCACCGACCGCGTCGTGCCGCGCTCGCCCGACTTGGCGGCGTACACCTTCGAGGCCCGTCACGCATGGCTGGGGAGCCGGGTCCTGACCACGGTCAAGGCCCGGCTGGCATGATCCACCTCGTCACCGGGATCGCCTGCCTCGTGCCCGCCGTGGTGCCGCTGGGCGAGATCACGGCGCGTTGCGGGCTGGGCGTGGCGATGGGGCTCGGGCTCACCCTCGGCTGGCACCTCCGTTGGTACCGGCGGGTGGGGGGCCTGACCGGCGACATCGTCGGCGCGGCGGTCGAGATTCGCGAGGTGGCGATGCTCGCCGCGATGGCCACCGCCCTGCCGCCGCTGCCGTGGTAGAGAGGTCGCAATGGAACTCGCGACGGCCCCCACGGCAACCCTGTTCAAGCAGTGGCGTGGCGGCGACGGCGCCTCCGGGCAGGCCATGGCCCAGCGTTTCTCGGACTGGTACTACGCCATCACCACCTGCCGCCTCGGCGACGAGATCGGCGCCGAGCCCTTTCGTCGCGCCTGCGGGCGCTTCCAGCAGGGCATCTTCGGCGTCACCACCGCCGCCGACCTCACCGACTGGGCCCACGGCGTCCTCATGGAAGAGGTACGGATGGCGGGGGGCCGCATCGCGGGCGGCGACTTCGCCAACCAGCTCACCGGCGGGCGCAGCCCCAGCGAACTGATCGTCGCGGCCTGCGGCGCCCTCCAGCCGGCCGAACTGCGCCTGCTCGCGGCCGCCTACGACTCCACGCTCCCGCTCGACCGGGTGAAGGCCGACGCCGAGCGCATGGGCGGCTACCCCCTCGCCGTGCTCCAGGCGCGGCTGGCGCTGAAGCGCGCGCTCCGCGATCGCGCGCAGGTGACCTTCTCCGAGGTGCCCGACAGCCCCAACCTCGACCTGGCGCCGCTGCCGCTCTACGAGGCCGGCCGCATGGAGAAAGAGGCCGAGGAAACCGGCTTCGAGAAGTGGATGCTCACCAACATGAAGCTCTGCGAGGACATCGCCGAGTTCGGCGTGTTCGCGCAGGCGCTCCGGGCCGGAGCGCTCCGCGCCGAGGCCTCGGCGAGCCAGAACTCGGGCAACGCGCCAGAGCCGAGAGCGCTCGACGCGCCCACCCTCGTCGGGGAAGATGACGGCCCCAGCACGGCCACCAAGCTCGCTATTCCCCTGGGCTTGCTCGCCTTGGCCGGGCTCGGCCTCTACCTTGTGGTCGGCGCGGGCCTGCTCTACTTCTTCGTGTTGTGAACGGCTCGTGAGCGAGTCGGACGACGCACCTGCCGGCCCCCGCTGGGGACTCGCCAACGCGGCACGCTCCGCACTGGTGCTGGAGCGCGCCCGCCGACAGCTTGCCGACGGCGACCCCGAGGGCGCCGTGGTGTACGCCGAGGAGCTGCTCGAAGACAACCCCGCCGATGTCGATGCGCTGCTGCTGATCGCCGACGCCGCGCCCCGCTATGGTCACGGCGAGGTGGGCGTGCTCGCGGCACGACAGGCGCGAAGTCTTGGTCGCGACCCGGGAGTACTCGAGGCCGCGGCCCTGCTCGCGGCCTGCGACGTCGAGGCGGCCCTGGCCGCCGCCGACCATCTGCTAGATCTGGCACCTGCCGAGGCCCGAGCCTGGGCCATCCGCGCGCAGGCCCTCGAGGTACTGGAGCGCTTCCCCGAGGCCGACTTGGCGCTCGCCCGCGCCCACGCGCTGCGCCCCGAGAGCTACCCGCGCCCCGCGCGCCTCGACGCCCGCGCCTGGGAGGCAGCGATTCGCGATGCGCTGTCGATGCTCGACGGGCCCGATCGCGAGATCATCGGCCGCTGGCGAGTCGAGATCGGTGAAGCCCCCACGCTCGAGGAACTGCGCTCCGTGCGCCCCCACGCCCCGCCTGCCACCCGCGCGCTGCTGGTGCGTACGCCCGCCGGCCCGGTGCTCCGCGCCTACCGGCGTCCCCTCGCCCGCGGCGCCGACGACGCCGACGAGGTGGCGATGCGGCTCGCGGAGGCGATTCGCTACGAGCTGGAAGTGTTCGAGGGGTAGGCTCCAGGCTCTAGGCCCTGGTGGTTGGCTTGGGGCTTGGGGGGCGTGGTCAGCGCGCGACCAGGCGGCGGACCCGGACGTTCCGGTCGCCGCCGTCGCCCACGCGATCGTCGTCGAAGCGCACCCTGAGGCGGTGCGGGCCCGGTTCCAGGGGTCCGAGGGGCAGGTCGACCGCGCCGTCGACCGCCAGTTCCAGGGGTGGTCGAGCGTCGAGGTGGACCGTGACCAGCGGCGGGCCCTGGAAGCTCGATCCCTCCAGGGTGAGCACGCTGTTGCCGAGCGCGGCGGCGGCGGTGAACTCCAGCACCGCCTCGCCGTTGGTCGCCAGTTGGGTGTCCAGTTCGATGGCGCCGGGGACGAGCGAGCCGACTTGCCCCTGGTGCCAGTCCACCGTGGCACCCCCCACCCGCTCCATCAGCGACATGAAGGCGTCGACCTCCCCGGTGCGCTGGTGTCGCGACAACAGGCGGTAGGCCTCGCCGCCGCGCCCGGCCCCCTCGAGCGCGCGCGCCACGTCAACCGCGTGCCCCTCGGCGCGCTGGGGACGCCAGCCGAGCGACAGCGAGCGTTCCCAGCCTAGCGCGAGCGCGGCCTCGTCGCGGTTGGGGACGGCCCTCAGCAGCGCCCCGAGCAGCGCCGGGTCGTGCTCGGCGAGGAACCCGTCGTAGAACAGGTGCACCGCGTCGATGCGCTCGGCGCGCGCCAGGCGCTCCACCGACGTGGGCGCCGCCCAGGCCCAACCGAGCTGCCCGGCCACCAGCGCCCCGGCCGCGACGAGGAGCAGCGCGAGGGGCCGTCTACCGGCGTGAGGCTCAGCCAGCCACGCCGCTGCCACGGAGAGGGCCGCCGACAGGGGCGCGAGGACGGTGCCCACCGCCGCCGGGAGGGCCAACGATGCCGCCACCTGCTTGAGCCCCACGAGCGCGCCGAGAGCAAGCATGACGGCGACACCTGGGCCCGGTCGCGACCTCCACGCGCCCCAGGCCGCTAGGCCGAACGCCAGCCACGGCGACGCCGAGGCAAGCACGGCCAGGCCCACCAGCGTCGCGACGCGACTGTATGGGACAGGCGCGAGCACGCCGAGCCCGGCCGCCAGGAGCACGACGCCCTGGTGCCAGGGCAGCGGCTACTCCCACTCGATGGTGGAAGGGGGCTTGGTGCTCACGTCGTACACCACGCGATTGATCCCGCGCACCTCGTTGATGATGCGATTGGCGATTCGCGTGAGCACCGGCATCGGGATGTCGGCCACGTGCGCGGTCATGCCGTCGGCGGAGTGCACGGCCCGGATGGCGCAGGCCTCCTCGTATGTGCGCGCGTCGCCCATCACGCCCACGCTGCGCACCGGCAGGAGCACGGCGAAGCCCTGCCAGAGCCCCAGGTCGAGGGGCTCGAGCTCCGCCTGCACGATGGCGTCGGCCTCGCGCAGCACGCGCAGGCGCTCGGCGGAGAGCTCGCCGAGGCAGCGCACCGCGAGGCCCGGCCCCGGGAAGGGCTGCCGCTGTATGCGCGACTCGGAGAGGCCAAGCTCGCGACCGAGGAGGCGCACCTCGTCCTTGAACAACTCCCGCAGGGGTTCGATGAGCGACAGCGCCATGTCGGGCGGCAAACCCCCGACGTTGTGGTGCGACTTGATGGTGGCCGAGGGGCCGCGGAACGAGACCGACTCGATCACGTCGGGGTACAGCGTGCCCTGGGCCAGCCAGTGGGCGCCGGCAAAGCGACGGGCCTCCGCTTCGAAGATGCGGATGAAGGTCTCCCCGATGATCTTCCGCTTGCGCTCGGGATCGCCCACCCCGTGCAGGGCCGAGAGGAAACGCTCGGAGGCATCGACCACGGTGAGGTCGAAGTCGCGAAACTCCGCGGCCACCGCCTCGCGCTCGCCCTTGCGCAGGAGCCCGTTGTCCACGAAGATGCAGTGCAGTCGCGGGCCGATGGCGCGGTGGAGGATCGCCGCCGCCACCGAGCTGTCCACGCCGCCCGAGAGCGCGCAGATCACCTCGCCCTCGCCCACCTGGGCGCGGATCTTCGAGACTTGTTCCTCGACGAAACCGGCCATGGTCCAGTCGCCCCGCGCCCCGCAGATGCCCTTGACGAAGTTGCGGAGGATCGTCACCCCGTCGCGCGTGTGGGTGACCTCGGGGTGGAACTGTAGTCCGAACTGCTGTCGCGACCGGCTCTCAAACGCCGCCACCGGACAGGTGTCGGTCGACCCGATGGCCGCGAAGCCCCCAGGCATCCTCGCCACCTGGTCGCCGTGGCTCATCCACACGTGCGTCTCGGCGCCGAGGCCGTGGAAGAGGGCGCTGTCGCCCACCCGAACCTCGGCCGGGCCGAACTCGCGCGCGCCGGCCGGGCGCACCTCGCCACCCTGCGCGTGCGCGAGCAACTGCATGCCGTAGCAGATGCCGAGCACCGGCACCCCGAGCTCCAGCCAGCCGCGGTCGAAGGGGGGTGCGTCGGCCTCGTAGACCGAGGAGGGACCGCCCGAGAGCACCAGGCCGACCAGCGCCTCGGGACGCCCCGCGCCCGATCGAGGCGGCGCGGCGTTGCACGGCAGGATCTCGCAGTACACGCCGCACTCGCGCACTCGCCGGGCGATGAGCTGGGTGAGCTGCGAGCCGAAGTCGAGGACGAGGACGGTCTGGTGGGCCATGGGCCCGGGGGCCTAACGCCCGCCTACTTGTTCGGCAGCGCCCGGCTGAAGCGCCCGCCGGTGAAGGCATCGAGCTGCGCGGTGAGCTCGGCAAGCCGGAGCTGGTCGGAGACGCGCTTTTTCATCTCGCCGCCCGAGTTGAGCAGGAGGTCGACCTGGAGGCGGCGACGCTCGAAGTAGAGCCGCGTGACGTCTTCGAGCACCTTGTCGCGCAGCTTCACGATGTCCTGCGCCTCGGAGATCATGCGGATCTGGTCGCTCGACATCACCAGCTTGTTGAGCTCCCAACGCGCCTTGACGATCGCGGCATGGTCGATGTCCACCGCCTGCGCGGTCTCGAAGGGACCGTAGGCCTGCGAGCTGGCATCGTCCTCGGTGAGCACCTCGCCATCCTCCGCCACGTCGTCGCTGATCTCCTCCGGCGTGTAGTAGCCGTAGTCGGTGTCGAAGCCGTTCTTGTAGCCGTAGGCGAGCTCGATGCGGGGCAAGGCGGCGGCGGCCTTGCTCGCCTTGAGCCAGGCGTCCACGTAGCGGCTGTCGGTCTTGCTGTACTCCAGCGCCATGGCATGCACCTCGCCGATGCTGGGCTCGTTTTTGAAGCTGGCGAGCACCTCCTCGGGGGAGGAGAAGTCCGCCGCAGACGCGACCGGGAGCGAGCAGACCAGGGCGAGGGAGAGGGCGAGGATCATGGTGACTCCGGGATGGTGGCGCGACTGTACGCGCCGTCGGTGTAGAGATCGAGCCGGGCGCTCAGCTCGGCCAGCTGGAGCATGTGGTCGACCGAGCCGCCGAGCGACCCCGGGGGGCCGGCGTCGGTGAGGCGGCGGATGGCGGTCCACGCGGACACCACCTGGTCGGCAACGGAGAAGCGGTAGTTGCGCACCTTCTGGGCCACGTTGGCGGCGGCCAGGGGCTCGGCGTTCTCGCCGTAGACCTCGTCGCCGATCACGTAGAGGTCGTCGGCGGCCTCGCCCGTGGCGTCTTCGCGGGCCTCGGCCGACTCCTCGCCGTCGTAGGCCGCGGCCTCCGCGTAGTCGCTGTAGTCGTCCTCGACCTCCGCGACGGAGCCCAGCAACGACACGCAGCCGCCGAAGCAGAGCTTGGCGGTGAACGACCACCCGAGTTGCTCGTCCTGGTCGGTCTGGCCGGTGAGGTAGGCGCTGTCGCGACTGAGGCCCTGCCAGGCACCGGCGGCGAGCTGTACCGTGGGCAAGAACGGGCGCCAGCGCAGGCCGTGGAGGGTTTCGAGGTCGAGGCCGCGGCGGGTGGTGGCCACGCGCACCAGGGTCGCCAGCTGGTCTTCCGCGCTCGCCTCCACCGCCGGTGCCACCGGCTCGGGGGTGATCCGCGCGCCAAGACGCACCGGCTGCAGGCGCCAGACGCCGGTTGACGTTGCGACCACCGGGCGACCATCCACCACCACCACCGCCCGGACGTGGGGATCGCGTAGGCCATAGGCCAGCGCGTGCCAGGTGACACCCCCATCGATGCTCTCCCAGACCCCGTCGTCGCCCCAGGCGAGCACGCGGCCCTGCCCCGAGAGCGCCGAGAGCCCGCGGAGCGCGAGCATCGATTGCCGACCCATGCGTAGGAAGCTCTGCCCCATGTCATCGGAGCGCAGCAGCCCGGCGCCGGTGGTCACCCAGAAACCACCTTCCCAGCCCGGGTCGCTCAAGACGGCGTAGGCCGGGTCGGCCGCGCCGAGACGCCGCCAGCGCAGGGCGTCCTCGCTGGTGAACAGTCCCTTGTCGGAGGCGGCGAAGACGCGTCCCCACCGCGAGTCGAGGGCATAGACTCGGGCGCCGTCGGTCGCGTCGACCGCGTCGATCCATCTCCCGCCGTTGTCGGGCGAGGTGCGAAGGCCCCGAGCAGTGCCCGCGAGGATCACGCCGCCCGGCATCGCGAGGAAGCAGGTGGCGCTGGCGTCGGCATCGACGAGGGCCCAGCGCACGCCGCCGTCGACGCTGCGCCAGAGGCCGTCGCCTCGCCCGGCCAGGGCGATGCTCGGATCGTCGGGGTGGAACCACACGGCGAGGCCCATGCTGTCGAGCGCGGCGTCACGGTCGACCAGCGCGTCGATGTCCTGCGCGTCGATCGCCGCCTCGCCCCCAGTGCTGGCCTCGCTCGGCGCCTCCGCGGGGGCGGCCTCGCCCTCGCTGGACTGGCTATCGTCGCTGTAGTCCTCGCTGTCGGAGCTGTCGTCGAACCCCTCGGTGCTGGTCTCCGCCGCCTCGTCGGCGGCTTCTCCCGCGTAGCTCTCGCCCTCGAGAAGAAGGTGCTCCTCGTCGAGGTCGGGCGCCTCGACCCCCCGCAACACCCGGCTCCAGCTACGGGCGCCATCGAGGCTCCGGAGCAGCGTGCCGTCCTCGAGGAGCAGGAGCCACGCGCCGCCGTCGGCAGCGCGCGACATCGACACGAGGCGACTCTGGAAACTCGAGGTCCCGCGCTCCTCCACCCAGCCCTCGGTGCTGTGGAAGGGGGCTTCCAGCAGGGGCACGAGCCGCGCCGGCGCCCCCGCGGGAGGCGAGGCGCCGGGCGCATCTTGCGCGAGGGCGACGAGCGCCAGGAGGAGGAGGCCGGCCATACGCGCCGGGAGCGTATCAAACCCAGCGCGGGGCCACGGGCGTTAGCCACGCGCAATGCAACGCCCGTGGCCGCTGGTGTTCAAGGGAGCAACGGTGCTCGTCAACGACGAGCAGGGCGCGCTCGTCGAGGCCGACGTGGCGGTGAGCGGCGAGCGCGTGGTGCGCGTGGAGCCGGGTCTCCACGGGTTGGAGGAGGTCGACTGCCGGGGCAAGTGGCTCGCCCCCGGCTTCGTGCAGACCCACGTGCACCTGGTGCAGACGCTCTTCCGCGGCCTCGCCGACGACCTCGCCCTGCTCGACTGGCTGCGCACCCGGATCTGGCCGCTGGAGCGCGCGCACGACGCCGACAGCACCCACGTGTCGGCGCGCCTCGGCCTCGACGAGC
>VGRE01000152.1 GCA_016875435.1 Deltaproteobacteria bacterium | reverse complement strand
ACGGTATGCGATGGACGGCGCTCGGCGCCCGCGCGGATTTCGCGCTGTTCTTCGCCGCGGCCGACCGCCTCGCCGCGTCCGGGCCCACCCTGTCCCCGGCCGCCTCGCCTTTCGGCGCGACGGGCGCCGCGGCGGCGCTCCCGCGGGACGCGGGCCTGCAGATGGCGCCTGAGGAGGAAATCTACGTCCGAGAGGAAGCCGAGACCGGCGAGAGCGCCACGTCCTTCGTGGCCACGCCGCCCCAGGCCGAAGAGCTGCCGCCCGTTTCAGACGTGTTCCCGAGGGAGCCGACCTCGGAGACCATCGCGGCGCTGGAGGCAAGCTTCCCCTCGTTGTCGCCGGTCGACGATCCCACGGCCCAGCAGCTGGTCGACGAGGTTCCCGCCGGCATGCTGGGGCGGCCGGCGGCGCCATCCTTCGGGACCGACGCGCCCGCCCAGGCTGTCCACGCCGACGCCCGTCAGCTCGGCTTCCACCTCGGACCCGACCCCGACACGCAGGAGGCCACCGTCGAGGCCACCCAGCGCTCTGGCGCCGACGTCGCCGACACCTTCATGGCCACGGGCAACATGCCGGTGCAGACGCCGACTTCCGACGCGCTCCGTGCCACGGGCGGCCCGCGGTCGCCCTGGGCGAGCCAGTCCGGCCTGCCGCAGGTGCCCGCGAGCCCCGCGACTCTGGTGCCGCAGATCGGCGGGAAGCTCCCCGTCACCGTGGCGCCGCACAGCATCCCGGTTCGGTCGGTGCTCGACGACGACGAACCGGCGGAGCAGCCACGCTCAAACTCGATAGTCTGGGTGGTCTTGGGCGGGGTGGCGCTGGCGCTGGTGGTGGCGCTGGCGTGGATTGTCTGGGTGAGCGCGCGGAGGGTCGAGGCGGAGAAGGCCGGGCTCATCCCCTCCACGGCCGAGGCGGTCGAGCCCGCTGGCCCGGCCCCGGGCGTCGACCCCGCGGGGGAGGCGGCTGCGGCCCCGGCGGCGGAGGCGGAGGCGAATGCGGCGGAGGTGGCGGAGGCTGAGGCGTCGGCGGATCAGGCGTCGGCGGATCAGGCGTCGGCGGATCAGGCGTCGGCGCAGCGAGCCGAGGCGGAGCGCCAGGCCCAGGCCGATGCCAGGGCTCAGGCCGATGCCAGGGCTCAGGCCGATGCCAGGGCCCGGGCCGAAGCGAGTCGACGTGCCGAGGAAAAAACGCGGAGTGACGCGGCGAAGACCACGGCCACGACCAGCTCCGCGACGGTCAAGCCCCGGGGCACGAGCGCCAAGGCGCTAGCCGATGCCGGTTGGACGGCGATCGACAACGGGCAGATCGAGGAAGCTCATGGCTTCTTCGCTCGCGCCCTCCAGGCCGACGGTGAGTACGGCTGGGCCCTGTACGGTCGGGGCTACGCCAACGAGAAGCTCGGCGACCGCGTGTCGGCCCGGACTGACTACTGCCACGCGCTGGGCCGCAGCCCGGACGATGCCGACCTGGTGCGCGAGCTCAACGGGGGCTTGCGACGGCTCGGGCAGACCTGCGACTAGCTGCGCCCGGGCGCCCCTCCGGTTAGAGTTCTCAAGGAGGACCATCGCATGCCTGCCGACAAGAACCCCACGGAAGAAGGTTATTTCGCCAAGCTCGAGGCCGAGGAGAGGGCCAAGGCGCAGGTGGCGCTCGCCGACGAGAGGGCGCGGGCGGCGCGGGCCGAGCTAAAGGCACGGCACGCGGGCCGCTGCGGGAAGTGTGGCGGCGCCATGAGGCCGCGCGACTTCAAGGGCGTGGAGATCGACGTGTGCGACGACTGCGGCGCGGTGCTCCTCGACCCGGGCGAGCTCGAGACCCTCGCGGGGAAAGACGCTTCCGGGGCGATCTCGGGACTCGCCGCGCTGTTCAAGTTCAAGGGCAAGTGAGGTTCGAGGCGGCGACGGTCCAGGAACTCGCCGGCCTGTCCCGGCTCGAGGTGGCGCCGGAGCGCGCCACGGCGTTGGCGGGGGAGCTGTCGCGGATCGTCAGCTACGTCGAGATGCTGGCGGCGCTCGAGGGGATCGACGAGGGCCGCCCTGGAGCCACGCCGCGCCGCGACGACGTCGCCCGTCCCGGGTCTCCGCGTCTCGTCGAGCTTGCGGCGGGTTGCGATGCTGATGTCGTTCGCCTTCCCCGCGTGGTCGAGACCGAGTGACGCCCCCGGCGATCACCGCGCGGGCGATGGCGGCAGCGGTGCGCGGGGGTGCCGACCCCGGTGCCTGGGCTCGCGTCGCCGCCGATCGTGCCGCGGCGAACCCGTGGAACGCCTTCCGGCCTTTCCATCGCGAGGCTGTGGAGGCGCAGGTCCAGGGCCTCAACCGCGCCGGGCGCCTCGCCGGCGTGCCGGTGGTGCTCAAGGACAACCTCGCCGACGAGGGCCAGCCCTGCGGCTGCGCCTCGCGCGCGCTCGAGGGCTACCTCGCGCCCTACAGTGCCACCTGCGTGGCGCGCCTGCGCGCCGAGGGCGCCGTCGTCGTGGGCCGCTCCAACATGGACGAGTTCGCTATGGGCTCGTCCACTGAGAACAGCGCCTACGGCCCGGCGCGCAACCCGCTCGACGAGCGCCGGGTTCCCGGGGGCTCCTCGGGAGGGTCGGCGGCCGCCGTGGCGGGGGGCGTGGTGCCGATCGCGCTCGGCTCCGAGACGGGCGGGAGCGTTCGCCAGCCGGCCTCTTTCTGCGGCATCGTGGGCTTCAAGCCGACGTATGGGCGCATCTCCCGGCACGGGCTGGTGGCCTTCGCCTCCTCGCTCGACATCGTGTCGCCCTTCGCGCTCGACACCCGCGACGCGGCGCTGCTGGCCGAGGTGATGGCTGGTCACGATCCGCTCGACAGCACCTCGCTGCGCGAACCCGTGGGGGACTGGGAGGGCGCCTGCGACGGGGTCGTGTCGGGGCTCCGGGTGGGGGTGCTCGCGGAGGGCGAGGGCGAGGGCGTGGAGCCGGGCGTGGCGGCGCGGGTGGCGGAGGCGGTGGAGTCCTTGTCGCGACAGGGCGCCGTCGTCTCTCGCGTGTCGATCCCGGCGATGCGCCTGGCGCTGGCGGCCTACTACGTGATCGCTCCCGGGGAGGCGTCCTCCAACCTCGCGCGTTTCGATGGCGTTCGCTACGGCTCACGGGCGGCCGCGTCGACGCTGGCCGAGCTCTATCTTCATGGCCGGGGACAGGGCCTTGGCCCAGAGGTACAACGCCGTATCTTGCTCGGCACCTTCGCCCTGAGCGCGGGCTGGGCCGAGGAGTACTACGTCCGCGCCCAGCGCGCGCGGGCGCGAATCACCGCCGACATGGAGGCGGCGCTCCGGGAGGTCGACGTCCTCGTGTCGCCCACCAGTCCCACGGTCGCCTTCAAGATCGGAGATCGTGCCCTCGACCCGTTGGCGATGTACCTCGCCGACATCCTGACCGTCCCGGCCTCCCTGGCGGGGCTCCCGGCCATCTCCGTCCCCTGCGGCCAGAGCGAGGGCCTGCCCGTGGGGCTGCAAATCACCGGGCGCCGGAACGACGAGGCCACGGTGCTTCGGGTCGCGAGCGCCGTCGGCTAGTGGTCGAGGTTGTACTCGCTCCACGCAAGCAAGTACTCGCGCCGCTCGTAGAAGGCCCCGCGCAGCGCCAGCACCGCCGCGTCGTGATCGGCGATGGTGTTGTACTTGTTCGGATCCCGGTCGAGCCAGTCCCGGATCTGCTCGTCCCAGGCCACCACCTCTTCTTCCATCGTCTCGGCGTCGTAGGCGGCCGCGTACATGGCGATGTACTCGATGAAGCGCGTCTCCCACTCTTCTTCGCCGAGCACGCTGCGCTCGTGGGGCACGTAGTCCCAGTAGATCCCGAATGGATCGTAACTCATGTAGTTGTAATATGAGAATGTCGCGTCGAGGTCCCAGGGCAGGTACATGAAGCCGCGCTCGGGGTGGTCGTAGATGTAGTAGTTGTGGCCCGAGATCCAGTAGCCGTCCCAGTCGGGCATGGTGGCCTCGGCGGCCCACTCTGACACCCACTGGTCGGGGTCGCCGTACTGGCTGATGTGGTCGTAGTTGTAGCTCGACCACCACTCCTCGATGCGCGTGGTGTCGGCGCCCTCGTTGTTCTTCAGCTCGTAGCCGTACTTGTAGAGGTCGCCATCAGCAAAATCCTTGCCGAAGTTGCGCTCGAGATACTCCCGGTCGAGCTGCTCCATGTGGGCGTAGATGCCGTAGTACTCGTCGTTGATGTAGATGATGCCGTTGTTCGCGCAGGGCGCGGGGTGGCCGATCCGCCGCAAGAAGCGCGAGGCGGTGCGGTTGTGCAGCAGCGTCGCGTCGTACCAGGTGGCGTCGAAAGCCACGTGGCGTTGCCCGTGGAAACGCTGGTCTTCGTTCACCTCCACGAAGGAGATGACGAACTGCATCTTCGTGCCCACCCAGGAGTAGCCCTCGTTGCCCTTGAGCCGGATCGACACGTCGGGGATCGTCTCGCCGTCCATCTCGAAGGACTCGACGGGCGCGTACCCCTTGCTGCCGTCGCGCATGGAGAACTGGCGCTCCAGGTCGCGCCACACCCCCTCGCTGAGCGTCAGCCGATAGGTCGGGAGGCGGTCCTGCTCGAAGATTTCGGCGCAGTCCCAGAGGTCCTCGTCGGAGCCCTCTACGGGCTCGTCGTCGTCGTCGTCGTCGTCGTCGTCGTCGTCGGGTCCGGGGATATCCTCGAGACCGCTGTCGATGGGCGCGCCGGCCTGGTCGAGGTCGAGTGTGGCCGTCTCTACGCAGGCGACGAGCAGCAGCATCGCGCGATTGTAGCCTCAGTAGAGCGCGTGCTCGTCGGTGACGGCGACGATTTCCTCGAAGGTGGTCTCGCCGCGGGCCATCTTCTTGATGCCGTATTCGCGCAGGGTGAGCATGCCGTCGTTGAGCGCCTCGCGCTTGATCTCCTGCGCGGGCGCCTTCGCCTCGATGAGCTTGCGGATCCGCGGGGTGATGGGCATCACCTCGAAGATACCCACGCGTCCCCGGTAGCCGGTGCCGCGGCAGCGCACGCAGCCCTGGCCCTTCTTCACGCGCAGGCTGCGCCCCTCCGCGCCGCGGATGCGCAGCGCGTCGACCTGCTCGGTGGTGAGCGCCTCCTCGGCGGCGCAGTGTACGCAGACCTTGCGGACGAGTCGCTGGGCCACCACGCCGAGGAGCACGCCCGAGGCGAGGAAGGGGTAGACGCCGAGGTCGAACAGGCGACCAATCGCGCTCGCGGCGTCGTTGGTGTGGACCGTGCTGAGTACGAGGTGCCCGGTGAGCGCGGCCTGAACGGCGTTCTCCGCCGTCTCGGGGTCGCGGATCTCGCCGACCATGATGATGTCGGGGTCCTGGCGGAGCACGTTCTTCAGGGCCGTGCCGAAGGTGAAGCCGATCTTGGGCTGCATCGCCATCTGGTTGAACTGCTCGTTGACCATCTCGATCGGGTCTTCGAGCGTGCAGATGTTGACGCGCGGGCTGTGGACGTGGTGGAGGGTGCTGTAGAGGGTGGTGGTCTTGCCGCTGCCGGTGGGGCCGGTGATCAACACCATGCCGTTGGACGAGCGGATCATCCGCTCGTAGAGGGCGAGCTCGCGGGGGAAGAGGCCGAGATCGGTGAGGCTCTGCTTGAGCACCGCCGGGTCGAAAATGCGCACCACCACCTTCTCGCCGAAGGCGGTGGGGACGGTTGACACGCGGAGCTCGATCTCCTCGTCGCCCACCTGCGTCTTGAAACGACCGTCCTGGGGTCGCCGTTTCTCGGCGATGTCCATGCGCGACAGCAGCTTGATGCGGCTCACGACGGCGGGATGCACCGTCCTGGGCATGCGATGCACCGTGTGCAGGATGCCGTCGATGCGCATGCGCACCACCGCGTCGTCGCGCTTGGGCTCCACGTGGATGTCGCTGGCGCGCTGGTCGGCGGCGTAGTTGAGCAAGTACCACACGGCCTGCACGACGGGCTGGTCGTTGGCCTCGAGCTCGTTCCAACCGGCAACCTTGTAGAGGGCCTCGAGGTTGGCGATGTCGGGGAGGTTGTTGGCCAGCTCCGCCTCGGCGGCGCGCATCGAACGGCGGAAACCGTGGAACTCGGTGATGACGCGCAGCACCTCATTCTTCGAGGCGAGTACTGGGCGGATCGGCTTCTTCTTGAACTCGACGAGCTGTTGCAGCAGCGCGGTGTTCCAGGGCTCGGCGAGGGCGACGGTCAGTTCCTTAGGTTTCTCCTCCACGGCGATGACGAGGTTTTTCTCGGCGAAGGGGCCGCCGAAGGCATCGACGACGAGCTTGAAGTCGAGCCTCAGGGGGTCGAGCCGGACGAAGGGGAAGCCGAGGTGCTTCGCGACGGTCTCGGAGATGCGCTCCTCTTCGAGGTACAGGTCGGGCGCGTCGAGCCGTTTGAACCGGAAGGAGGCGATCAGTTCCGCGTCGGCGATCGCGTAGCTCACCCGCTGGCGGCCGAGCAGGCGACGCAGCTCGGCACGCTTGTCGAGCAAAAGGTGTCGCGACTGCTCGCGTCCGCGATTGAGAACGTCTTGCTTCTGACCGGGGTGAATCAACCGGTCGGCCACCAGCATGTCGAGGACCTGCGCGAGCGTAGGGGCCGGCATCGCGGGAACGTATCGCCCGGGGGGCGGGGACGGCTAAGTGTTAACTCTTAACCTCCGACACCTTCCGAGGGGTATGAGTCGTATCCGAACGATACTCGCCTTCCTCTTCAGCGTCGTGGTGTTCGGCGCCGTGGCGGTGGTGGCGGCGGTGAGTCTCGGCTTGCTCGCGATGCCGCTGGCCTCGAGTTGGCCCGGCTGGTGGGGCCGGGCCTGCCTGTGGATCGCGGGCGTGGAGGTGGAGTTCACCGGGCTCGAGCACCTGCGGGGCCCGGGCACGCGGGTGCTGGTGGCCAACCACACCAGCGCCCTCGACGTGCCGCTGGTGGCGGCCTTGGCGCCCCGCGCGCCGCTGTGCCTCGCCAAGAAGGAACTCCAGTGGTTTCCCGGTTTCAACTTGATGTGGTGGAGCCACGGCCAGGTGTTCGTGGACCGGCGCGACCCGGCGCGGGCGGCCGCCTCGCTCGCCGACGTCGTGGCCCGCTGCGAGGCCTCGCCTCGAACGATCATCCTCGCTCCGGAGGGCACGCGCAGTCGCGACGGCTCGCTGAGGCGCTTCAAGCTCGGCGCGTTCCGCCTCGCGGTGGCCACGGGCTCGCCGATCGTGCCGGTGGTGGTCCTGGGCGCGGGCAAGCTGATGCCGCCGGGCCAGTGGTTCACCGGGCCTGGGCGGGTGGAGGTGCGCGTGATGCCGCCGGTCGACACCGCTGGGTGGACCGAAGGCGAGCTGCGGGCGCGGGCCTCCGCCCTGGAAGCTGACTACCGGCGCTTCCTGGAGGGGTAGCCCCACCGCGCACCTCGCCCGCGCGAGAGTGACCGTGCCCGCCGGGCTCCTAGGCGAGAAAGCGGGCGCGCTGCTCGGCGCTCGGCACCTGGCAGGCCTCCAGCCGGCCCCAGATGCGGTAGCGCACGGCGGCCACGAGCCGGTAGCCCGCGTCGGTGAACACCAGGGGTAGCAAGGCGAGGAAGCGAGACCACGACCACGGGGCGGGCAGGTGGCGCGCTGCGGCGAAGAGCGCGCGGCTGCGCAGGTACACCGTGCCCTCTTCCACGTAGACCATGGTGTCGAGCTCGACCGGGATCTCCGGGTGGCGCGCCCGCAGCTCGGCGGCGGTGCTGCCCTGGAGCGCGGCGAACTGGAAGGCGCCCTCGCGGTCGACGCGAAGTAGCCACTGCACCAGCCCGTTGCAGAAGCCGCAGACACCGTCGTAGAGGACGATTCGCTGGGCCATGGCTGCAAGCTAGCTCCCGAAGCGCCGATTGACGACAGCCACGGCGTAGCCGGCGTCACGCCCGGCGGGCGTCGCATGTGCTCTCGCGCGCGTCGCGGCGGGTGGTCGTGGGTGTCATCGACGGCGACGAGGCCCTGCGCGCGGCGGCGCTGGCGGCGGGCGCCCTGGTCCGCATGGAGACCTGGCCCATGGAGGGATCCCTCTAGCGGCGCGCGAGGATCTCGCGGTCTACTCGAAGTCGCGACATGGCGACCAGCCAGCGCCGAAGCGGCGAGTCATCGCCGGTGGAGGCGCGGAGAGCGAGGCGACAGGCGCGCGGGTCGAGTCGCCCGATGGCAAATACCGGCGCCGAGCCGGCGGTGACGCTGGTGCCGTCGGAGGCGAGGAAGCCGGTGGCGATCGGGGGCGGGAAACGGGCGAGCCGCGCGGCGGCCACGCGCAGGCGCACGAGGCGCGCGTCGTGAGCGAGTCCCGCCGCTCGCCGAACAGCGGCGTGTCGCTCGGCGGCGAGCCACGACGCCATCGCGCGAAGCACCAGGACGCCGCTGCCGGGTCGCCCAACCACGTCGGCGAGGCCGAGGACGTCGCGAGGTGAGAGGGCCAGGTACAGCGCCCGCGCCTCGGCCGCCTCGACTCGGCCGAGGACCGCGAGGCGACCGCCGACGGAGGCCACGCGGGCGGCGAGGGGCGTCGCCTCGGTGCCCAGTGGGACCGACGAGGCCACGAGCGCGAGGGCGGCGGCGAGCTCCACGTCGTCGTCGTCGCCAAGCGGGAGCTCCTCGAGCAGCCAGTCCGGGTACACCACGCCCCTGGGCCCGGCGAGCACGCGCCGACCCGAGGCGACCTCCACGCCCTCCCAGGTGTCGTCACACAGCCAACGGCGACGCCGCACGCCCTCGACGATCTCGCCGCTCACCCCGGGCTCAGCGGAGCTCGACGCGGCCGTTGGAGATCACGAGGCTGCCGTCGGCGCCGCGCGTTTCCACGAGGTAGCTGCCGTCGCCCTGCTTCCAGCCCCGCGTCGTGAGCGTGACCCCGTTGAGCACCGGGCGAGCGAAGCGCACCGACAGGCGACGCAGTCGCCGCGCGTCGTTGTTACCCACCGCCTTGACGGCGGCGGCGCCGGTCATCGCCATCGTGCACAGGCCCTGGAGGATGATGTCCTTGTGACCCGCCGACAGGGCCGTGGAGCGGTCGATGTGGATGGGGTTGTCGTCGAGCGACGGGACGGCGTAGCGGATGCTCAGGTCGGGCGCGACGGCGATGGCGCGCTCGTAGTCGGGCGCCCCCTTCTCGGGCTCGGGGGTCGGCGGGGCCTTGGGACCGTCGGCTTTCTTCGCCCCCCGGATGAAGTAGGCGGTGCGGGCCTCCAGTGCCAGCTGCCCGTCGACGAAGCCGAACAGGCGCGAGGCCACGAGGATGCCGCTCGACTTCTCCTCGACGCTCTCCAGTTGGCCGCGCACCTGCACGAGGTCCCAGGGGCGGATCGGCCGGTGAAAGGTGGCGTCGTGCTCGCCGTGCACCAGCCGCAGCAGGTCGAGCTCCAGCTCGGGGTCGGTGGCGATCTTGAACATCATGCCGTGGAAGAGCCGCACGTGGAACATCGGCGGCACGACCGCCTCGCCGCCCACGTAGGCCGGGGAATCGTCGCCGGTACACTCGGCGTACAACGATGCGAACTTGGGGTCGGCAAGCTTGGCGCCGTCGTCCCAGGTCTTGCCGATGGGCCAGACCTTCGGCTTGGTTTCCACCACTGGCGCGGCGGCGGGCGCCTCGTCCTTGGAGGGCGGGCGGCGCGAGAAGTCAAAGTACATGGCGAACTTCATCAGCACGCCCATGTTGTCGGCGGTGATCTTGCCCTTCATGAAGGCCTTCTGCGCGTCGACCGTCTTGTTGAAGATGCCGACGATCGTCTCGGTGTCGGTCTTGATGGTGCAGTCCGGCGAACCGGCGAGACCGTCCTCGATCCAGGCCTTGCCCTCGCCCACGCACAGCGTCTGCGAGGAGCCGTCCTTGATCGCGAAGTGGATCCGCGCTTTCCAGTCGCCCGCCTTCTCGGCCACGAAGGCCAGCGGCACGTAGGAGAAGGCCTCCTTCACCGGGTCGGGGCCGGCCTTCGCGTCGGCCGCCATGACGGCCTTGCTCTCCCACGCGCTGATCTGCGGCCACGCGGCGGCGATCTCCCCGGGCGTCCAGAGGTCCCTCGACTTCTTCTCCACGCCCTCGTTGACCTTCACCTCGTAGAGGTGGATGCGCTGGCCCTGGATGCCGAGCACCGCGCCGGTGACGGAACGTCCCAGCTCCGAGGCGAGGAAAACCACCGGGGGAC
>VGRE01000151.1 GCA_016875435.1 Deltaproteobacteria bacterium | reverse complement strand
GGGGGACGGCGGCGACGCTGGCGTTCATGCCGGCCGGCTTATCCCTTCTTCGTCCAGGCTCCCCAGCCGCTGGGCCGACCCTCGCCCAGATCGACCCCGAGGCGCGCCGAGACCTGGCGCCGTCCCCGGGACGGGGTGCCGCTGGCGACGAGCCGGATGTCGAGGCCCCTGTCCGCGAGTTCATCGTCGATCACCACGACACCATCAGCGCGGCGAGGCGACGGGGGAGCTCGGGGAGGGCCTCCTGCAAAAGCGGCTCCATGGGCAGGCGGTTCGCGGTGGCCACGAATAGGCCGGGGCCGCCGTCGCGCTCGAAGTGGGCCCAGGCTTTCGCCGAGTACACCGGGTCGAGGGGCACCGGGCCATCGAGATGGACCGGAAATCCGTAGGGACTCGCCTCGCGGATCACCCGCAGGGGACCAAGGGGCGGCAGCTTCCCCAGATGGCGCGACGCCCGCCAGCCCGCAAGCTGGATCGCCGCCCGACCGGCCCCCGCCACGTCGACAGCCACCACCTCGGCCGGGCATCCCGCCAGGGCCAGCCCGAGACGCAGGCCGGCCGCGGTCCCGCCCGTGCCCGACGCCGTCCACACCCGGGCAGGCTGTCGCGACGCGATCTCCATCCCCGCCTCCACCCAGCCGAGCGTGCCGAGGCCGTTGCTCCCGCCCGGCCCCCAGGCGGCGGGCGGGTAGCCCGCCAGGGCGCGGACGGTCGTCCAGGCCCGCGCCGCCACCCGCGCGGCGTGGGCCATGCTCCGGGCCGGCCACACCTGTTCCGCGTGGGCGCTCAACGCCCGCAGGTTGTCGCGCGCGTGCGCGCCGTCGCGCTGTGGCCAGGCCACGGCGTGAACCCGGAGGCCGAGCCGCCGACCATAGATCGCCGTCGCCAGGAGGTAGTGGCTCCCGGCCGGCCCCACGGTGACGATGTCGCCGCCCCCGGCGCGCGCCGCCCCGAGCAGCCACTCCAGCTTGCGCACCTTGTTGCCGCCGTAGGGCTCGGCGATGGCGCCCTCGTCGAGCACCAGGCGACCGCCGCCGAGATCGAGCACCTGCGTGGGCCCGCGCAGGGCCACCCGCGGGAGGCCAAGGTCGAGCACCTAGGACTGCAGGCTACGCAGCACAGCGTGGGAGATGGCCGCCTCGACCAGGGGCGAGGGCACGAGCGGTTGCGCCACCACCCGCGCCATCTTCAGGTCGGCGCGCGGGGCCACGCCCTGGGGGGCCGGGTTGGCACAGCCGGAGCAACCCACGCAGGCGGGCGGCAGGTCGGCGCCGGGCTGGTCGGCGCGCGCCACCGCCGCCGGCGGGCCGCCGTAGCGCTTGAGGCCCATCGAGCGGAGATGCGCAGCTTCCCTCGGGTCGAGCTCCTTGGCGCCGCCGAGGTCACGGGCCGCCTTGGTGATGAGCGCGGTGTGCTCCACCGTCTCGAGCCGGCAGAAGGCCTCGAGCACGCTGCTGCCCAGCGCCACCGCGCCGTGGGTGTCCATCAGGATGGCGTCGTGCTCGCGCACGTAGGGGCGGATCTTGTCGGCGAGCGAGGTGGTGCCGGTCGTCGCGTACGGCACCGTCGGCACGGTGCCGAGGGTGAGCACCACCTCGGGGAGCACGCAGCGGGCCATCGACACGTTGGCGATGGTGAAGGCGATGGAGATGGGCGGGTGCGCGTGGATCACCGCGCGGCAGTCGGGGCGTTCCTCGTAGCAGGCGAGGTGCATGAGCATCTCGCTGGTGGGATTGCCGACGCCGCGGAGCTTGCGGCCCTTCCGGTCGATCACCACGAGGTCGTCGTCGACGAGGAACCCCTTGTGACACCCGGCCTTGGTGCAGAGGATGGTGCCATCGGGCAACAGCGCCGACAGGTTGCCGTCCATGGCCACGAGAAGGTGTCGCTCGTAGCAGAGCCGGCCGAACTTGATGAGATCCTCGCGGAGACGACGCTCAGGCACCATGTCTCACGACCTATCCTCCCGCGATATGTCCGGCGCGTGACCCCTTCCCGCCTGCCGGTCGACGCGCGTCGCCGCGGCATGATGGAAGGGCTCGTCGGCCTCCTGCAGAAGCCCTACACGGTGCGCCACCTGCGCGACTCGCTCGCCCGCGCGATCGAGGAAGGGCCCAAGTAGGTGCAGCGCGACCACGTCACGCTGGTGGTCCCGCACCGGCGTCGTCGCGACGCCCTGGAGCGACTCCTCGCCGCGGTGGAAGGTTGGCGCGTGCTGGTGGTCGACGACAGCGACGACGGGATCGACCTCGACGTGCCCCGCGTTCGCCTCGGCGGTGGCTCGGGCTTCGCGCGCGCCTGCAACGCCGGGCTCGCCTTCGTCACCACGCCGTGCGCGGTGCTGCTCAACGACGACGCCGTCCCGCTCGACGGCTGTCTCGATCGGCTGTCGCGGCAGGGCGGCTTGTGCGGCCCCGTGCTGGTCGGACCGGGGGGCGTCGAGTCCACCGGCATCGCCGTGTCGAGCTGGGGACGGGTACGCCAGCAGGTAGACTTGCCCGCCGAGAATCGCCAGGTGGCGGCGCTCTCCGGGGCCTGTCTCCACCTGCCGAGCCGGGCGCGCCTGGACGAGCGTTTTCCCCACGGCTTCGAGGACGTGGAGCTCTGCCTTCGCCTCGGCGGGCCCTGGCTCGTGGCGGGCGCGCGCTGCTTCCACGAGGGCGGCGGCACGCTCTCGCGCGCCACGCCGGAGGCGCAGGCGCACGCGGTCACCGGGCAGATGCTGTGTTTCGATCCCGGGCGCGAGCCACTGGTTGCCGCGCTGCACGCGGCGCAGGTGCTCAGGGAGGGGGCGGACTGGGCTCGGCTGCGGGCGGTGGCGCGGGGGTGGCAGGCGGCTCGGCGCGTGCGCCCTCCACCTTCCTCGCGCGCTCGGCCTTGACGGCAGCCACGGCCTCGGGGAGCGCCGGCTCCAGGAGCAGCATGTAGAGCACCACCTCGCGACGGGCGTCCTGAAAGTACGGGCCCGCGAGTTTCTCAGGGTTCTTTGACCATAAGCCACCGATGTTCAGGTGGTCCTCGTCGGGGCGGTAGGTCGGCTCGGTGAGCGTGCCGAACTCGCCCGCCACGTACACGCGGCCCACGAGCGCCGCGAAGTCGCCGGGGTTGGCGTAGGGGTCGAGCCGGTGTCGCAAGGCGAAGATGGCGTCAGCGAAGTAGGTGTCCTGCTGCGGCGTGAAGGTTTTCAGGAAGGGCTGCTCGGCTGCGAGCAGGGTGCGGACGGACTGCGCGCGGAGAGCCAATAGCTCGTCTTGCCGACGCTGAATCACGTCGAGCTGGTTGCCGATTGCCCCGAGCTCATCGTCGTTCGCCCCGCGGTCCATCGCTGCCCACAGCTCCGCGTACACCGCGCGCACCTCGGGCTCGTAGCCGCCCACGATCTCGGCGTGCCGCCGGTCGATCGCCTCGAATTCACGCCGCGCAAAGCTGATCAATTCCTCTAGCATCCCGAGCTGGTAGCGATCAAAGTCCATGTAGCGCAACCAGATCCGCAGCCGCACCTTCTGCTCAACGAGTTGCACCTCGGGGGCGAAGGCGTAGTCGTAGAGCTTCCGGTAGAGCGGCGGCGCGGTGGCCCGGTCGAGATCGGCCTCCACGGCCGCCTCGGCGGGGCTGGGGAGCGGTTCTTCGATGCAAGCAGCCAGGAACGGCGCCAGTAGCCACGCGACCATCGCCAGAGCATAAGCCCCCGCCGGCTCCCCCTGCTACGATAGGCCGCGCGTGCGTCTCGGCCTTGCCATCAGCTTCTGCCTCGCGGTGATCGTCACCTGGCCGCTGGCGATCGATCCGGCCGGCGGCCTCATGGGTCACCCCGGCAACGACGTGTGGAACCACGTCTGGGGCTACTGGTGGGTTGCCGACGAGGTGGCGGCGGGGCGCTTCCCGCTGGTCACCGACCTGCTGGGCTTCCCGAAGGTCGGCCGTCTCTTCTTCATCGACACCTTCGGCGCCTTGCTCACGCTGCCGGTTCACTGGCTCGCGGGCCCGGTGGTGGCCTACAACGCGATGGTCTTCCTCTGCGCGTGCTTCGCCGCCTTCTCGGCGTGGTTGCTCTGCCGTCACGTTGCGACCACGCGGCTCGGTGCCGGTGACGCGCCCGCGGTCTTCGGCGCCGCCGCCTTCACCTTCTCGCCGCACCTTCTCGCCCAGAGCTACAACGGCATCAGCGAGACGCTCAGCGCCGGGAGCGTGCCCTTCGCCACGTATGCGGCGCTTCGCTTCATCGAGCGCCCGGGCTGGCAAACGTCGTCACTCCTCGGCCTCGCCGGCGGTGTCGGCATGCTCGCGAACTGGTACTACGGCCTCTTCGCCGCGCTCGGGGCGCTCATCCTCGGCCTCGCCACCGCCACCGCGCGCTGGGAACGGGTAAACTGGAGGCGCGTGCCGCTCACGGTAACCGCCGCCGCCGTGCTGGCCGCGGGCGTCGTGAGCCCGGGCCTCGTGGCCTTCTCGCGCTCGCTTGAAGGAGAGGCGGCGATCGTCAGTCGCGACCCCGACTTCGTGTGGAACTCGCTCGAGTCGCACAACATCACCGATCTCGTGTCGGTGTTCCGGCCGGGGAAGGTCTACAGCCCCGACCTGAAGGCGCTGCACGGAGAGGAGCTGCTCATCGTGGTGTACATCGGCTGGGCGCTCATGTTGGCCGCCGCGCTCGGGCTGCGGTCGATGCCGCGCTGGCGCGATCGGCTGCCCTGGCTGCTCTGGGTGGGGTGCTTTGGCCTGTTGATGCTCGGGCCCTACCTCTATGTCAACGGTAGCTACTTCACGGTCTTCGACCGCCGAATTCCGCTGCCGTTCCTCGCCTTCTTCGACGCCTTCCCGCTCTTCGACCGCATCTCCCATCCCTTCCGCTTCGTGGTGCCGGTGCAGCTCGGGCTCGCGGTGCTCGGCACCCTCGGGGTCGCCGGGCTGCCGCGCGCCGGCCAGGCGGCGCTCGGCCTCGCGGTGGCGATCGAGTCACTCGCGTTGTCGCCCGGGCCGTGGCCGATCGCGCGCTCGCAGACGGCCATCCCCTCGTACTGCGCCGCCCTGCGTGACGACCCGGTGCCGGGCGCCGTGCTCGATCTGCCCATGGGCCTCCCCAACCTCGAGCGGGCGATCTACAACTACTGGCAGACCGTCCACCAGCGTCCCTCGCCCTACTCTCTCAACGAGCCGGAGCCCGAGGTGCTCGCTCGCAGCCACCTCGCACGCGCCCTGCGCGTGGCGGAGGCCGCCCGGGTCGACACGCTCCCCCCCGTGGTGGGCGACCTCGACCTCGTGGTGTCGGGACGGCACCTCGCCGATCTGGGCGTGCGTTACGTCGTGATGCACGAGCGATTCTACCTCCAGGAACGCAAGGAGCTGACCCTCGCGTTGTTGAGGGCCGCCCTCGGTCCTGAGACCGACACCACCGCCGAGGGCGAGCACATCTGGCGCCTGGAGCGAGACCGGTGACGCCCAACCGTCGCGAAGTCCTCGCCGCCCTGTCGGCGCTGCTGCTCGGCCTCGCCGCGGCCATCGCGCTCACCTGGCCGATGCTGAGCCACATCGACGTGGTGGTGCTAGGCGGCGGCGAGCTCGGCGGCTGGCTCTGGCGCTACGACTGGCACTACCAGTCTCTCGAGGCCTTGCTCGCCAGCGGGCAGGGGCCCATCGACACCTGGCTCAACTTCGTATCGCTCGGTCGCTACCCGGAAACCGGCAACATCCTCGACGTGCTGGTCGTCAGCTACCCGCTGGATCGCCTGCTTGGTTTTCCCCTCTCCTACAACGTCAAGATCCTCGCCATTCTCGCCCTGAACGGGCTGTGCGGCTACGCGCTCGCCCGGTACTTCTCCGGCAGCATCAGTGCCGCCCTGGCGGCCTCGACCATCGCGGTGGTCAACCCGCTCACCCAGCTCGAAGTCCAGTCCTGCGGCCTGCGCCAGGCCGTGTTGTGGTGGGTGCTCCTCTACCCGGCGGTCCTCGACCGCGCCTTGCGTCGACGCTCCTTCGCCTCGGGCGCAGCGGCGGGCATCACGCTGGGCCTCGCTGCCGCCTGGTACTGGTTCTACGGTCTCTTCGCGAGCATCTTCACCGCGATCTGGATCGTGAAGTCGGTGGTGAGCGAGCGCCGGCAGCTCCGCATCACGACCCTCGTCCGCACGCTGCTCGGGCTCGGCGCCGGCGTGGCCATCGCCGCTGGCCCCTTCCTGCTCGCCTACCTCGTGGGCGACACCGACGCCGGGGGCATCTCGCAGAACGGAGGCGCCGCTGTCGCCCCGCTGCGCCTGCCCGAGATGACCTTCTTCCTGCCCTTCCCGAGCTACGACACCATCTCGCAAGCGCCGTTGCGCCCGCAGAGCTACGCCGAGAACGTCCTCGCCTCGATCAACCGCACCATCGGCTCCTCGTGGAGCGGCTCCTTCGCCATCGATCCGAGGCTCAACGAGGCGCTGCCGCTGACGGTGGTGGCACTCGGCGTGGTGCCGGCGCTCAACCGGCGACGAGCGTGGCCCTGGCTCGTGGTGTGGCTGATCTTCTTCCTCGGCGCGCTCGGCCCTTTTCTCCGCGTGGGCACCGGCGACAGCCGCAACGTGACGCGCATCGCCGAAGACTACGTGCTGCGGATGCCGTACACCTGGATGTTCCAGTTCATTCCAGGTATGTCGCGCATGTTCGCCCCATACCGCCTCGCGTCGTTCGTCGTCGTGGCGAGCGTGGTGCTGGTGGCGATGGGGGTGGCACGCCTACGCTTCCGCGCCTGGGTGGCGCCGCTGGTGGTGCTGGCCACCACGCTGCAACCGCTGTACCGCTGGGGCAAGGGCGGCGTGAACGAGGGCGACGTGAACCCGAGTGAGTTCCGCTCCCCAATCAAGGCCAACCGCATCCGCGTCCCCGACTACTACAGGGCGCTCGACGCCAGCGCGTTCTCCGGCATCGTGGAGCTGCCGCTCGACCAGCAGCAAGACCTCATCTACTACTACCAGATCATCCACAAGCAGAAAGTCTTCCGTTCCTGGGCCTCGCCGGGCGCCATCCCGGCCTTCACCCGGGGCAGGGACACGGGTGGGGTTCACGGCGAGCGAATGCGCTACCTCGCCCGTCCCGACGTGGTGTCGGGCGACGTGCCGCGCGCCTTCGCCGACCTGTCCACCGTCCCCGGTGCCGCCGACTTGACGAACTTCACACCGGAGACGCTCGCGCGCTGGGCCAAGTCCGCCAACTACCAGAGGATCATCGTTCACGAGCGCGGCTACTACCTCGTCGATCCGCAGCGCGGGGGGCGCCTGTACGGCTCCGCCGTGGAGCGAATCGCGACCGCGCTAAACCTGACTTTCAACGAGGAAGTGGAAATACGCAAGGGCGACCCTGTGAATCCGGAGTTCGGCGTGCCGATGGTCGGCGACCTCGTCCCGTGGACCTCGCAGCCGACCGACCTGCCCCCCGAGCGCACCCCGGACGCCTTCCGCATGGCGGTTTTCGAGCTGCCGTACAATGCCAGCGAGACCGATTAGGTGGCGCCGATGCGTCTAGCCCTCGCCTTCCTCCCCCTGGTCCTGTCGGGCTGTGCCGCGCGTTCCGCGTACACGCTGCTCAACGCCGACCGGGCGCTCCAGAAGGCCCGCCAGGCCGGGGCCGAGGAAAAGTCGGCCTACGAGTACACGCTCGCGTCGGAATACCTCGCCAAGGCGCGCGAAGAAAACACCTACAGCGAGTACCACATCTCCGAGCGCCTCGCGAAGACGTCGATGGAGTTCGCCCTGCGCGCGCTGGAGAACACCTCCGACGCCGAGCGCGAGTACGACGAGGAGATCGTCCCCGAGGAGCGCATCGAAGTGCCCGTGGAGGAGAAGAAGGAAAACACTCTCGACCAGATCGACCTGGACGAGATCTGATGCGCCCGGTCGTCTTGCTCGGCATGCCCGTGTTCGTGTTGCTGACCGGGGGCTGTGTCCCGGTAGCCACGCTCCAGGTGGAGCGCGACTCTCTCCAGCGCGAGATTGTCGATGCGCGCTCGCGACTGCGCTGCAAGCCGGTCGATCTCGCCCTCGCCGAGGCCAACCTCGCCTTCGCCGAGGTGGAGTTCGAGGAGGGCAACGCTCGCCGTGCCCACGAGCACCTCGGCCTCGGTCGCGTGCACGCGGCGGTGGCGATGCAATGTCCCGTCGACACCCCGCAGGTGCCGAAGGCGGAGCCCAGGGCGCCGGCCAAGGTGGAGCCCAGGGCGCCCACCACCACTGACCGCGACGGCGACGGCGTGCCCGACGCCGACGACGTGTGCGTGGACGTGCCGGAAGATCTCGACGCCTTCAAGGACGCCGACGGCTGCCCGGAGCTCGACAACGACAACGACGGGGTCAACGACAGCGCCGATCGCTGCCCCACGCAGGCGGAAGACCGCGACAGCTTCGAGGACAGCGACGGCTGTCCCGAGGCCGACAACGACAAGGACGGCGTGGTCGACGTGCAAGACGCCTGTCCCAACGAGGCGGGCTCGGTGCTCGAAGGCGGCTGTCCCGGCCGCGACCGCGACCGCGACCGCGTGCCCGACGGCATCGACCAGTGCCCCGACGCCGCCGAGGTGGTCAACGGCTACCTCGACGTGGATGGCTGCCCCGATAGCAAGCCCTCGCGCGTGGAGATCACCTCCGAGCAGATCGTCATCAAGCAGCGCATCAACTTCGCCACCGGGAAGGACACCATCCTCTCGGACAGTTTCCCGGTGCTCGACGACGTGGCGCAAGTGATGAAGGACTACCCCAAGCTAAAGGTGGAGATCGGCGGCCACACCGACAACGTCGGTGACGACAACGGCAACCAGATGCTCTCGAAGAACCGAGCCGATTCCGTGTTCGAATACTTGCTCGGCAAGGGCATCGCCGCCACGCGCATGGTGACCATCGGCTACGGCGAAACCCGCCCGATCGACACCAACCGCACCGACGAGGGGCGCCTCAACAACCGGCGCGTGGAGTTCATCATCATCCGCAACGCGCTCGAGGGCAGCCAGCCCAACGCCCCGGTCCCTGCCGAGCCCTCGCCCTCGCCCTGGCAGTAGGGGGGCGGGCGAGTTCCCCTACTGCACGCCGTCCGTCGTGAGCGACTTGGTCATCGAGGAGCCCAGCGATTGCGCGCTCGATCGCATCGCCGTGCCCAGCGCGATGACCACGGCCGCCACCGCGATGCTGATCACCGCGATGGTGAGCATGTACTCGACGGTGGATTGCCCTCGGCGCACGCGCGAATCATAGCTCGTCGTCGCCGCCGAGGGCGGCGGCGATGTCGCCGAGGCCCAAGGTTTCCGGCTCGGCCGAGGGCGGTGGCGAGGCCACCGCGGGCGCGCCGCCCGGCAGCGAGAGCATCGCCCGCAGGGCCGCCACCGTGGGCGGGCGCTGGTCGCGCCCCGGGGACAGGCAGGCCCGGACCGCCGCCGCGTAGGTGGCTGGCGCCCCCGGTGCCGCCTGTTCAAGCGGCTTGTACTCCCCTCGTAACGACGCCACCACCGCCCCGCGCAGATCGCCCGGGAAGGCCGTCCGGCCCGCCGCCATGCGGTAGAGAATGCACCCCAGCGAGAAGATGTCGGCTCGTTGATCCACGCTCGTGGCGTCGATCATCTGCTCGGGCGCGACGTAGCCGGGCGTGCCAAGAGCCTCGAAGGGCTGGGTGAGCGAGAGTGGCCCGAGCGCCGCGTGAAGCGCCTTGACCAGGCCGAAGTCGCTGACCTTCGCCACCCGCAGGCCGCCCGACTCGGCCACCAGCACGTTGGACGGCTTCAGATCGCGATGCACCAGCGCCCGGGCGTGGGCCGCCTCCACGCCGTCGAGAACCTGGGCGAAGAGCCGGTCGATCATCAACCAGTCGAGAACCTCGCGCGCGAGCAGGCGATCGAGGCTCGGCCCGTGGACCCGCTCCATCACCAGGGCAAGGTGGCCGTTTACCTCCACCACGTCAGTGACGGAGACGACGTTGGGATGGCGCATCGACAGGAGCTCCTGCGCCTCGAGACGAAGGCGCGCCGCGCCGGTGGGCAGCGCGGTGGACAGGACCTTGAGCGCATACACGCCGCCACCGTCGCGACGGCGCACGGCCCACACCGTGGCGGCCGCGCCGCGACCAAGGAGAGACTCCACGGCGAACGGGCCCACGATCTCGCCCGGCGCGAGCATCATCGGGTGCGACTAACCCACGCGAGCCGTTAGGCGCGGAGCAATGCCCGATCTGCCAGAAGCCATCGCGATCGTCGAGCGGGGCGATGTGCTCTGGGACGGCGGGCAGCGCCGCGAGGCGGTGGCCGCGTGGCGGCGCGCGGGCGAGGCCGCCGCGGGCGACGCG
>VGRE01000150.1 GCA_016875435.1 Deltaproteobacteria bacterium | reverse complement strand
CCGACGCCGACGCCGACGGCGACGCCGACGCCGACGCCGACGCCGACGCCGACGCCGACGCCGACGCCGACGCCGACGCCGACGCCGACGCCGACGCCGACACCGACACCGACGCCGACGCCGACACCGACACCGACACCGACACCGACTTCGGCGCGTACCGCTGCGAGCCCGTCGAGACGAGCCCCTCGGGAGGCGGTAGGACCATCTACGTGAGTCCGGGAGGCAACGATCGCAACGACGGCTCCAGCGAGACCCGGGCCGTCAAGACGATCGCGGCGGCCCAGGCGCTCGCGGTCGCGGGCGACGTGATCTGGCTCGAGCCGGGGGCCACGTTCGAGGAGTCGATCTACATCGGACCGGGTTGGGGCGATGTCGGGCGCGAGGGCGCGCCGGTGGTGTTCAGCTCCTCGTCGGCCAATCGCGCCACCATCGAGGTTGGGCCCGAGGAGTACGCATTCTTCATCTACAACGCGGGACACGTCACGGTGGAGAACCTCGTCGTGGTCGGCCCGGGGATGAACCGGACGAAGGTGCAGGGGGTAGCGGCCATGACCGACGACGGGCGGTACTCGGGCATCACCTTCCGGAACCTCGACGTCTCGGGCTTCAACGAGGGGGTGGTGGTCTGGAGTTGGGAGGACGACGGCGACGGCTTCGACGACGTGCTCCTCGAGCAACTCTACCTCCACGAGAACCTCCAGGGCGGCGGTAGCTTGTATGGGGCCGGCACCGCTTCCCATCAGGACGTGGTCGTGCGGTGTAGCGAGTTCGCCTACAACCCTGGCGATCCCTCCGTGGCGCGCCCGTCCGGCGACGGCTTCGTGTTCGGCTCGGTGACCAACGGGCTCATCGACGGCTGCATCGCGCACCACAACGGCGGCGACGGCACCAACAGCGCCGGTCCGGTCGGGCTCTGGGCGTACAACTCCTCGAGGATCACCATCCAGTTCAGCGAGTCCCATGACAACTTGGCGATGTACCAGGACGGCGATGGCTTCGACCTCGATGTCGGGACCACCAACTCGGTGATCCAGTACTGCTACTCGCACGACAACTTCGGCGCCGGGTACCTGCTCTCCCAGCAGGGGGCCGAGCCGTGGAACAACAACGTCCTCCGCTACAACATCAGCGAGAACGATGGGTGGGGCGGCCGCCTGGGCGCCATCACCTACTACTCCGAGGAGTCCGACCTCGGGTTGGAGGACTCCTGGGTGTACGGCAACACGGTCTACAGCGCCGTCGGCCCCGTCCTCAACCTCACCAGTGCGCCGAACGCATCACGCAACTACCTGTTCAACAACATCTTCGTCGCGGCCGAAGGGCAGATGCTCGTGTGGGACTGGTCCGGCACCGCCCCCGCCGGCGTGGTGGTCGCGCAGGGCAACCTCTACTGGGCCAGCGGGGACACTCCGGACTTTCAGGGGTACTCCTCGCTCGAGGCCTGGCAGGGGGCGATGGGGCAGGAGATGCGCGAGGGCGCTCCCGTCGGTGTGTTCGCTGATCCCCTGCTCCAGGACCCCGGTAACGGCGGCACGCTCGACGACGTGAGCATGTTGGGCACCCTGGACGCCTACCACTTGATGGCTGGCTCACCGGCAATCGACGCCGCGCTCGACCCCCTTTCGTTCGTGGCCGATCCGGGTGGCACCGACTTCTTCGGCACCGAACTCCCACAGGGAGTCGGCTACGACATCGGGGCGCATGAGCAGCGGTGAGCGGTGACGGCCGCATCGAACGCCAGAACCCGCTCGCTTCCCCACCCCTGGGGGTCGAGCCCGAAAGTCCGATAAACATCCGCCCAGGTGTTTACAACAGCGCCCCCCCCTCCAGGACGGTGGCCTGCGACGTTCCCACCGGTACATCGACTACGACGGCGACACCTACGGCTCGAGCACGCTGACCACGATCGCTTGCGAGGCGCCGGCCCTTTTCGTTCCCAACGCCGGCGACTGCGATGACGGCGAGTCGGCGATCTCCCCCGGCGCGGCGGAGTCGTGTGACGGGATCGACCGGGACTGCGACGGCAGCATCGACGAGGGCTTGGATGCCGACGGCGACGGCCTCACCGACTGCGAGGACGAGGAAGAGTGCGACGGCATCGACAACGACCGCGACGGCGAGATCGACGAGGCCGACGCGATCGACCTCGGCACCTGGTACGGCGACGCGGACGGCGACGGCTACGGCGACGACTCCTCGGTGGGCTACGCTTGCGATGCCCCTCTCGACACGGCCGCGACCGACAGGAGCGCCCGGAGCGCCCATGGCTCGCGCCCCATGCTCGGACCCGGTCTCCACCAGCGGTACGAGGCGCCGCAGATCCACCTCGACCGCCGCAGGGAAGGACCAGCTCACCCGACCGCGACCGTCCTCCGCACGCGCGAGCACGCGCGAGACGGCGGCGCGGAGCGCATCGAGCCCTTCGCCGGTGTGCGCGCTGACCGCGACGGCCGGGACGCCGAGCGCCGCGGTGAGCTTCGAGGGGTCCGGCTCCCGCCCCTGCGCGCGCGCCACGTCGACCAGGTTCACCGCCAGCACGAACTGCCGCGTCGCGGCGCGCGGGAGCACCTTGTCCACGAGGTGCGGCGAGCGCGCCCTCACCTCCCGCATGGGCCTCCGGGCTCCTCGCGGGATCGGTTTGCGCTACAATCCCGCCGTGATTCCTTTCCTGGCGCTAGTCCTCCTCGCCTGCCCAAACGCCGCCCTCGACAGCGCTGCGCCCGTCGACAGCGCCGCGACCGACTCGGGCAGCGACGACACGGCGGTGGACGAGTGCGCCGATGCCGCGGTGGTGGACTGGGACAACTTCGGGCAGGGCTTCCTGCTCATGGCCTGCCAGGGCTGCCATGCCTCCACCACGCCCGAGCGCTACGGAGCGCCGGACGACGTCACCTTCGACACCGTGGAGCAGGCCTGGGACCGGGCAAGCGACATTCTTCGCGTGGCAGCCGGAGAAACTCCCACCATGCCTCCTCGCGGAGGGGTGGAGGATGATGACCGGGTGCGGCTCGTGTGGTGGCTCAGCTGCGGAACGCCCGGCAGCTGATCTTCTCTCGCGTCGTTCGTGCTACTCTTGCCGCGCCCCAAGCCTCGTCGGAGCGCGCCATGCTTCTCTCCATCGCCCTGCTCGCCTGCTCGCCGGAAACGGCGCTTACACCTTTCGATCCGGGATCGGGCCCGGATGAACTGGAGGAGCTCCCCTCCGACTCGGCCGAGGACCCCTCGCCGTACATCATCGACGACAGCGCATCCGCGGAAACCCCGGCGCTGACCGCGGCCGAGGTGGGCACCGCCATCGAGGCCGCCATCGACGTGGTACGCGCGCTCAGCCCGCACGACATCGCCGACGCCTACGAGAGCGTCTGGGATTTGCGCGACGACGGGACGTGCCCCTACTACTACCCCGAGTACGTCGAGCTCTACAATCAGTACATCTGGTACGATAGCTGCACCGCTGCGTCGGGCGCGAGCTTCGACGGGTACGCCTACTACAGCGCGTACCACGACTACGTGGGCAGCTACTACACCTACGACCGGTACTTCTCGCTGTACGGCAGCCCGGTGAACATGACGATGCCGAATGGCGAGATGCTCACCGGCAGCGGCACCGCCTACATGTACGACATCGACTACTGGGCCTACAGCTTCCGCGCGGCGAACGCGACGATCCAGGGAACCTGGCGCTGGGATGGCGCCACGTTCGCGGACTCCTGGCTGGGCGACGGGGTGTCGATCGACCTCTCAGTGAGCGGCACGCAGTACTACGCCGGGGCCACCTACACCTCGATCAACGGCAGCCTCGCCGAGATCAACGATCAGATCAGCGCGGTGAACTTCGACAGCGTGTACCTGATGAACAGCCTCACCGGCACCAACTGCGCCGACGAACCGGGTGGAACGATCCGCATCCGCGACGCGGAAGGGAACTGGTACGAAGCCACCTTCAACGGCCCGGCCTACAGCGGCGCCCCAAGCTTCCCCGCGTACTGCGACGGCTGCGCCGACGTGTGGTGGCGCGGGGAGAACATCGGCGAGGCCTGCCCCGACACTTCCGGCCTCGTGAACTGGGAGAGCAACCCATGGAACTGATGCTGCTCATCTTGTCGTGCGCCACGGAGCCGCAGCCTGCGGCCGTGGAGAACGAACCCAAGCCGACTGCCCCCGAGGAGGGCGAAACGGCCAAGCTCCTTACCCCGGTGCAGGTGCTTCACCGCGCCAGCCTCGACCTTCGGGGCATCCGCCCGAGCATCGCCGAGGTGGAGGCCGTGGAGGCCGATCCGGCGGCCCTCGACGCGATGGTGGAGGGGTTCATGGCGAGCGAGCACTTCGGTGAGCGCGTGCGGGACCTCTTCTCCACGATCTACCTCACCCGCTCGGACTACTTCTACGTCGGCGCGGCCGACTACGGTCAAACCGATGAGGCGTCGTTCGCGCGCGCGGTGGGCGACGAACCCCTGCGCATCCTCTCCACCATCGCCGAGGAGGACCTGCCGTACACGCAGATCGTGCTCGCCGACTGGAGCATGGCCGACGACACGATCGGGAAGGCCTGGCCCATGGACTACCCCGCCGACGGCGAGGGCTGGCACAAGGTCAAGTACACCGATGGCCGGCCGCACGCGGGCATCCTGTCCACCAACGGTCTGTGGTGGCGGTACATGACCAACGAGTCGAACGCGAACCGCGGCCGCGCGAACGCGATCAGCCGAATCCTCCTGTGTGAAGACTACCTCGGCAAGCCCATCAGCTTCGACCGCAGCGTGAACCTGCTCGACCAGAGCGCGGTGAACGAGGCGGTGAAAACGAACGAGGGCTGCGTGGCGTGCCACAACACGCTCGACCCCTTCGCGAGCTACCTCTGGGGCTTCTACTACTTCAACTACGACAGCCGCGACGACACCACGTACTACCACCCCGAGCGGGAGCAGTACTGGCAAACGGTCACGGGCGTGCCCCCCGCGTACTACGGCCAGCCCGGCTTCGATCTCCCCGACCTGAGCGCGCAGATCGCCTCCGACGGTCGCCTGCCCCAGTGCATCGTGCAGCAGAGCTTCGAGCTCCTCCTGCAGCGCGAGGCCTCGCTCGACGACACGTCGGAGCTCAGCGCCCTGCGTGAAGGATTCCTCGACGACGGCCTGCGGCTCAAGCCGCTCTTTGCGGCGGTGATCGCCAGCGACGCCTACCGGGGCGCGCCAACCGAGGACGCCCGGATGGCGAGCCGCAAGCTGCTCTCGTCCGACCAGCTCGGCACCGTGCTCGAGGACCTCACCGGGTTCCGCTTCACCTACTACGGCTACGACATGCTGCAGACCGACACCTACGGCCTGCGCACGCTCGCGGGCGGGGTGGACGGGGTGTACTCCACCCGGCCGGCTGAGCAGCCCACCGCCACCATGGTGCTCGTGCACGAACGCCTGGCCCAGGCCGCCGCATCCCACGTCGTGGAACACGACCGCGCGAACCCCGATGAGGCGAAGCTCTTCACCGAGGTTTCCTTCGCCGCTACGCCGGACTCCGACCCGGAGGGCTTCGCGGCGCAGCTCCAGCTCCTCCACCTCCGTCTCTTCGGCGAGCGCATCGCCGTCGACGGTCCGGAAATGGAAGCGAACATCTCCCTCTGGCGGGACCTCTACGCGGCGGAGGGTTCACCCTCCGCGGCCTGGCGCGACCTGCTCTCCACCCTCATGCGCGACCCCGCGTTCCTCCTGTACTGAGGCACCCATGCGACGTCGTGACCTTCTCAAAGTTGCCGCTCTCGCTGGCGCAATGCTGCCGCTCCGCAAGGCTTACGCGGAGGCCGCGGTGCCCACCACCGGCCGGAAGTTCATCTTCGTGGTGAACTACGGCGGCTGGGACCCCACCCGTGTTCTCTGCCCCGAGTTCGACAACCCGAACGTGGACATGGAGAGGGACGCGGGCACCACCACGCTCGGCGGCATCAGCTTCACCGATCACGCCGACCGCCCCAGCGTGTCGGCGTTCATGAACAGCTGGCACGAGCGCACCCTCATCCTCAAGGGCATTCTCGTGCCCTCGGTGGCGCACGAGAACTGCCTGCGCCTCTGCATGACCGGCTCCACGCGCCAGGACGCCTCGGACTGGCCCGCCATCATGGGCGGCGTGCTCGGCGCGGACTACGCGCTCCCCCACCTGGTGGCCGCCGGCCCCTCCTTCCCGGGCGAGTTCGGCGCGTTCGTGACCCGCACGGGCACGAGTGGCCAGCTCCCCGCGCTGCTCGACGGCACGATCCTCGACTGGTCGGACACCCCCGTGTCGGCGCCCAACTCGCGCGCGGAAGCGACCATGGATCGCTACCTGGAGCGGCGCGCCGCCGCCTGGAACCTGGCCACCGCCCCCGGGCGCGACGCCGCGCTGGGCGGCGCCTATGGCACCGCACTCGAGCGCGCGCAGTCCCTCAAGGGCCTCCGTGAGCTCGTCAACTGGTCGGCGTCCTCCTCGTTCGCCGAGCAGTGCTCGTTTGCGGTCGACGCTCTCTCGCTTGGCGTTTCCCGCTGCGTCACGGTCTCCTTCTCCGGAGTGGGCTGGGACACCCACGTGTACAACGACCTCTACCAGTCGCAGAATTGGGAGTCGCTGTTCAGCGGTCTCGGCAAGCTGATGGACGAGCTCGCAGTCAAACCGGGCGATCTCGGCGGCTCGCTCGCCGACGAAACCATCGTGGTGGTGCTCTCCGAGATGGGGCGCACCCCGCGCCTGAACTCCGGCCAAGGCAAGGACCACTGGCCCTACACCGGCATGATGCTCGTGGGCCAGGGCTTCACGGCAAACCGCGTGGTGGGCGGCTACGACTCGCTCTACTACGGCAAGACGGTCGACCTCGACACGGGCGAGCTGATCGACTCGGGTGCGAACATGTCGTCCGACACCGTGGGCGCCACCCTGCTCCGCCTCGCAGGGGTGGACAGCGAGGAGTTCCTCCCCGGCGTGGCCCGTATGGATGGCGTTGTAGAAGACTAGGGGGGTGCTCGCGGAGCTCGCACCCGCGGCTCGCCGCGGCGAGCCGCCGCGATGTCAGCTGCGCCGCCGCCGAGCGAACGCCAGCGCCAGGAGCACCGGCACCGCGAGGGCCCCGCCGCCATTGCTGGTGCAGCCGCAGTCGTCCTTGGGATCTTCCCCCGACTTGCAGCAGTCGGTTGCGGTGTCGTCGGCCACGGCGGTGTCCTCTCCGTCGGGGCAAGGGCCCACCACGGTGGCGTCGGTGTCGCTGCAGTCCTCGTCCACCGGGCTGCCGTCACCGTCCTGGTCGTCGTCGTCGTCGCCGCCGCAGTCGGCATCGATGCCGTCGTACCAGTCGTCGCTGGCGCCCGGGTACACCGTGGCATCCTCGTCGTCACAGTCCGTGTCGGTGAAGTAGCCGTCGCCGTCGAGGTCCTGGCGGACCAGCTCGGGCCCGCCAAAGGCGCCGATGTCCGAGCGGCTGCCGTCGGCGTCGATGATCGAGGGGTTGCCCGCGTCGCGCATGAGGCTGGTGGAGGTGAGCACGAAGCTGTCGTTGTCGCGGCCGTCGTCGTTCCAGCCCGCGAAGCCGGGCTCTACGCCCAGGTTCGCGGGCGTGACCGAGAGCTCGCCGCCCACGTCGCCCGCGGTGTTGCCGTAGAGGTTGAGGTAGGTGGCCTCGAGGCCGGACGCGCTCCGCGAGTCGAACATGTGCAGCGCCGCCCCCGCCGAGGTGTAGGCGATCACGGTGTTGTCGAGCGCCAGGTCGGACTCCACCACGCACAGGCCGCCGCCTTCGCCCGAAGCGGCGTTCCCCACCAACGTGTTGTTCGTGAGGTGATTACGCACCCCGCGCACGAAGCAACCGGCGCCGCCCACGGCCGCGGTGTTCGACGAGAACACGTTGTTGTGCCAGTCGTCCTCCACGTCGAGGTCCACGGTTCCCTGCACGTACACTCCGCCGCCGAAGCCCGCGCTGTTGCCGCTCAGGTCCGAGTTGTCCACGCGGACTCCGCCATTGGCGTTCATCAACGCCAGGCCACCCCCATAGGCGTCACCGCCTGCGATGTTGCCCACGACCCGCGTTCCGCTGAGTTGGAACAAGTCCGGGTACGACACATACAATCCGCCGCCCGACGCGTCGGTGGAGTTGTATCGCACCTCGCTGTCGATCATCGAGAAGTCTGCGGCCTGGGGGTAGTAGCTGTCCCAATGCAACGCGCCACCCGAGTAGTACACGGTTGAGTTGTACTCGAACAGCGACTCGGTGATCTGGGTGGACACCCCACCGAAAATCGACATGCCTCCGCCATAGCTGTACGCTGAGTTGTTGGTGACCTCCACCGTGTCCATCACGAGAGTGGGCACATAAGCCACCCACGCCGCCCCACCGGAGCCGTACGTGGAGCTGTTGTCGTCGAGTTGGCTGTCGATCAGCGTGAGCCCACCGTCGTACAGGGCGTAGGCATAGATTGCCCCGCCGTCGTAGTACGCGAGGCCGGTGCTCAAGGTGGTGGATTCGAACGAGGCGGAGCCGTAGTAGGACAGGAACGCGTGCGCGCCGTAGCCGTAGGTCGAGGTGCTGTCGGAGAACGAGGCCGCCACCTCGTTCACCCCTGAGCCGTAGTAGCTGTAGAGTGCGCCGCCGTTGACGTAGCTGGTGTTGTCGCTGTAGGTGGCGCCGGCCTCGTCGACCAGGCTGTAGTAGTACGCGTACACCCCGCCGCCGTCCCCGTTGGCGTAGTTGTTCGTCCAAACCGGATTGCCACTGTAGAGCGAAGCGGAGGTGACGACGGCGGCGCCGCCACCATAGTAGGCGACGTTGGAGTCGAAGGAGCTGTCGCTCGTGGAGACCGAGGAGCCGGAGTAGACGAAGAGACCACCCCCGTAGCTGGCCGCCTCGTTGCCGGAGAACACGCCCTCCGTCACCGTCACGACGGAGTAGTTGACGGCAGACAAGCCGCCACCGGAGTCGGCGGTGGCCATGTTGCCGGTGAACGACGGCGACAGGAACTCGAAGTTCGTGTACTCAACGTGAGCCCCACCGCCATAGCCTGCTGTGCTCGTGTTTCCGTCGTACACACTCCCGGAGTCGGTGCCCGGCGAAACGTACACCTGAAGCCCTCCCCCAGACGCCGAGGCCGAGTTCCCCTCGAATCGAAGCCCCGACAAGGAAACAGTCTGGTAGTAGAGCCCCAATCCACCGCCGTATTGTCCGGAATTACCGGTGTAGACCTCTTCGGAAGCATCATAGGTTCCGTAAGTACCGGCGTATACGCCACCCCCCCAACCGTTGGGGGCTGAGTTGCCCGTGTAGGTATTGCCCGTGGCCACGACGGCATTGGCTTGGGGCGCGTACACCCCTCCGCCATGGTAGTACGCAGTGTTCGTTTCAAACGTGCAGTCCAACACCTCGAGCGAGGGGCCGTAGTCGAGCCCGATTCCGCCGCCGTAGGCGCTGTAGTTCCCCGAGAAGCTCGAGCCGCTCACGGCGAGTCGTGAGCTGACGCCCCCCAGGTAGATCCCTCCGCCCAGGTAGCCCTGGTTCCCGGTGAACGTGCTCCCCTCCACGCTGTACACCCCGTCGCCGAGGTAAGCGCCCCCCCCGTAGTTGGACCATGCCGTGCCGGAGCCGGTGAGCACCGAGTCCACCACCGAGCCGCCCCCAACGATGATCAGCGCATTGGTGCCCACGGAGGTGAGCGTGAGGCCCTCCACGTCCATCCCCGCCGGGCCGTACAGGGAGGTGTACCCCCCGCCATCGATGGTGGTGGCGGCGGCGCCGTTGCGGCTCTTGATCGTGACGCGGCTGTAGAACGTGGCGGCCGCGAAGGTGCCGTCGCCCACCACGATGGTGTCGCCCGACGCCGCCATGCTGGCGGCTTCGGTGAGGGTTTGGAAGTCCCCGCGGCCATCGGCCTCAACAGACCACGTGGCGGCGAAGGCGGAGCTGAGGAGCAGGAGCACACGAACCTCGAACGGCGCGTGAGTGTACCACCTCCGCCTGACCGGCGGACCGGGACACCAACGGGATTCCCTCCTGCCAACGGCCGATCGGGCGCCAACGGCTCGCTGGCGCCCGAAAAAAGGCGGCTACGCGCCCTTGACCACGAAGCCCACCAGCTTGTCGGGCACCACGATCTCCTTGAGCACCTCCGCGCCCTCCAGGTACTTGGCCACGTTCTCCACGCTGTGGGCGGCGGCGAGGAGGGTGGTCTTGTCGGCCCCGCGCGCCACCTCGAAGGTGCCCCGCAGCTTGCCGTTCACCTGCACCGCGACCGTGACCGAGGCCTCCACCAGCGCGGCCGGATCGAAGGCCGGCCACGGGGCGCCATAGATGCTCTCGGTGTGGCCCAGGAGGAAAGGCA
>VGRE01000149.1 GCA_016875435.1 Deltaproteobacteria bacterium | reverse complement strand
GGAGATGGCTCCCCAGACGCGCGCCCCCCGTCACCAAACGTACCCCGATGACACGACGCTTGTTCGTCGCATTTTTTCAGGGCGAGGCCTTGCACGCCCATGTCAAGGAGGTGTAAAATACCCGCAGACTAGGAGGCCTGATGAGCACCCTGAATACCGCCCCGAGCGTCGGTCTTCCCTACCACCCGGAGTCCTCGCCGCCCCTGGAGCTCAAGGACATCGAGGAACTGCACGAGCGCCACTCGCGCGACATCCGCTGGGGGCGCACGAGCCTCTTGCTGCTCATCTTCGGGATGTTGTCCCTCAACCTGTGGATGACCAACTCCATCTACAACGCCCTGACCATCGACATCGACGCCTCGCGCATGGCGATGGCGGAGATCGAGGCGCAGTCGGCGATCCGGTTGGAGCAACTCGACAAGCGGCTCGCGACGATCGAGAGGGGGCTCGCCGCGGAGCCAGCCGGGGCGCTCGCGGTGGCGCACTAGCAGGCTGGCGCCGGGGATAGACCCCGGCGCCCATGATCCCCGGAGAACCCTCCACCACCGCCCGCTGGGTCGCCTTCGCCCGCGGGCTAGGCGAGTACGAGTCGCCGCCCCTCGTGGCCGATCCCCACGCGGTCGACCTGCTTAACGCGCCCTGGTCCACCATGCTGCGCATTGCCGGGCGATGGCCGCGTGCAACGCGATTGGCCGTCGCGACCATGGATACATTGTCCCGCGGGCGCTCGCGCTTCATGTCCTACCGCACCCGCGTCCTCGACGACGTGGTGCGCCAGGCCAGCGCCGACGGCATCGAGCAGGTGGTCATCCTCGGGGCTGGCCTCGACGCCCGGGCCTGGCGGCTACCCGAGCTCGCGACAGCACGCGTGTTCGAGGTCGATCACCCCGACACCCAGGGCTACAAGCGCGCGCGGATGGGCGAGGGGCGCGTCACCTACGTGCCGGTGGACTTCGACAGGGAGACGGCCGCCGACCCGCTCGTGGCCGCGGGCCTCGACGTGTCGCGACCGAGCGTCGTGTTGTGGGAGGGGGTGGTGATGTACCTTCCCGAGGCCACCATCGACGCCACGCTCGCGGCGATGCGCCCCGTGCTCGCGACCGGGTCGCGGCTGGCGATCAGCTACTCGCGAAGGGGAAGCACGCTCGCGCGACTGGAACGCGAGCTCGTGGGCCTGATTGTCAGCGGGGCGGGGGAGCGCTTTCGGCACCGCGAGGACCCGCCCCAGATGCGAGGGCGGCTGGAGCGACAGAGCTTCCGCGTCTTGTGGGACGAGGGCCACCCCGACTGGGCGCCGCGACTGCTGGGGCGCCGTCGGGGGTGGGACCTCCAGCGGATCGTCGTGTGCGAGCCGGCGAGGTAGCGGCCGGCGGGGCCGACGGGTCGGAAGGGGGTGGCCCCCGGGGCGGAAACGGGGGGTGTCACGGTGGCGCTCCGCCCGCCCCCTACCTCTTCCCCAGCCGCTCCCTCACCTGCGCCATCAGCTGCTCCGCGCGGTAGGGCTTCCGCAGGAAACCCGCCAGCCCGAGCCCAGTGAAACGACTGGTGGCCTGTTGCTCGTCGTAGCCGCTCGACAACAACACCCGGACGGAGGGCTTGAGCGCGCGCAGCTCGTGGAAGGTTTCCTCGCCGTCCATCCCCGGCATCGTCAGGTCGAGGAGCACGAGCCCGACGCGATCGCGGTGAGCGCCGAACAGCGACACCGCCTCGCGCCCGTCTTGCGCCTCGAGCACGTGGTAACCATGGAACTCGAGCACGGCGCGAGCGAAGTCGCGGACCGCTGGCTCGTCATCGATGACCATCACCGTTTCCGCGTCGATGCTCGGTCGCGACTCCACGGTCGCCGGGGCGTGCCCGGCCGGCAGCAAGACGCGCACGGTGGTCCCACGGCCGGGCTCGCTGTACACCCGGATGGCGCCGTGATGCCCCCGGACGATGCCGAGCGCTGCCGCGAGACCGAGGCCGTGACCGTTGGTCTTGGTCGTGAAGAACGGGTCGAACATGCGACGACGCGTGGCCTCGTCCATCCCGGAGCCGGTGTCGGCCACCTCCACGCACACGTAGGGCCCGGGGACGACCTCGTCGCCGAAGTTTCCCTCCTGTGCGCCCGGCTCGACGGTCACGGCGCTGACGTGTACCTGGACGTCGCCGCCTGCCTCGGGCAGGGCCTCGCCGGCGTTGGTCAGCAAGTTCATCACCACCTGCCGCACCTGCGTGGCGTCCGCATCGACGGGGGGCAGGCTCTCCAGCACGTGTACGCCCAGTTGCGCGCGCCGCGGCAGAGAGCTGCGAAGCAGGTCGACGGTCTCGCGCACGAGGCAACCGATGTCGACGGGCTCAACGACGAAGCGGCCCTTGCCCGAGTAGGCCAGCATCTGCCTCGTGAGGTCGGCGGCACGCTCGGCCGCCGCGAGCAGGCGCTCGATGTCGGGTCGCGCCGCCGCCCCATCGGGGAGCTTGAGCAACGCCAGCGACGCGTTCCCGACCATGCCCACGAGCAAGTTGTTGAAGTCGTGGGCGATGCCCCCGGCGAGCGCGCCCAGCGCCTCCATGCGCTGCGCGCGCTGGAGTCGCGCCTCGACCTGCTGCGCCTCGAGCCGGCGACGCTCGGTCACGTCGAGCGCCACCCCCATCACCGCGCCGTCGCCCAGTCGATCGACGCGGGCCTCGAACTCCCGGTCGCCAAGTGAGAAGGAAAAGGTACCGGCCGCGCCCGACAGGGCCTCGCGGTGAACAGCGCCGAGGTTGACGTCGACCGCGGCCACGAGCACCTCGGCGACGTGCCGTCCATTCGCCATATCTGTCGCGATGACAAGTCGCATGGCTCCGGCACCGCCGATCCACGTCAGGCGCTGCTCGGCGTCGGCGATCCAGACGATCCCCGGGAAGCGCTCGAGCACGTGGCGGAACTGCGCCTCGCGCTCCTGCAAGGCCACGCGCGCGTCGCGAAGCTCAGTAATGTCGCGACTGATACCGAGCAGGTACCGCGCGTGGCCGTCGGCGTCGCGAATGGGAATCTTGCGCGTGTGCAGCCAGCGCAGCCCGTGCGCGCCCGTGTGGATCGGCTCCTCGGGGATGTCGACCACCTCGTTGCCCTGAAGCACTTCCCGGTCCTTTCGCGTGAAGAAGTCCGCCTGTTCCCTGGGGAAGAAGTCATAGTCGTTACGCCCGAGCATGTCGTCCTGGGCAAAACCCAGTAGTTGCTCGCCCGCCCGGTTGAAGCGCACGAAACGCAACTCCGCCGCGTCTTTCACGAAGATCATGTCGGGCAGGTTCTCGACGATCGACTGCAGGAGCAGCGCACCGTCTGGCGAGGGCGTCTCGGGCATGCGGCGCCCCGTAGCGCGCGCGTGCCAAAAATGCCGTGCTCAGGGAATTAGTGCTTGCGGAGCTCCCGCACCTTGAGGCCGAGCTGGTTGAAACGGAGCTGCACCTTCCGCGCGTGGGCCTCGTCGCCCATCAGCACGCGAGCCATGGAGGCAAAGTCGCCGTCTTCCTGCTCCCACAGGCGGGTGAAGTACTGGCGTTCGACATCCTGGGCCACGTGATTGAGCGTGGGATCGGGCCTGATGCCGATCTCGCAGCGCCAGCCGCCCTCGTCGCGAGGACAGTCGACGCGCACGGCGCGGAGCAGGTCGCGCACGAGCTTGGGACGCACCTGCACCACGTCGGCGCGCGCCCCGGCGCCGAGCCCGGCCAGCTCGGCGAAGGTGAACGTGAGCGCGTTCTCCACGACCATCCCGAACTCGCGGAGGTTGCCCGGCCAGCGGTGCCGACGCAGTAGGCGTAGCGTTCGCTCCGGAAAGAGCAGCACGAGGCGACCCTCGGTGGCGGGGGGCACCTCGGCCCCCAGCGCCACCGACACCTCGCCGGCCGGGGAGAGCGCCGTGCCCTCGCCCAGACCGGACCGCTGCCGGTAGTCGAGCAACAGGGACAGGATCGACGACGACTCGGCCGCGCGCAGGGTGGTCCACTCCAGGAGCCGCGCGAAGTCCCCCCGTCGTTCCACAAGCGGCGGCAGGACGACCGTGCAGGCCGGGTTGAGCCGCATGAACAGGTCGGCACGGAAGCGCCCTCCCCGCACCATCGCGGGCAAGTCTTCATGGGTCGCGACACAGAGCTTCACGTCGACACGCCGCTCCACCGTGTCGCCGATGCGGGTGACGACACCCTCCTGGAGCACCGTCAGCAACATCTTCTGGACGTCTTCGGGCAGGTTCCCGATCTCGTCGAGGAAGAGCGTGCCACCGTCGGCCTCCTCGAAGGCGCCGCGGCGGTCGGCCACGCTACCGGTGTACGCGCCGCGCGAGGCACCAAACAAGTGCGCCGCCACGAGGTCGCGCGGGAGGGTGGACAGGTCGACCGCGACGAACTTGCCGCGCCGCCCCGAGCGCGCGTGGATGACGTGGCGCGCCACCATCGACTTGCCCGTGCCGGTGGGTCCGCCGAGGATCACCGGGAGCCGACCCCGTGCCAGGACGTGGAGGCGCGCGCGGATCCGCCGCATCTCCCCAGATCGTCCCCAGAAGACCTGTCCCTCGCTGTCGCGACCGCGACGGGCCGCCAGCACGTTGTCGAGCTGGGCGCGGAGCGAGCGCGCATCAACGTACTCGTCGTCGAGGAAGTACGTGTACTCCTCGGCCTCGTGGCGCTCGGCGGCTTTCTCGAGCGCAACCTCGTCGCGACTCGTCATGAGGACCACCGGCAAGTCCGGCAGGCGCCTGCGCAGGCGGACAAGGATTTCTAGTCCCTGCCGCCGACGTGTCCGCGCCACCGCCTTGGCGTCGGCTCCTGCCGGCAGGCCCACCAAGTCCGCCTCTGGAATGTCGAAGTGAACGTCGAGCAGCACCAGATCGATGTCGCGACGGCGCGCGCGGAGGACCTCGGCGGCCTCGCGCCAGGACCGTGCCGGGCCGAGGTAGCTATGCTCGGGGATGGCCTTGCGACAGAGGCTCGCGTAGCGATCCTGGTCGTCGATGACGAGGATGGTGGCCACTAGTCGCGCACCTGGTCGACGAGGCGCCGGCAGGCCTCGGCCAGCAACCGCGCCCGCGCCGCCACGGCGAGCAACCCGGAGCGGTCGAGGGCCTCGAGGCGCGGCAGGTCGGCCTGGAGCGCGACGGCGACCGCGTCGATGGCGCCGAGGTCGAGAACCGCCACCGCGGGCCTGAGCCGCTCCCAGAGAGTGCAGCAGTCGATCTCGCCGTCGGGGCCACGCCGGGTGCGTCGCAAGTCGTTGACCAGTGCCTCGCGCAGTTCCGCGGTGGTGGCGTCCTCGTCGAGCCAACGGGCCTCGAGGTGCACGTACTTGCCGAGGTCGTGGCGCACCCGCTCGGCGGCCTCCCGCTGCGTCATGACGACCCCTTAGCCGGAGCCGTCAACTCAGGCTGGCGGGCCGGCGCAGCCCGTGGCACAATGCGCCCGCCGAGGTGCGCCGTGCTCCCACTCCTGTTTTCCACCGCGATCGGCGGCTGTGCCGCCGAGGTGGACGTCGACCTCGACGACGACGGCGACGGCTTGCTCACCAGCGCCGAGGAGAGCCTCGGCACCGACCCGAACGCGGCCGACAGCGACGGCGACGGCACCGCCGACGGGGTGGAGTTCAAGAACAACACCGACCCGCTCGACCCCAACGAGTACCCCTACGAGGGCGGCTGGGCGATCGGGGCCTGCAAGGACGACATCAACGGCGAGGGCCACGCCGAGGGCGAGGTGTCCGACGACTTCGCCATGATGGACCAGCACGGCCAGAGCGTGCACCTCTACAGCTTCTGCGACCGCGTGATCTACATGGTGTTCGCTGCCTTCTGGTGAGGCGCATGCACTTCCGAGGCCGGTGGCCTCGAAACGATCTACCAGGGCGGCAAGGACGATGGCCTGATGGTGCTCCAGGTCATCACCGAGACCGCGGACTACTCCACCCCCGAGCAGGCCGACCTGCAGGAGTGGGCCGACAGCTACGGTCTCACGATGCCGGTTCTCGCCGACGCCGAGGGCATGTTGTGGACCTACGCCGAGGGCATGACTAGCGTGGGGCTGCCCTTCACCGTGGTGCTGGATCGGGGCGTCTTGATCGACACAATCGCGAGTGGATCCAACTCCACGCGCGCCGAGGAGTTGCTCTAATGCGGGTGCTCATCCTCGCCGGGCTGGGCGCCACCAGTCTCGGCTGCGCCGGACTGCTGGGAAGCGAAGAAGACGACGACGAGGGCGGTGGCCCCCTCGGCGGCAAGGACACCGTCGACGACACCGAGGAGCGCGACGACGGCGGCGACGACCCCGACAACGACGGCCTCACCAACGACGAGGAGGACGAGCTCGGCACCGATGGCGACGAGGCCGACTCCGACGGCGACGGCTGGGACGATGGTGCCGAGGTGGCCGACAACTCCGACCCCCTCGACAAGGCCGACAAGCCCTACGAGGGCGGCTGGAGCAAGGGGGCCTGCCGCAACGACGTCAAGGCCACCGGCTACGGCGAGGGCGACATCAGCCGCGATTTCGTGCTCCCCGACCAGTTCGGCGACAACGTGTCGCTCCACGACTTCTGCGACCGCTCGGTCCTGCTGATCTTCTCAGCCTTCTGGTGAGGCGCGTGCGTATCCGAGGCCGGCGGCCTCGAAGACCTCTACCAGGAATACGCCGACCAGGGCTTCATGCTCATGAACGTGGTGATCGAGAACAACCGCAGCCAGCCTCCCTCCGAGTCGGAACTGAAGGCCTGGGCCGACAGGTACGGGATGACCTTCCCGGTGCTCTCCGACGAGGAGGGCGTGATCTGGGACTACGCCGAGGGCGGTAGCGTTGGCCTCCCGCTCAAGGTCCTCATGGACGACGGCGCCGAGATCGTCAGCAAGAACCCGCGCGACCGCGACATCGAAAAAACCCTCGACTAGCGAGCGGGCGCACCTGATTACGGTGGCGTCCCGCGCGAGGTGCCCGTGCCGTTGATCGCCCTGTTGATGTGCGTCCTTCGCGCGTTCGCCGGCACCGACCTCGTCGGCACGGCGCCGCTGACGGCCGATGGCGAGACCACCTCCGTGGTTCGGGCCTACGTGGAGCGCTGTCCCTCGGGAGCGCGGGCGCGGGTGAGGGCCGAGTCGGGAAAGGTGTCCTCGGTGGCCATGGGCGCCGACTGCATCGTGAGCTTCGAGTACACGCCTCCCGCGGTGAGCCAGCCGAAGTCGCTCCCGGTGGCGGTGACCGTCCAGGGCGACGAACAGACCGTGCAGGTGCCGGTCGTGCCCCCCTTCCAGGGCGAGATCGCCATCAGCTTCGACCCGCCCGCCCTCGGCGCGGGCCAGTCGGCCTCGGTGAAGCTCGTCCCCTCCGGCACGTCGCCGGTGTCGCCCGAGCGGCGCCGCTTCGTGCTCACCGCCAGCACCGGCACCATCGACTTCCCGGTGCCGACGGGCGATGGCAGCTACGCCGCCCGCTACACTGCCCCCAAGACGCTGACCGGCCCGGTCATGGTCGCCATCACCGCCGCCGACATGGCGGCACCCGACATCGGCGGCTACGCGACGCTGCCCCTGCTCCAGAAAAAGTCGGTCCAGTTCGACGCGCCTGCGGGGTCCACGAGCATCCTGGCCATGGGCGGCAAGCAGTTCGGACCCTTCAAGGCGGATAGCAAGAACAAGGTCAGCTTCGAGCTGGAACTCGACCCGCGGCTGCCCAACGGGAGGCTCACCACGGTAAGCGTCGACACCTCGAAGGCCGCCAAGGAGGTGCCGATTCCCGGCGTGCCGCAGGGCGGCCAGCTGGTGTTTCTTCCCCTCCCCGCCTCAGTGGTGGCCGACGCCTCGGCCAGCCTGAAGCTCCGGGCCGTGGCCCTCGGCGCCAACGGCGAGCCGCAGCCGGCCAGCGACATGAAGATCACCGCGAGCGCGGGCACCGTGGCCACGCCCGGTCCCGACGGCCGCGTGATGCAGGCCGCCTGGACCCTCCCCTCCACGCCCGGGGAGGTCACGCTCGGGGCGAGTTGGAACGGGCTCACCGCGCAGCGGAAGGTGCGCGTCTTGTCGCCCCTGCCCCGGATGACCCTCGCCGCCGACCCGCCGGAGTACCCCGCGAGCGGCGGCAGCGTGAACCTGCTCGCCAACCTCAAGGACGCAGGCGGCACCTCGCTCGCTGGGCGCTCGCCGCAGATCGTCATCGAGGGCGGGAGCCTGTCGGGCAGCCTCAAGGACAACAAGGATGGCAGCTACTCCGGTAGCGCCTCGGGCTCGTCAAAGTCCGACCGGATGCGGGTACACGGGGCCCCGCAGATCGACGCTTCCTCCCTCGCGCCAGCGCGCATCCTCGCCTGGACCACCTCGCCCACGGTGAGCGGCAACGGCCTCGACACCACGACCCTCACGCTGGTGGCGGTCGATGCCTTCGGCCTGCCGGTGGCCAACGTCGACTTCAACCTCGCCGTCCCCCGGGGCGACGGCGTGTTGCCGCCCACCGCGAAGAGCGACGCCAAGGGCCTCGCCCGCGTGGTCTACAAGTCGGGCACGTCTCCCGGGCTGCAAACCCTGCGCATCGAGGGCGCCGGCCTAGTCACCGAGTTGCCGGTGTTCCAGGTGGGCAAGAACGTGTTCGCCGCGCCCCCGCCGGGCGGCTCGCCGGCGCAGCTGGGCGCGATCGAGCGCTGGCAGCGCGCCGCGCCGTCGCTCGCGGTGGCCAGGGTCGGCATGGTGCCGAAGGCCGGTCCGCCGTCGAGCGTGATGCTCACCGCCACGCCCGGCTACACCACGCCGGGCGCCGCGATCCTCGTGCAGGTGCGCGTCACCGACGACGCGGGCGTGGGCGTGGCTGGACAAAAGCTCGCCATCTCCGCCGCGCCCGCCACCGCGGGGGCGGTCACCGACAATCGCGACGGCAGCTACGCCGTCCCCGTGCAACTCCCGGCCGGCACCGACGGCCCGCTGAAGATCACCGTCGGCGCCGGGTCGTCCACCGCCGCGCTCAGCCTCCCCACGCTCGACCAGGTGGGGTCCGTGAGCAAGGCGCCCACCGCCTCCACGGCACCGGCCACATCGAGCAGCTCAACAGCAACCACGCAGGCGCCAGTCGCGAGCGGAGAGTTCGCGCGCGGGCGCTTCTACGGAGGTCTCTACAATGTCCGCGGCCCCTACTCGCTCAAGACCAACGGCGACGGCGGCGTGGCCAACGCCGACCTCAGCGCGCCGGGCGTAGGCTTCTGGGGAATCAACCTGCGCGCGGACTACCAGGTGCCAGCCGGTCCCGGTCGCGTGGCACTCTCGGGCGGCGGGCGTTTCACCGCGAACTGGTTCAAGCTGGGGGAGGACACTTTCCTAACCTTCGTCCGTGATTTCTCGGTTGGCGCCGGCTACTTGTACGGCGCCACCGACATGCTCGCCGTGGGCGGCCGCGCGGAACTACACTCCTTGAACGCCCCCTACTTCTCTTACACCGACGAGACGCGCACCTCGGCCGGCGTGGCCCTGGCTGACTGGCTCGGCGTTCGCTTCATGGGACAGCTCGACATCGACGCGCCCAACGGCCTGCACGCCAACATCGAGCTCGGCGAGACCTTCGCCTGGGTCCCTGCGGCCACCCACGCCACCGCCCGGGTCGACATTCCCGTCGGCGACGCGCCGGTGGCCATCCGCGTCAACGGCAGCTGGGACTTCCACTACCTCCCGGCCGAGCAGTTCGAGTCGACCGGCACCCTCGAGGAGCACGTCTTCGGCGTGGGCGCCGGGGCCACCTACGTGCTCTGGTAACTACAGGCCCTTCCAGCCCACGCCCGGCACGCCGGATCCCGAGGGCGGCGGGTTGGCGCCGACCATGTAGAGCGCGCGGCGGTTCACCTGCATGTCCACGCCGTCGCCCGTCTGCACCGCCAGCAAGGACTCGCCGAAACCGTAGTAATAAATAGGGTAGCTGAAGCCGTGCGCGCGGAGCCACTTGGCGATGCTCCGGGCGCGTCGCTCGGAGAGGTCGCGGTTGTGCGCCGCGTCGCCCACGGTGTCGGTGCAGCCGGCCACGTAGAGCTTGATCGGCACGATGCTGCCGTACTTGTCGGCAACGTCGGCGAGCTGCTCCTGCACCTTCGCCAGCTTCCACTCCTCGTCGGCGGCAATCACGTCGCTGTCGCTGACGAAGAGCACGTCTTCGTGGGGGATGTCGAGGAACCAGGGCGAGTAAGTGAAACCGGCCCAGGCGCTCGACGTGCGCAGGGTCACGTCGAGGAGCACCACCTCGGATGGGTCGCCCACGAAGGGCACGCTGACGTCCCCGGGGCCCTGCCCGAGGCGGACCGTGGACTTGTCGAGCACCGCCTTGTGGGCGCCGTAGGCGATGATCTCCGCCTCCTCGACCCTCGCGCTGGCCCGCACGGTGACGGTCTTGGCCTCGAGGTCGGCGCTCGCTCA
>VGRE01000148.1 GCA_016875435.1 Deltaproteobacteria bacterium | reverse complement strand
TCGGCCGGACCCACCACCTCGGCGGAGATGGGGTCGAGGCCGCTGTAGCCTCCAGGCGCCGCGATGAGGGGCAGGGGCTCGGGGGCGCTCGGCTCGGGGGCGGCCGGCTCGGGGGTGCTCGGCTCGGGCGGCGCGTCCTGCTTGAGCGCTCGCGGCGTCGGCGCCGAGATGCCGGCGGTGCCGGGGGGCGGGGCGAGCACCGGCATCTCCTCGGACGCCAGGTCATCGACCGGGGTCGGCGCTGCCACGATCATCGGCGTTACCGACCCGGCGGGGGGGCGCTCGCGCTTGCCGGCACGAGGGCTGGCCGCTGGAGAGCGCACCGGCTCCGGGTCCGCGGCGGGAAGCTTGGACACCGCGGCGACGCCCGGGGGGGCGGCACCGATGCGCGTGGGCTCGTCGTCGTAGCCGTCGACCCGGGCGGACTCGGGGGCCTGCGCCGTTGAAAGCGACGGCCCGGGTGTCGACACCACGGCGGGCTCGGCCTCCGCCACGGCCATCTCGGCGAGCGCCGCCTTCCTCAGCGCCTCCCAGCGCGCGTCGTCGCGCGGAACGTCAGCCACGGGGCCGTCGGCGCGCGGCGCGTCGGCGGTGGCCGGGGGCGTGCCACCGCGGTCGACCATCTCGCCCGACCCAAACAGAGTGCCGTCCTCCGCGAGCACCTTCTCGGTGAGCGGGTTGGGCTCGCGCGGGGCCCGCGACTGCGCGGCCACCAGCGGCCTCACCGCCTGCTCGGCGAACTCGGCGAGGGCGGGCCCCGGCATCTGGCGCGCCAGGTGCCGCCCCCGCGAGACCAGCGCCTCCGCCGACGGACGGTTATCCGCGTTATATGCGCACATATCGCGAATAAACTTCGCGAGGTCCCCGCTCTGGGGATTGGGGAGCGGGCAGCGGGCAGCGAGGTAGGAAAGGCGATCTTCCAGGAACGCCGCGTGCTTCTCGGCGCGCCCCTTGGCCTTGCCCAGTCGCTCACCGGCGAGGAACTCGAACAGCGTGGCTCCCAGCGAGTACACGTCGGCCCGGTCGGTTTCCGGCTCGAAGAAGAGACGCTCCGGCGGCATGTACTCGACGGAGCCGAAGTTCAAATCCTGCGTCTGGCTCTCGCGATTCTCGAACTCGCCGCGAGCCACGCCGAAGTCGAGCACCTTCACCGTGCCGGACTCGTCGACCATGATGTTGGAGGGCTTGATGTCGCGGTGGATCACCCGCAGCGGCTTCTCGCCCTCGTAGGGCGGCCGGTTGTAGGCGGCATCGAGGGCGCTGGCGACGAAGCTCACGATCTCCAGCGCCGCGTAGGGCGGGATGCGGTCGCCCCGGTCGGAGAGGTCTTGGACCACCGACTTCAGGTCGACGGCTTCCAGGTACTCCATGATTACGGCCGCGCGGCCATCGATACTGGTTAGGTCGATCACGTCGACGATGTTGCGATGGCGCAGCCAGCCGAGCAGGCGCGCCTCGTCGCGCATGCGCTGCGCGATCTCCTTGTTCTCCGACCACCGACGGTGGAGCAGCTTGATCGCCACCAGTCGCGAGAAACCGTCCGCGTGCATCACCTTGGCCAGGAACACGCTCCCGAAGCCGCCCGACGCGATCTCGCGCAGGAACTGGAACTTGCGGGCGCTCTCGCGGCTGGCCATCGCGCCGCCTCCTATCACGCCGCGAAGAACTAGGCGCTCGGGAGGAGTCCCGTCAGCGCAGCGACCGGCCCGAGGTCACCCACGCCGAGCAACCGGGCGGGTGGCAAGGGCATCGCCGCCGACAAGAGCGCGAAGATCGCGCCCTCTCCCGGCGGACCCGACAGCCCGAGGCGCAGGCGGTCGCGGGCGCTGGCGAGGTCGACGGCCGAGTAGGCCGCCCCTACCAGCACCACCTCGGCACGCCCCTCCCGCAGCATGGCCGAGGCCTCCTCGAAAGCGTGTCGACCCGCCTCCTCCCCGCCGGCAAAAACAGCGTTCTCCCCGCGAATACCGTGGGCGATGGCCAGGTGGGCGAGAACCATGTTGGGCAGCGTCCGTAGAGGCAAGAGCGGCGGGTAGAGCGCCCGTCCCTCGCTGCCCAGCCGATCCCTGGCCAGCGCGCCGTCGCGGCACATCGCCGCCAGCGAGGCCTCGGCCTCTCCCTCGTCGGGCGGCTCCCGGCCCACCGCCACCACCAGGCCGAGCGCCTCCGGGTCGCCGGCAAACGCGGCCATGGCAGTGCCGGCCGCCGGCAGGGCGAGCTGGGCGGCCCGCGGCAAGAGCCGCGCGTCCTTCTTCCGCCTGAGCCAGGGGCCGAGGTCTGGACCGTCCACCACACCGGCCCGGGTATCAGTCATGTATCGCAATGTATCGGTGGGCCGGAGTGCACCTGGAAGCAGGTATCCCACTGAGACGAGCACTACGCTCTCCCAAACACGAGCGTGCCGTTGCTGCCACCGAAACCGAAGGCGTTCGTGAGCGCATGTTTCAGTGATACATGTGTCGCGACACGAACAAGATTAAGGTCGCAAGCGGGATCGGGGTCGTCGAGGTTGCGTGAGCCCGGCATGACGCCGTCCCGCAGCGCGAGCACGCACAGGATGGCCTCGACGGCGCCGCAGGCGGCCACCAGGTGTCCCATCATCCCCTTGGTGCTCGACACGGGCACGCCGCCGAGCACGCGACGAATCGCGGTGGACTCCGAGGCGTCGTTCTGCTGGGTGGAGGTGCCATGGGCGTTGACGTAGCCGATGTCGGCGGGGACCAGTCCCGCGTCGGAGAGCGCCATCGACATCGCGTCGGCGGCGCCTCGGCCGTCGGGAGGGCTGTCGGTGATCCGCCACGCATTACAAGAACAACCCCATCCCTCGGCCACCGCGAGCACCTCGGCACCGCGCCGCGCCGCGGTGGTCTCGCGCTCCAGCACGAGGAGCCCTGCGCCCTCGCCCAGCACGAAGCCGTCCCGATGCACGTCGAAGGGGCGCGAGGCGAGCTCCGGCGCGCCGTTGCGGGTGGAGAGGGCGCCGAGCTTCGCGAAGCCCACGACCATCAACGGGTCGGAGAGAGCATCGACACCGCCACAGACCACCGCGTCGACCTCGCCGCGCCGGATGCGGAGCATGGCCTCGCCGATGGCCTGCGACGACGAGGTACAGGCCGTCGATACCGTGCTGCGGGGCCCCCGGGCACGCGTGCGCGCCTCCACCTGTCGCGTGGGCGCGTCGGGGGCGAGCGCGAGGAGCTCCGGCTCGGAAGGGGGATCCCCGCGCCACAGCCAAGTCCAGGGCGGCCGGCAGGCCTCGCTCCCGAGGCAGGTGCCGAGGCGCGCGGGATCGTAGGCGCCTTCAAGCTTCGACTGCCCGAGCGCCTCGTCGAGCGCCAGCCGCACCAGCTCGGCCTTCAGCGCGGGGCCGTCACCGGCGACAGGCGCCTCCGCGGCGAAGCGCACCGGGAAACCGGTCGGGTCGAAGCGGCGGATGGGACCGACGCCGTTGCGCCCCTGCAGCACGCCCGCCCACGAGCTCTCGCTATCGCGCCCCAGCGGCGTCACCATGCCGATACCGGTGACGACGATGCGCTCAGTCATCCGGGTACCCCGCCCATAGTCGCCTCAGCTCCGCCCGCTCGAGGCGCTCGAGGATGTCGACTTCCTCGGCCGAGGCCAGGGGCACCGCGTTGAACACGAAGGTCTGCTCGGCCTGAGCCACCCGCCGGCCGCTCACCCACGCGCAGACATCGACGATCGCGCTCTCTTCGCGCAACGCCACGAGCCGAGCCTCCAGCCGCACCTCCTCGCCAGGCCTCACGAACTTGCGGAACTTCACCCCCTGCATCATCGAGAGGATGGGGAAGGGCCAGTCGCCGCGGTTGAGACGCACCGAGTAGCCGATGAGCTTGCCCGCGAGCTGCGCCATGGCTTCCTGGAGCAGCACGCCCGGCACCACCGGGAAACCCGGGAAGTGGTCGATGAAGAACTCGGCTTCCGGGGAGAAGGAAACCCGGCCCGCCGCGAAACGATCGCGCTCGAGTTCGTCGATGGCATCCACGAGGCGCCAGCGCATGAGGGCAGAGCGATCTAACCTCAGCTAGGCTAGGGACAGGTCAAGACCGTGTCCGTCGTTCACTCCAGCGCCATCTCCGTGCGCCACGCGATCGCCCGCGCGCTCGCCACCCACAATCGTTCCCCCGCCGACGCCACCTGGCGGGTACTCTCGGCCCGGGCCACGGTCGATGCGCGGGGCCGCGTCACCCGAGCCGACGTCACGGTCCGGGTGGAGGAACCCGTGACCACCCTCGCCGACAGCCGCGCGCGCGGGCTGGTCAACCCCACGGGGCAACACCCGCTCATGGCGATGGTGCCCGGGCGCAGCGACGTGCTGCTCGACGTGCTTCCCGTGAGCTTCGATCGCTGGCTTCGCGTGAAGCCGGGCTCGCTGCCCGGCGACATCGACCCATGGACCGCGCGCACCGGCATCGAGCACGCCGAGGCGTCGGCCTGGGCGCGCGCCGCCGGCAAGCGGCTCCCCACCGTGGCCGAGTTCCGCGCCGCCTGGGGCACGGGGAGATTTCCCTGGGGCGAGCAGGGCGACCCGTCGCAGGGCATCGCCGCCCCACTCCGCTATGGCGAGGTGCCGGAAGCGGCACTGCTCCCGCCCAACAAGCACGGCTTCTTCGACCTTGGCTGCGCGATCTGGCACTGGACCGACGACGGGCAGTTGCTGGGCGGCGAGCCGGGGCTCGTGGCGGGCGGGCCCGGCGCCGCTCCGTGCGGCCTGCGGTGCGCGCAGGAGCTATAGTAGCGACGCGGAGCGCCCGTGCCGACCCTCCTTGCCCTCGTCGCTTGCTTCACGCCCGGTGCCGATCCTCTCACCATCGAGAAGCTCAGTTTCCAGAACGCGTATACGGAGCGCGACGACCTCGTGCTCCAGCCCTTTCACTACGACGGCCTCACCTGTCCCGACGGCGAGTCGGCGACATTCTACGCGGTGTACGCCGAGGATCTCGACGCCTCGGTGGCCATGCCCATCGTCATCGTCTTCCATGCCGGCGTGTTCGACTACGTGGAGAGCAGGGCCGACGGTTCCGTTCCCGCCTTCGACTCCTCCGACGCGGTGTTCTACTCCGGGGAGAACCGATTCTCCTCAGACTGGGCGGCCGACAAGGTGTTCGAGACCCTGGGCCTGCTCGACGAGACGATCGACCCCACCGAGACGAACCTCGGTATCCTCCCCGCCAAGCTCGCCGACGCCGGTGCGTTCACGATCTACCCCGCCAACTGCTGGGCCGACCTCTGGCACAACGAGACTGGCGCCCGGAACAACAACTGGGAGGCCGACGGCGGCGTGCATCGCGACGGCCGCTACCTCGCCTGGGTGATGACGGCGATCGCCAACCCGAATCCCGACATCGCGACGGAGAAGCGCGCTGAGCTCGGGCTCGACACCCTCCCGATCTCGCTCGACGCCTCGGGCGTCTACATCGTCGGCCTTGGCGAGGGCGGGCGCGCCGCCGCTGAGCTGAGGGCGCGCGACCTGCTCAACGACGTGCCCAACCAGGACGCGGCGGTGATCAAGGGCATGGTCGTGGACAGCCACATGGACAACCTATGGCGCATCACGACGCACGACGAGCTGTTCCAGAAACTCAACGACGGCCTGGCGCGCATCTACCCCGACCACGACGACGACGATGGCGACGGCATCGTGTACGGCGACATCCGTAGCGACGACACCAACCCCAACCAGCGCGACGACATCGAGGGCACGATCTACTTCTACAGCCTGAACAACGCGCTGAAGAACGAGGGCCTGAACTACCCGCTGGGCGTGTGGTACTCCTCGGCCGACCCGCTGGTTCCCCAGGAAACCAACGTCGACCTCCTCTCCCAATACCAGGCCCACGCCGACTTCATGTCGGTCTACGACTACGGCGACGCGCTCCACACGGTCCTCAATCGCGACGAGGAACAGGCCGAGGCGGCGGTGAGGGTGTTGCTGGGGAGGTAGTTCCGCGGGAGGCCGGAGGAGGGAGGCCGGAGGTCCTGTGCGCTCGCACTTGCCGCTCGGCGCCCCGCCTGGGTCCCGACCGACGGTGGCCCCACCGCCAAGGGGCCTACGGCCTACCCCCTAGAGCCTTCCTAGTAAACTCTCCCCTTCCAAGTCCGGTTCCCCGCCCGCGTCCGGCGCACGCTGTCGAGCAAGAGACCCAGGAGCATCAGCGCGCCGAGCGGCTGCAGCAGCCCGTAGCGCAGCTCCTGCTCGAAGATGCGGTCCATGTAGGCGCGGACGGCATGGATGAGCGCGAGGAGCACCATCGATGTCGCGATGAGCGGAACGTCCTCCGTCGCCAGCGCGTAAAGGGCGATCGCGTAGGGGGACAAGAACTCGAAGCTGACCATCACCACCAGCACGGCGACCACGTCGAGCCGGTAGCGCATGCCGGGAAAGAGGTTCTTCGTCCAGCCGTGCCACAGCTCGGCGAACCCGGTGTACATGCGGCAGCTGAAGAGCTCCCGCATGAACAGGCAGCGCGCGCGCAGGCCGCGGGCGGTGAACGCGAGCGCTAGGCCGATGTCGTCGAGGATGTCGTCCTTGACGGCCTCGTGGCCGCCCACGCTGCGGTAGGCCTCGCGACGCACGAGGATCAACTGCCCGTTGGCGATCGCCTTGTCTGGTCGCTCGGGATCGTTCACCACGGCGAGGTCGTTGCCCGCGATGATGAGGCCACCGACGGAGGGCTGGACGACCTTCTCCCAGAAGCTGCCCATGAGCAGCCTGCCGAAACCCGACACGAGGTCGCAGCCCTCGCGGATCGCGTAGCTGTGCACCCGCGCGAGCGCCCCGGGATGGAGGCGCACGTCGGCATCGACGAAGGCGATCCATTCGGCATCGACGTGCTCCACGGCGCGGCGGAGGGCCCAGGGCTTGCCCTTCCACCCGGGCGGCAGGGGCTCGTCGCCCCCCTCCACCACGCGCGCCCCGGCACTGCGCGCGAGGGCGCCGGTACCGTCGCGACTGCCATCGTCGAAGACCAGGACCTCCAGGGCGGGGTGATCGGAGGCCCTGATACACGTGATACATTCCTCGATGTTCCTTGCTTCGTCGCGGGCTGGCACCACGACCGCCAGGCGTGGGATGTTCGTCGCCACGGGCGCGTCCGTTCCCAGTCGGTAGCGGGTGTCGGCCCTCCCCTTCCGCACCCGGGCGAACACGCCGAGCCAGAACAGCGCGATGCCGAGCACGGCGAGCTGGAGGGCCATCAGGAGCCCGACAGACTAATCAGCTCGTCCCAGCGCTCGGGCGCGAGGATCACCGGGTCTTTCACCTGCGCCTCGGGCGCGCCCTCGGCCACGCGCCGGGCGCGCCAGGCGGTGAAGGCCGTGTCGCTGATGCGCGACAAGACCGGCAACCCGAGCCGACCGGTGGCACGCCGGTCGTCATACTCCAGGTTCTCGGCGCGGAGTCGCAGGTCGAAATCGGCCGCGGAGACGTCGGTTGCGCCGGCATATGCCAGCCTCAGCCAGGGCACTTCGGCCCAGGCCAGGGAAGCGGAGAGCGCGGACAGCCCGAGGGCGGACGCCACCGCGAGCAATTGGGATTCCGTCACCCGCTCGCCCACCGCGGAGAGCTCGTTGCCCGCCCGGCGGACGAACACCAGGCGCGGCGCGCGGCCTGCTAAGCCGGTCACGCGCACGATGTCACCTAGATCGTAGCGATACAACCCGGCCTCGGTGCTCACGACGAGCCGGTACTCGCGCCCCAGTTCGAGCTCCCAGGCCCAGCGCACCTGGCCGCCGCCGTCCACGAACTCCAGCAGGTGCCCATCGAGGAAGGCCACCGGGTCGCCGTCGTCCACGGGCGTGGCGAAGAAGCCCTCCGAGGCGGTGATGCCTGCCTCGCGGATGGGCACGTCGACGCCGAGGGCCGCGGGGAGGCGCGCCACGAAGAAGGCGGCCGGGCCACCCTTCCACGTGTTCACCCGTCGCAGCGACCAGGGCAGCGCGGGCTCGTCGCCGAGTCGCCGCCGGGCGAGCCCACGCTGGCCCAGTCGCGAGAGGGTGCCGTCGGCGAGATCGCGCTGGAGCTCCGCCCAGTCCTCCCGGAGCCGGCGCATGTAGAGCAGGATCGACGAGGGGTTCGCCGCCGTCCAGCTCCGCACGTCGGCCGCCAGCGCGTGGCGGAGGATCGCGTACTGGCGGGTGGGAACGTCATCGATGCCGTACACCTCGTAGGGGACGGGCGCTCGCCAGCGCACCCACCAGGGCTGGGCGAGGAACATGCGGCCCGTGTTGCTCCCCACCGGCACGCCACCCGAGGTGGCGCCGGTGACCGCCGGGGAGACAATCGACAGGGCCGCGCCGCCCGCGAGTTGCTCGTCGTCGCGGAGCAGGCCGAGCACCCAGAGGCCCTGCGCGGCGCCCACGCTCTCGGCCCATGGCATCGTGACCGGCAGGCGCTTCGGCGCGCCGGACGTGCCGGACGTCTGCACCATCTGGATGACCGGGAGGCGGCTGAGCACCCCCGGCTCAGCCGACTCGACGCGGTCGAGCCAGGGCTTCAGCGAGGCGTGGGCCCGCAGGGGGACAGCGCCGCGGTATTGCTCCAGACTCATCCCGGGCGCCAGCCCGTGCTCCCGCGCGAAGTCGCTGCCCTCGGCACCGGCGAGGATCGCGGCGAGGCGGGCTCGCTGCGCCGCCTCGGGCGTCTCGAGCGAGCGCTCGAAGCGCGCCACCCGCTCGCGGTGGAGCCAGCGCAGCAAGGCGTAGGGGGGGTGCCCGCCGGTTGGGAAAATCACGGGGCGCGCGTATCGAGATGCAGCACGAGCGGTTGCCGCGAGGACGCGGATTCGACGTGGCGCCGCCCGCCGCCCGCCGTTAGTTTTCACGACCTTTTGGGTTTGTGATGAAGACGGGCGACACCGTCCGCGACGGGCAAGGCAACGCCTACCAGGTCGGCAACCTGCTGGGCGTCGGCCTGTGGGGAAAGAGTTTCCTCGTCCGCCGCGAGTCGAACGACCAGATCTTCGTGCTGAAGGTGCCCCTCGCCCCGGGCGACCTCCGCCCCGACGCCCCCGCTCCCGAGAGCTTCTTCGCGGCGGCACGCGAGTGCCTGATGGAACAGGCGCGCCTCTACGAGCAGGGCCAGATACCGTGCTTGCCCAAGCTCGAGGCCCGCTTCACCACCCCAGACGGGCAGCCGGCGCTGCTCTTGCCGCGGATGGCCGACAACCTCGAGCGGCGCCTGCGCGAGGGCATGCCCGTGAGCGCGGTGGTCGACGTCGTGGTGGCCGTCGCCCGGCAAGTTCGACAGCTCGCGCAGAACCCCGCCGTTGGCTCAGGCATGCACGGCAACATCCGCCCGGGCAACATCCTTTTCAACGAGCGCGGCGACGTCGTGCTCGCCGACGTGGCCACCCCGGCCGTTCGTCGTAATATCGCCGCGCTCGCACAGGCAGCGGCGGCGCTCTCCTCGGCGGTTGGCGACGCGGCGTCCGACCTCCCCGGCGCGCACCTCCCCCCGGAGATCGCCTCGGGCCAGGAGAGCAACTGGGCGCCGGTGGTCGACACCTGGGCGCTCGCCGCGATCCTGTGGCGCGGGGTGATGGCGGGGGAAGCCGAGTTCCCCCGGCGCGGGCTCGACAGGCACCTCATCGGCGCCTTGAAGGACAGGGTGATCGACCGCATGAAGGAGGAAGACAGCAACCCGCGCTTTCACGGGCGGCTGTCCGAGCGCGTGGGGGTGCTGCTGTCGCGGTCGCTGTCGCTGGAAACCAGCCCGTCCCCGCCCTTCCGCTTCGCCCGCCTCGACGAGTTCGCGCAGCGGCTCGACGAGATCGCCGCCTTGAACCGCCCCCAGGTCACGCAGGTGGGCAAGGTGATGCATGATCGCCCCCCCAGCAAGCCATGGTTCGACACCGACGAGGTCGTGGCCTTCTCCTGCACCGTGGGCGCCAGCGCCGGCGTGGAGGGCAACGAGGAGATCGGCGTCGGCATCGCCGTCTTCGACGCCAGCACCGACGAGCGCCTGAAGAATCTCGAGCTCGGCTACACCAGCGACAAACACCCCACCGGTCGCTACCGCTTCGCGTTCAAGATCGGCGGGCTAGGTGGGGCCAGCCTGATTCCTGGGCGCTACCGGGTGCGCGTGGCCTTCGCCATCCGAGACAGCGGGCAGCCGCCGGCCACCGCGGAAACCGAGGTGGAGGTGCGCGCCGCCCCCGGCTGGGTACCCCCTCCCGAGCCCCCGCGCGAGGCCATGCTGGCCTTCACGCGCGAGACCACCGGTCTCACCTCGCCGCGTGTCGGCGGCGGTGCTACCGACGCGGCGCCCGACGCAGCGCCCGACGCGGTGGAGACCCCGGCGCTGGCCGAGGAGCTGCCGGCGCCGACCCCTCCGTCCGTCAACGCGCCCGCCCCGCTGCCCTCCCCTGCAGCCGCAAGCGACGCGCCTCCCCCGCG